>JAQCLE010000163.1 GCA_027592755.1 Bacteroidota bacterium | reverse complement strand
GCCTGCCTTTTGGCTTTAGCGGACTATCTATAATACTTGCATCAACCAAGGCTCCGGTCTTTACAATGATGCAATGTGCTTCCAATTGATTATTGATCTGTTTGAATAAATCATCATAAGCCCCTTCCTTGGTCATTAAGGTTCTAAACCGACTGATGGTACTATGATCTGGTGAAACCTCATCAATGCTCATCCCACAGAAATAGCTAAATGAAATGCTATCGTTTATCCGATCCTCTACTTCATAATCGCTCAACCCATACCAAGTTTGAAGCAGACAGGCCTTGAATAGTAGTAATCCTTCATAAGCAGGCTTGCCTGCGGCACTATTGCCTTTCTTATAATACTGCTTGATTACTTGATCTATTAAAGACCAATCCAATAGTGAATTGATTTGCTTGAAAAACACCTGCCCACCTGGATTTGCAGAAATGCAAATAAATACGCCAGTAATGTGCACGACTTGCCTGTCGACCAGCACTCATTGTTAGTTACAATGGCACCACGCCCCTTTTATGTCGGTACTGCACAACACGATTTATGGGCCGACCAGAAAGGACAATGGATTGGAACGTACAATGCAGCTCCTGTGTATAAGATTTACAAAAAACATGTAGCATTTACTTCTGAGAAGCAGCCTGCAATTAACCAACCAATTCATAAAAGCGCAATTGGATATCACGTTCGTTCAGGTGTTCATGGACTTCAATTGTATGATTGGGAACAATACATGAAATTTATAGAATATCATTTTCTGGATATTGAACCCAGGAGTGTGGAAGAAGTTTATAAATAATTTTGGCTCAAAATAGAGAATTGTCGGCACTATGTTGGCACAACTGTAATAAAAAATACCCTAACCGTTTGATATTTAAACAGTTAAGGTATTTGCATTGTGGAGCTAATGGGATTCGAACCCATGACCCCCTGACTGCCAGTCAGGTACTCTAGCCAACTGAGCTATAGCCCCATTAAGTACACTCAATCCAATTGAAGCCAGGCGGGTAGCCCCATTAAGTACTCCCGATCCAACTGAGCTACCTGCCCGAATGAATTTCGTTCAGGCGAGTAGCCCCAATTTAAAGGACGGCAAATATATTAAAAACCATTAGATCAAAATGCCCTGATAGCCTTGATAAAAATACCCTGGTAATATTTTGACATCAGGTTAGCTTCAACAACTCCTTTACTTGAGGATGAATGAATGAATTGAACATTATCCTTTCCCCTGACAGCCGTAACCAATCCGGCATGGGTGATCTTGTTTTTCTTCTTTCCGGCGGCAAAAAATACGAGATCGCCTTCCTCCAATTTGTCAAGGCTTACCCTGCTTCCAATTTTACTTTGCTCAATGGACGTACGAGGGATTTCCATTTTAATTGCATCAAAAGATTTCAGCAATAATCCAGAGCAATCAATGCCCTGCCTTGTGGTGCCACCCCACTTGTAAGGAGTTCCGGTATAACTTCTAGCAGTTTTAATGATTGCGTCAACATTTTTTCTTTTGGTCGCCAGTTTTCTTGAAGAACCACATCCAGCCAAAAAGGCTATAACTAAGAAATAAAGAACAATTCTATTGATTGAATTTTTATTCATTTGAGCTGTTCGATTTCGCGTTCAAGGAATTTGAACTAAAATTACAGCTTAACCAGTCAAAATGTGTGGCATTACAGGTGTTTTTGCTTTTAATGAAGTTGGGCGTATTAACCAGATGTACCTGGTCAGTGCAACCGATGCTATAGAAAGCCGGGGTCCTGATTTCAAAGATTATTACCAGGATTATTTCGTAGGGCTCGGTCACCGGCGCCTTTCGATTATTGACACCAGCGCTAAGGGTAACCAACCGATGAGTGACAGTTCCGGGAGATATACAATTGTCTTCAATGGTGAGATTTATAACTATAAAGAGCTAAAAAGAGAATTAGAACAAAAAGGTCATTCCTTCAAATCTGACGCTGACACTGAAGTATTATTAAGCCTTTACATAAAAGAGAAAGAAAACTGTCTGGCCAAATTGAATGGCTTCTTTGCTTTTGCCATCTATGATAAGCAGGAGGAAACCATGTTCCTGACAAGGGATCGGATTGGTATTAAGCCGCTGCTCTATACCATTGATGATGACCGGTTCATTTTCGGATCTGAAATGAAATCTTTGCTGGCCTATGGTATTAAAAAGGATCTCGATCAAACTTCCCTGTTCACCTATCTTCAACTCAATTACACACCACATCCAAGGTCAATCATCAAGGATATAAAAAAATGCCCGCCCGGGCATTATATACAGGTGAAGCGCAATGAATTTAATATTATACCCTATTACGATATTCCGTATAGATCAGGTGAGGTTGGATCCAGGTTAAGTTATGAAGAGGCTAAGAAATCCCTGGTTGATAAATTGGACAAATCAGTGCAGCGGCGGTTGGTTGCGGATGTGCCCATCGGTGCTTTTTTGAGTGGAGGAATTGATTCGTCCTGTATCACCGCATTGGCCTCCAGACATGTCGACCAACTCAATACTTTTTCAATCGGTTTTAAGGATGAACCATTTTTTGATGAAACGAAATATGCCAATGAAGTAGCAAAACATTTGGGAACACAGCATGAGGTATTCTCACTAGGCAATGATGATCTGCTGAATCATCTGGATCAAATCATCAATTATATCGATGAGCCATTTGCCGATTCTTCAGCGATACCGGTTTACATTCTGAGCCGAGAAACACGTAAAACAGCTACAGTCGCCCTCTCCGGTGACGGGGCGGATGAAATATTTTCGGGTTATAATAAACACTATGCACTTAGCAAAAGCAATTCAAAAAGTCTCCAGAATACGCTGATTACTTTACTTCATCCACTTTGGAAAATGGCACCCAAGTCGCGAGCCGGAAAAATAGGTAACCTCTTCCGACAATTGGATCGCTTTGCCAGAGGCTCGAAGTTATCTTCCCAGGATCGGTATTGGCTGTGGGCCTCGTTCAATTCGGAACTTGAGGCTTCAAAATATTTGGCATCTGGAATGACAGATTCGCTGAGAGGAGAATTTCAAGAATTGAAGACTTTGTTTACTGGCGCAATACCAAAGGAACCAACCCTGACGGATTATTTGGCAGCAGATACCAGGCTGGTTCTTCCTAATGATATGCTCACCAAAGTGGATATGATGTCAATGGCCAACGGCCTGGAGGTAAGGGTTCCGTTTCTTGATCACGAGTTGGTCGAATTTGCATTTTCATTGCCAGACGAATATAAAATGCAGAGGAAATTAAGAAAGCGGATACTACGCGATGCATTTCAGGATATGCTGCCTGCCAGTATTTATGGAAGGGGGAAACATGGATTTGAAGTACCCCTGTTGAAGTGGTTTAGGAAAGAGTTAAAATCAGAACTTGACAAATCATTGTTCAACCAGGAACTGATCATTGACCAGGGAATTTTTAATTGGAAGCAAATAAAGAAATTAAGGAATCAATTGCATTCATTTAATCCCGCGGATGCTCATGCCAAAACTTGGGGGTTATTCGTTTTCCAAAAGTGGTATTCACACTATATGGATTGAATCCGCAGGGCGCCAGATCTTTTTCTTGTAATTTTACAATGAAACTCACCTAATTTAGTTATGTAATATGTAATAGGTGTATAATTCAAGGATGTTATGTTAAAAAAGGTCTCAAGATCAATTCTGGTTTTTACTTTCCTTTTCTTTCTGATGGTGATACCTGTGATGGTTTTTGCGCAAAACTCACGGGAAATTGATCAAAAACGCAGTATCCAGGTTCCCCAGGAAGGCTCAAAAAATACGCTTTCGAAAAGACAAATCCGTAAACAGAAGGAAAAAACCTACGCAGCATATTTTAACAAACTTGTAAAAGAATACGAAGGTCGGATGGAGGAAAATGCAGTAAAACAACAAAAATTGGCCAAAGAGAGCATGAAACCACAGTATTCTGATCCTTCCTACTTTGGCCATAAAAAAGCACCTAAAAAGAATAAGAGAGGTGAGAAGAAAGTCTGCAAAGAATGCGGCATGTTGCATTAGTATGATCTTCGGTCGAATTTGCCTACCGTCGGACGAATAAAAATCCTTTTCCTGATTCCTTATCCATTGGATTACGCTCCCTCGCAGCGTTTCCGGTTTGAGCAATATTTTGAGTTATTAAAAAAGAATGGAGTTGAAATCGAAGCACGGCCATTTATTGACGTAGCGACCTGGAATTCACTTTATCTGGAGGGTAATTTCATTTCAAAGACCATTGGCATTGGGCTGGGATTTATCAAAAGGTTCAGGGATGTTTTTAGAGCTAAAGAAGCTGATCTCATCTTTATTCATAGGGAAGCCGCTCCCATGGGGCTTCCCTTTTTAGAATGGATTATCTCAAATGTTCTTGGCAAAAAAATCATTTACGATTTTGATGATGCAATTTGGCTACCAAATACGTCAAAAGAGAATGCTTTGGTAGCGAGGATAAAATGGCATTCAAAAGTGGGATCAATTTGTCGGTGGAGTTGGAAACTCTCTTGTGGCAACAACTTTCTCACTGATTTTGCCAGAATCTTTAATACCAATGTCCTTTTGAATCCAACGACTATAGATACAAATTATCACGATCCTAATAAACAGCGTAAGAAAGAACGGCCATTGACAATTGGCTGGACAGGATCACATTCAACGCTTAAATACATTGAATTTCTTGTTCCCATTATAGCACGTCTGGAAAAGGAAATTGACTTCAGATTTTTGGTCATTTCAAATCAAGCTCCAAAGTTTCATTTAGAATCGTTGGAATACAGAAAGTGGGATAAAGCAACAGAGATCAAGGATTTGATGGAAATTGACATTGGATTAATGCCCCTCACGGATGACCCCTGGGCGAAAGGAAAATGTGGGTTTAAAGCATTACAATATATGGCTTTGGAGATACCTGCCTTGATCTCGCCTGTCGGAGTTAATGGGGAGATAGTCGAAGATGGAAAAGAGGGTTTTCATTGCACCACTACGGAAGATTGGTATTTGAGCATTACCAATCTCATTCAGGATGTTGATTTAAGAACTCAACTGGGCAGCGCTGGTAGAAAAAAAGTAATCGCCAGATATTCTGTTGAGTCGAATGGTGAGAATTTTATGAGTCTATTCACTCATTAGCTACTCGGCGCTCATTGTAATGCTAACTCTGTTTTGGCTCCTTCAATTTTACTCATAAAATTTCTAAAGTTTAGGTGACCGGATTGTGGATAAATTTTTCAAAATCACTCACAACTATCCGAAAGTCTAATTTCAAAAAACGGATAAAATAGCGGAAAAAGTTCAAACCTTTGAGG
>JAQCLE010000041.1 GCA_027592755.1 Bacteroidota bacterium | reverse complement strand
GAGTTAATAAAGCATTTTACACGGTTTATTTGTTCAAAATATTTATTTATTAAGTGCCTATTTCAAAAATTGAAAATGAATTTTGCAAATCTACCAGTGAGCTCTTTTACAGTATCCATTTTTGAATTGGGCTCCAATTCGTTGAAGAGCCAGTTGTACGCCTTTGATATTCCGGTCCTATAGCGCCCCCGTCCTTGCTCCGTCAACCTGAATGCTGGTTCCTGAAATATAAGCTGCGGCTGGTGTCGCCAGAAAACCGATTAGATTGGCGATTTCCTCGGGAGTCCCAAATCGACCCGCAGGTACACTTGCAATCATTTCATCCCTCACTGTCTCAAAAGGAACCTGTCTTTTAGACGCAATTGAACCCATTAGGCTATCCAGCCGGCCGGTACTGGTAAATCCAGGCAATACATTATTCACCGTAATACCAAAAGGGGCCAGTTCCTGTGAAAGCGTCTTTGCCCAGCTGGCCATTGCCCCACGGGTAGTATTAGAAACACCCAGCCCAGGAATGGGAATTTTAACCGAAGTCGAGATAATATTGATGATCCTGCCGTATTTCGACGCCTTCATTCCCGGTACCAAGGCCTGAACAAGAATATGACTACAGGTCAAATGAGCGGTCATTGCCTTCTCAAATTCATGATAGTCCGCGTCAATAATTGGTCCTCCCGGAGGGCCACCGGTATTGTTGATCAGAATCTCGGCACTGTTGTCCTGAAGATAAATATTGATTTTGTCCTTTAGGATTTCAGGCTGCTGGAAATCGGCAACTAAATAATCATGTCGTTGTTCCTGATTTTTTGGTAGTTCATCCAATACAACTTTCAGACTGTCTTCATTTCTTGCAATAAGCAAAATATTAGCTCCTAATGAAGCCAGCTCCTTTGCTGCGGCTTTCCCGATTCCCTGGGTGCTGCCACATACAATTGCTCTTTTCCCTGATATACTTATGTCCACGATAAATTAAGATTAACTTCCGACCAAGCTATAAAACTCACAAACTCAGTACAACATTTATTAGCTTTAAGGCTCAAATAATCTGTTGAGGTATGGCAATAAGAAGAGCTTTTAATTTCAAAGGATGGATTGATGAAAACCGCCATCTCCTCAAACCACCTGTGGGAAATCAACAGGTTTACAAGGGCAATGATGACTATATCGTCATGATAGTTGGTGGCCCCAACGCCCGAAAGGACTACCACTATAATGAAACAGAGGAGTTTTTTTACCAGGTTGAAGGGGATATAATTTTGAAAATCATTGAGGATGGAAAAAAAGTTGATATTCCAATAAAAGAAGGGGAGATTTTTCTTTTACCACCCAAGGTCCCGCACTCACCTCAAAGAGCTGCCAACACCGTTGGGCTTGTAATGGAACTCTATAGAAAGCATGGCGAAAGAGATGGTTTTTTATGGTTTTGTGAAAACTGCAACGAGAAATTGTACGATGAGTACCTCAATCTAACCGACATTGTGACCCAACTGCCACCACTAATGGCAGGGTTTTATGATTCAATAGAAAAAAGGACTTGCAAGAAATGTGGTACCGTTATGGAGCCTCCGGCAAAAGTAAAATGACAGTTCTGAAAATGATTACAGATTGACATCATGCCTGAATTTTTCAAAGTTGATATCCACACACACATTTTGCCTGAAAAATGGCCTGATCTGAAGCAAAAATTCGGATACGGTGACTGGATCAGGCTTGAGCATCACCAACCCTGTTGTGCCAGAATGATGATGGACAACAAGTTTTTCAGGGAAGTTCAGGACAATTGCTGGGATCCTGAAAAGCGAATTTATGAGTGTGATCAACATCATGTGGGTGTCCAGGTGCTGTCTACCGTTCCTGTTATGTTTAGTTATTGGGCAAAACCTGCTCATACCCTTTTTATTAGTAAACTCCTCAACGATCATATAGCCGAAATAGTCTCAAAATATCCTGATCGGTTTATTGGTCTGGGAACGATTCCAATGCAGGCTCCGGATATGGCCATCAAGGAACTCGAAAGGTGTATGAAAATTGGCTTGAAGGGGATTGAAATCGGAACCCATATCAATGAATGGAATCTGGACACCCCTCAATTATTTCAAATCTTTGAAGCTGCTGAGGAGATGGGTGCAGCAATTTTCGTTCACCCCTGGGATATGATGGGCATGGATCAAATGCCCAAGTATTGGCTGCCCTGGCTGGTCGGTATGCCTGCCGAATCTTCCCGGGCCATATGCTCCATGATCTTTAGTGGTATTTTCGAAAAACTCCCCGACCTGAGAGTTGCTTTTGCACATGGTGGGGGTTCTTTCCCTGCTACTTTTGGTAGAATCGAGCATGGTTTTAAAATGCGCCCTGATCTATGTGCTGTCGATAATGATGTCAATCCAAAGGAATATCTGGGTAAGTTCTATGTTGACTCTCTTCTGTATGACCCACGAATGCTAAACTATGTAATCGACTTACTGGGAGCAGATAAAATAGTACTCGGTTCAGATTATCCGTTTCCCTTAGGAGAAGCAGTTCCGGGGGAAATGATTGAATCATCATCACTCCCCGATTCCACCAAACGAGCATTGCTGTCAGACAATGCCCTCACCTGGCTCGGAATCAACCAAACGGAGCTTGCCCACTAGTCAAATGGAGTATATCAATTCAAGGAAATTTGCGGTTGATTGCGACAGAAATGACCCTTTAAAAGAATTCCGAGACTATTTCTATTTTCCAAAAAAGGATGATAAACCTGTAATCTATTTCTGCGGGAATTCACTTGGTCTTCAGCCTAAAAAGGTCCGTGATTTCTTTACAGAAGAAATGGACAATTGGGCTGAACATGGAGTTGAAGGTCATTTCAAGGGAAAGAGACCCTGGGTGGACTATCACAAGCATTTCAGAGAGTCGTTGGGACGATTGGTTGGTGCCAAAGAAACCGAAGTTGTGGCAATGAACAGCCTCACCGTTAATCTCCACCTGTTAATGGTATCATTCTACAGGCCTACACCTTCGAGGTTCAAAATAATTTGCGAAGCAGGGGCTTTCCCCAGCGATCGATACGCCATTGAATCACAAATTCGGTTTCATGGTTTTGATCCTGAGCAGGCCCTAGTAGCGATTGAACCTTTAGGAGGAGAATGTGTCATCAAAACGGATCAAATCTTATCGGAAATAAAACAGGCTGGTGATGAACTTGCGCTTGTGCTATTCAGCGGAGTGCAGTACTATTCAGGGCAGTATTTTGATATCAATAAAATTGCTGAAACTGCCCATCACGTCGGGGCGTTTGCCGGGTTTGATCTTGCCCATGCCATTGGTAATGTTCCCCTATCACTTCACAATTGGAATGTTGATTTTGCCGTTTGGTGCAGCTACAAATACTTGAACTCCGGCCCGGGTGGCGTTGGCGGAGCTTTTGTTCATCAAAAGCATCATGATCAAAACCTGCCTCAGTTTGCGGGTTGGTGGGGTACTAATGAGTCTGAGCGCTTTGAAATGAAAAAGGAGTTCAATCCGATGGTAAGTGCTGACCGCTGGCAGCTTAGTAACGCTCCGGTATTTAACATGGCGGCGCACCTCGCTTCACTTGAAATATTCGAGCAGGCAGGAATAAATGCGCTCAGGGAAAAAAGTCTCCAGCTTACAGGATTTCTCGAATTCCTTCTTAGTGACTTGCATGAATTGATCCATATTATCACACCCAAAAGCCCAGATGAAAGAGGGTGTCAACTGTCATTATTGATCGACGCTAATGGAAGAGAAATTTTCGATCAACTCCATGAACAAAACGTGATTGTTGATTGGAGAGAACCGAATGTTGTAAGAGCAGCGCCAGTTCCTCTTTATAATACCTTTTGTGAAGTCTACGATTTTGTCCAAATACTAAAATCTGCCATAGAGAAGTAATGAAAGGCAAAATCATCATCTGTGGCGCTGGTCTGGTTGGGTCACTTTTAAGTATCATCCTGAGAAAACGAGGTTATACTGTTGACATCCACGAGAAAAGAGACGATCTCCGCAGGGGAAACATTGGAGGTGGCAGATCAATTAATCTTGCGTTGAGCAACCGGGGACTAAATGCCCTTGATATCATAGGATTGAAAGAAATTGCCCTGCAACTTGTCGTTCCCATGCATGGTCGGATGATTCATCAGCCCAATGGAGACTGTGAACTTCAGCGCTATGGCGACGAGGGACAGGTAATTAATTCCATTTCAAGAGAAAAGCTGAATAAACTGCTACTGAATGAAGCAGAAAAGCAAGGCGTATCAATACATTTCAACAGCAAGATTGAATCCTGCAACTTAACCAGTACCGATTTGAATACCTCAAATCAGGAGGGGAAACAAAGCGCAGATAATGCGGATATAATTATCGGAGCTGATGGCGCTTTTTCGGCCATCAGGCAATCAATGGAGGGTTATGGAAAAGTTGCTACAACCAAAGAAGACTTAGGGCACAGTTACAAAGAGCTTACCATTGGTGCCAAAATAGATGATTTCGCCATTTACCCGAATGCCTTGCACATCTGGCCTCGTCATCACCTCATGCTGATAGCCCTCCCAAATATTGATAAGACCTTCACTTGCACCTTGTTTCTACCCAACACCGGGGCCGATTCATTTGAAAGCTTCTCAAAATCGGGTAGTATCTTAAATTTTTTTGAACAACACTTCAGCGATGTACCACCTTTGATTTCCGATTTAATAGATCAGTTCAATCAAAATCCAACTTGCTCCCTGTCTACAATAAAAACTTATCCCTGGAAGGCTGGTGACTTTTTACTCATCGGAGACGCTGCCCATGCGATCGTGCCGTTTTATGGGCAAGGGATGAATGCAGGCTTCGAAGATTGTTTCGTGCTAAACCAGTTGTTAGATCAAAAAGATGACAATTGGCAAGAAGTTATGCCTCTCTTCCAGGAGTCAAGAAAAAAGAATACAGACGCAATTGCCACTCTTGCACTTCAAAATTTTATTGAAATGAGGGATAAAGTTGCCGATCCGGATTTCGTCAGACGAAAAGCCCTCGAAAAGGAACTGCACAAACAATTTGGAAACAGGTGGTTACCCCTTTATTCAATGGTGACATTTAGTGACATGCCCTATTCTGAGGCGCTTGAACGAGGGAAAGTTCAAGACGAAATTTTGACCAATTTCAATACGGATAAAATCGGATTTACCGAAATCCTCAATCTGTATGAGCATCGGTGTTCTGAGCTAAAGCTTTGAGGTCTGGAAAAGATTCCAAATCATCAATGGTATCAATATCAGACAATTCAGGCAAAACGTGATATGGCTTATTGAGTAATTCAAAATTGTTGATCGTCTGCTTCCCAACCTCACTCGTGCTCCAGTTTTTATTCAAAAAAACCTGTTTTTCAAATTGATCCATTCCCAGCAGATAATAACCGCCATCTTTAGCCGGTCCGATTACAAAACTATTTTCATCAAAAGCTGAAAAAGCACTCTTAATAATATCCGATGTTAGTTCAAAGCAATCACTCCCGATGATACAAACCCGTTCGAAACCCGCATCGAAGGCCTCACTAAAAGCCTTCAATATTCTCTCACCTAAATCATTTCCATTCTGGAGTTTTTTTGAATAACCAGCTTCCCAAAAATCATGCACATCAATGTTATCAGAATAATAAACCCATTTTTCAAAAGGAAGATTTTGCGTAATCTCGAATGTTTGTAACAGCAGTTGCTGATATACCCTGAGCGCTCCATCGTTGCCAATATCATCAGCAAGTCGGGTTTTCACTTTACCCAATTCAGGGTTTTTAACAAATATGATAAGCAACTCCTTCATTTTGGTTGAGGTTTTAACCGGGCCCACCAACCAAACTGTTTGGAAAGTTCAAAAAGAAACATGCCGTAAACCAAACCGTACTCAACAAAAAGAACCCAGAGCGGAAGGTCGAAACC
Source organism: Bacteroidota bacterium (assembly GCA_027592755.1). Lineage (GTDB taxonomy): Bacteria > Bacteroidota > Bacteroidia > Cytophagales > Cyclobacteriaceae > JAJCYL01. The sequence goes on along the minus strand of JAQCLE010000041.1, from coordinate 24,654 downwards.
ATCTGCCGTGTAACCGATATAGGTAAGGAAAATCAAAAAGCTCCATAAAATAGGGCTTTTGTACCTGGTGAAAGCACTCAGGCCTAGAACGGTTATCACATACCACGGATGTACGGTAGTTGACATCATAAAATAAATTCCCAATGCAAAAAAGAGCTGGTCGGTCAGTATGGCTTTCTTTCCAAATGGCCAAAAAGCCAGGGCCATGATTGCTAAAAAAGTGAAAATGACCAACCCGCGACCTATTTGCTGAATCATATTATAACCACTAAATGCAAATCCTATTTCACGTAAGATTAAGTAGAAGCTTCCATTAAATTCAAACCTCTGGAAATAAAGGGATACACTACTTCCAAAATTTCGTATTAATTCCAGATCAATTAAAGGAAAAAATATGACAATAAGTGCAGCACTTGTAACTCCATAATAGACTAACATCCTACGAAAACTATAGGGTTTCGGGAGGAATATTAAAAAGATGAGGGGTATCAATTTGGTGCATATTGCCAGTGTCATTGACAGGGCGGATACAACCAGCTTGTTCTTATTCATGAGCCACAGTGCCAGCAAAACGAAGAAAAACATCATCCCCTCGAAGTGAAGGTTTCCGACCGTTTCAATGATTACAATTGGGTTAAGGAGATAAATTAGAGATAACTTTCTGGATAATCCATATTGATCCAGCACTACAGGAAACAACCAGATTGTTCCTATTTCGGCCGCAAGCAAAAAGAGCCTCATTACAATCACCGAAGCCAGTATACTATCCCCTCCGATCAGCGCTGACATCCAAAAGATAAACTGGTTCAGCGGAGGATAGATTGTGAAGTACTCCGGTGAGTTCAACTTGCTGAAAAGATCAGCTGTCAAACCTGGCACTTGATTGTCGGGATTCATAAAGAATACCGGCAACTCCGAAAATGGATTGATTCCATTGGTCAATAACCGGCCATCCCAAATGAACCGATAGAAATCGTCAGACAATGCGGGGATTGCAAACAATAAACTTAGTCTAATAACGGCGGCCAATGTCTTCCACTGATTGAAACTGTATTCGTCCCTATTTAAAAGACACCATAGGTACAGTGCGAACAAAATCGTGTAAACCGAAATAAGTTCAACCGTCTGGGTTCGCTCAATTGAATAAACAAGAAAAACAAAGCCAAAAAACAGGAAAAATCCTGCTGTATAAAACCTGAAAGATGGTCCCCTATCAGCCTCGGGCATAGGCCTGGCGCTTAAATGAAAGGATAGAAATTGAAGCAAATCCGATCGTCAGGAGCAGATGAAAAATTATCAACGCATAGTTATTGAGATAAATTCCATAGGCTATCCCTGCCATAAAATATAGAGCAAGCAGGATTTCAAAAAAGATCAATACATTCAGTTTAGTATTGAGATATGAGTTATCAATCCAATTATCGGCTTTAGAAACAATGTTGAACTTTGGTGTTCTGATAAAAGGTGATTTGATACCGAAGAAACCTTCCAATACGGCTATTGAGTTGTGGAGTGAAAGTCCCATTGAAAAGGCAAGGAAAATCGGGAATTTCAAAATATAATTCAAAAATCTCCTCTTCGGATCCACACTTTTGAAGGATATCCAGTAGAAATAGGCAATCGCAATAAACCCAATAAAAAAAATTGATCCCAGGTTGAATAACAACCCTAATTCGGGGTTATCCTCTTTAATTTTCAACATTGGCAGGCTTAGAATACCAGAAAGCAGAAGGCATATAAAAATGGAGCTATTTAAAAGATGAAAAGAGGCATGTGTTTTTTGGCGGAAACTAAAATCTGAAGAAAATACATTTCCCAAATTCTTTCTTGCGGTTTCAGCTGCCCCTTTATTCCAACGATATTGTTGAGACTTAACTCCCGACATGGTTACAGGTAGCTCCGCTGGGGTAACAACATCCTCAAGATACTTGAACTTCCAACCCTTCAATTGTGCCCGATAGCTCAAATCAAGATCTTCAGTGAGTGTATCAGCCGACCATCCGCCGGCATCTTCAATGCATGATTTTCTCCATATCCCGGCGGTTCCATTAAAGCTTATGAAACTGCCCGCTTTGTTTCGCCCGAGTTGTTCAACTGTGAAGTGTGCATCAAGTCCGAAGGCCTGCATACGGGTTAAAATTGAATAATCCTCGTTCAAATGGCCCCACCGACTTTGTACCATTCCAATATTTTCCCTTTCAAAGTGGGGTAACATCTTCTGAAGAAAGTCCTCTTTCGGGAGAAAATCAGCATCAAAAATTGTAATAAACTCCCCGAGTGCTACTTCCATTCCCAGGGAAAGCGCACCTGCTTTGTATCCATCCCTATTTTCTCTTAGAATTTGCAAAATGTTGATCCCCGCAGTTTTCCACTCCTTCACTTTATCATCAATAATCTGGGAAGTTTCATCATCCGAATCATCCAATACCTGGATTTCTAATTTATCCTTTGGGTAATTCAGCTTACAAACGGCATCAATCAATCGTTCTACGACAAATTTCTCATTGTACACCGGCAGTTGCACAGTTACAGGTGGATAGGTTTTTAGTCGTTTTATCTGTACCTCTTCACTACTCCTTTTGTAAAAGAATGCGAGGCTTAATTGCCCCAGGCTGAAAACTAAAATCAGCGCAAGAGACAGTATGTAGATAAATATTACTACAGCAGTCGTCATAAATATCTAATGATTGTCCAGATTATCTTATACCCTGCCATTATCGTACCCGAGATAGTTCCTGAAATCTTTGAAAATCCAATCCTCCGCCTATAATCAACAGGAATTTCAATATATCTCAATTTATATTTTGCTGCCTTTAACTGCATTTCCACAGTCCAACCGTAGTTTGTGTCTATCATGCCCAATTGCATCAGACTCTCATATCTAATGGCTCTAAAAGGTCCCAGATCTGTAAATTTGGCACCATAAAACAACCTTAGCAATGTTGTGGCCAACCAGTTGCCAAAAATCTGGGGAAACGTCATGGAACCGTCTTCTTTATTACCCAAAGCCCTCGATCCAATCACCATATCTGCCTCTCCCCTTATTATGGGATTGACTAAATCAATGATATTTTCGGGGAAATCAGAATGGTCACCGTCTATAAACACCAAAATGTCAGGCTTAGGTTCCTGTTCGGAAACGTGTTTAATACCCGTAAGGCATGCTTGCCCATAACCCCGGCGTGGTTCTCTAATTGCTGTAGCTCCTTTGTCTATTGCCTTTTGAAAAGTTTGATCTTGTGATCCATTGTCCACGACAACAACTTCTGCCAACATACCACCTGGTAATTCTTCTATTACTTTACCAATAGCGTTTTCTTCGTTGAGAGCAGGGATAATTACTTTTATTATAGGGTTATTGATCATCAGTTTGAAAGGCCAAAAGTAAGGCTGCAATAAGATAATGAGAGTACGATTGGTCTATTTAAAACTAATGTTGGTCTACGTAGTAATTACCACCTTGTTTTGAATCGTTAATTTAGTTGAAGAAATTACATGAGATACCAAGATCAAATCCGTTTTCCCTGGTTCCAGCACGTACTATTCTGGATTATCTATTTGCTGTTTTGGAGCGTAAGAGACCTTGTCCATAATAATGTATACCTCGATAATGTAAAATTGAACATTATTACTTCAGCGCTTTATGCGTCACTTGCCTACATCAATGTCTATATTTTAGTTCCCCGTTATTTACTTTCAAGAAAGTATCTGGTTTACCTGATCACTTTATCAGCTGGCCTTGCAGTTATAGCCATTTCAACTTCGCAGATCGTCTCTTATTTCATGTTGAACATTAATGATTCTCCCCGGGTCGCTCAATTTTTCAGCTCTCCACGAGGATTAATTGTTGTATCGTCGGAGGCTGTTCTTGTCACTCTTATTACGCTCGCAATCATACTGACCAGAATCTATTTCATCCAGGACATCACAACTCAGGAACTAAAAAAGAAGAGTCTGGAAACAGAACTTAGTTTCTTGAAAAATCAAATAAATCCACATTTCTTGTTCAATTCATTGAACAGCATTTATTTCTTAATTACTAAAAGTCCAAAAAAAGCTTCGGATATGCTTCTAAAGTTTTCGGATATGTTGAGCCATCAATTGTATGAAGGAAACAGGGATTATATTCCTCTTGACGAAGAATTGAAGTATCTAGAGAACTACATCGAACTGGAAAAATTAAGAAAAGGGGATGCTTTGGACATTTCCTGGAAAGTTGAAGGTGATACGTCAAAACATGAAATCGGACCAATGATTCTTCTTACCTTTCTGGAGAATGCCTTCAAACATGGTTATGTGTCAGACGCCAAACAAGTTATATCTGGTACCGTGGAAGTTAGCTCCAATGAAATTCATTTCGAATTAAAGAATGAATCAATCAATATTGCTGATAGCACAGCAACTAAAAAAGGTGTCGGGCTGGACAATACGATCAGACGATTAGAATTGCTTTATCCGGGGCGTCACTCGCTTGTAATCAACCCGGATAATGGCTATTTCAGTGTTAGTCTTATAATAAAACCATGAAAATTAATTGTCTCATTGTTGATGACGAACCTCTCGCCAGGGATGGAATAGCAGGATATATGAGTAAAATACATTTCCTCAGCTTAATTGAGACCTGCAAAAATGCGTTGGAAGCAACAGAAGCTCTTAAGAATAACCCCATTGACCTTATCTTTCTTGACATTAATATGCCAGGTATGTCGGGGCTTCAATTAATGAAATCGCTTTCTCATCCTCCAATTGTAATTTTCACCACCGCCTATCGCGATTATGCTGCCGATGGCTTTGATCTTAATGCAATTGACTATCTCGTGAAGCCTTTTTCATTTGAGAGGTTTACACAGGGTGCCAATAAGGCTTATGAATATTTATTACTACGAAAAAACCCCGAGTTGGCTCCCGGCACTGCAGATGAATTCTTCTTTGTAAAATGCGATGGCAAATTTGTAAAGATTTATTTCGATGAAATTCTTTTCATCGAGGGTATGAAAGATTACACCATAATTTATCGTGGGCAGGAAAAACTGATTGTTCTCGTTTCCCTGAAGAAAGTCGAGGAAAGACTTCCATCAGATTCCTTTCTTCGAGTACATAAATCATACATTGCTGCAAAAAATAAGATTGGTGCTATTGATGGAAATCAGCTGAAAATTGGGAGCCATTTAATACCGATATCAAAAAACACAAGGGAGTCTGTGATCAGTGAAATTGTAGGGGATAAGTTATGGAGGCGAGCATAAGCGAGTCCATACCATCCTGACCAGGACTTAATCTACTCTAAATTTTATAAAAAAAATGGCAGCTAAGTGCAACCAAATCTGTTAATGTGAGTCTATTTAATAAATTATAGCCGGAATTGAGATTAATTTTTTGATAATAAAAGGGACCAAAACAGATATAGAAAAAAGGTAAGGACTGGAGTCCTCTTCCTGTAACTTAAGATTATCTAATTACGTCTAACATATCTATTAACAACCATTTATAAGCCAAAACTCAATTATCATGTTTGGAAACTTGTTTGGTAAAAAGAAACAACCCAAAACTCAGTGCAGCATCTGCAAATCGCTTCTTGAATATAAGGAAGGTTTTGCCCTTACTACCTCCCAGGTTGTAGTATCAAAAGAATATTGGGATAATAAAATGGTGGAGCCGGAAACAATGGTTTATACAACCAACCACTTTAAGAAAAAGGATGAAAATGCCACTAAAATGCGGGGCATCATTTTTGAGAAAACTGCCGAAAAAGAACATACCTGGCTTACATGTGACACCTGCATTAAGCAGTTCGACGTTGATATTGAGCAGGCAGTAAGTTTCGCTGAAGAATGGTGGAAAAACAGTGGACAGGTCGATATGCCTCACACCGGAAAAGCGTCCGATCACCTGGCGCCAGCCGCATATGATAAGATGCGAACTTATGCCATGATGGATGCGGGTGCTTCTAAGATCAGACTATAAGCCCTATGAAATATTGTCTTTAAAAGGCCTGATTTACGTCAGGCCTTTTTTAATTTGATGCCTGGCAGCTCTGGTTCTATTGATTTTAGTAAATTAACTGAATGGAAAATGCTCATGTACTTGGCTTTCTTACTCAATTGAGCTTAAATAATAACCGCGAATGGTTTGAAGCAAATAGAGACAATTATGAAACTGCTCGGAACTTCTTTGTTGAACTTGTACAAGAACTCATCAATGGCATTGCCCTCTTCGATCCGGGAATTTCGGGGCTTCAGGCTAAGAAATGCATTTTTCGACTTCATCGTGATGTCAGGTTCAGCAAAAACAAGTCTCCTTATAAACTGAATTTCGGGGCTTCAATGTCAGAGGGTGGCAAAAAATCAATCTTTCCTTCTTACTATATTCATCTTCAGCCAGGGGGACAGTGCTTCATAGGTGGAGGGCTTTATCATCCGGAAGCAGAAAATCTGAAAAGAGTGCGGCAGGAAATAGATTATAATTCAGATCACTTTATCAGTATCATTGAAGACGCATCATTTAAAAAACTTTTTGGTGACATTTGGGGTGATCGACTAAAAAGACCTCCGAAAGGCTATCCCGAAGATCATCCGCAAATTGAGTACTTAAAGTTTAAGGATTATGTATTACTTCATAATCTTAATGATGACGAAATTATTGATAAGGATTTTGTTAAGAAATCCTTAAAGGTCTATACCAGGATAAAACCCTTCAACGATTTCATAAGAGCCGCTCTGAGTTGAATTATTCCTTTATTAATCGTTGGGTATAGTAAGTGCCACTTCCGAAGATCTTGATGATATAAATGCCGGCTTTCAACTTTAAAGTTTCGTTATTAAGAACTGCTTGAATATCCTCAGCGGTAACATCAAACCCGTTAAGTATCATGTTACCTGCCACATCAGAGAGCCAGAACCTGAAACTTTTGTCTTCTTCCAGCTTGACCGTAACCTGGTTATTAAAAGGGTTGGGATATATCATAGGATGGATGGTGGAGTAATGCTCAAGAAATACAGCCGGGCTGATTTCAAATTGACCGTCATAGTCCATTTGCCGTAGACGATAATAAGTACTTTGGTTGAATTCAACATCGGTGAAAGAGTAACTCAATTCTCTGTCTGAATTGCCATTGCCATTTACAAAACCTACTTGGTTGAATGTCAGAGCATTATCAATGCTTTTTTCAATATAAAATCCTTCATTGTTCTCTTCCGTCGCAGTTTTCCATTTAAGTAGCGCATTGCCCTCGCCATTGATTTCTGCCATGAAGGAGATAAGTTCGACTGGAAGAGGATTGGTTGGAAGAGTAGATGTTGTCGCAAGCGTAAAAGAACTGAAAGAATTAAAAGTATTTGTTATTATGCTACCATTTGGTGCAGCACTACCATTGCCGTTACTAATATCAACCCAATCACCAATACCATTATCTTTAAGTATGTATAATGTGGTCTCTTCCGTAACACCGTCGGGAGTGGTATAAAAAAATTGCCCGGTTGTATTACCTGTAGCCGCACTTTGTATAGACCAATATCCTGCTTCAGATACCCTTGTGATGGCAGGAGTTCCAGGAATAGTATAGGCCAGAATATCAGCATCCTCGTTGGCATATTCTGCAGTATAGGTTACATCGTCGCTAGATACCGTAAGTATTACTTTTCGCTCGGCTATAGTTTTGCCAACAGGTAGTGTAATAGTAGCCGGGTTACCTCCTCCTGGGCTCAAATCATAAATCATCCTGCCATTTACAAAACTTGAACTCCCACTTGCGCCAATGGTAGCTGATTCCTCCATTATGAGTACGTTGCCTGTTGGAGAACCTGCATCCGTCAGAAGATTACTGGATGTAAGTGTCAGAACGCCACTAATTGTTAAATCGTTACTCAGTAATTGCAATCCATCTGCACCACTTGAGTTGTTTAGTGTAAGATTGGAAATGGCGCTTACCCCTGTAATTGTTTGTAGAACATTGCCATCAATATTGATCGCATTGGTACCTGTGACCACACTGCTGGTCGCTGTAATATTTCCAGATATATTCATATTGGCACCGTTCAGGTCAATGTTACCACTAGTAAGGGTGGTTGAACCATCAATATCTGCCACAGCATCTACTGTTAGTCCATTTGAATTGTTCAAAATAAAGTTATTGAATGTAGTAGTTGCACTTCCTCCAATGGTTTGGCCGGCCGACCCGTCAAAAGTGATTGTACCGGTGGAAGAAAATGTCCCACCCGTATTGGTCCAATCTCCGGCCACTGTATGACCAGCAGAAGTACCAGCATTGGTTGTACCACCACTTAAAGAAACATTGCCATTGATGTCCAGGGTACCCGTGTAGGTATCGCTGTTCTCAAAAGTGCCTCCGCTCTGTAGATAATCTCCTTCAACAGTAATATTATTGGCAGTGACTGATAAGTCACCACCACTTATAGTTAGGTCACCATTGGCTGTTAAATCAAAACCAAGAGCTTTTGTTCCGGCGGAAACTTCGAGATTGTGATAGGTATCATCTACAGTTTGTTTAATAGTTGTTCCGGTACCCGCATAAATAACCGTATTACCGCTGGCATTGGCTGTTAAAAGACCAGTAGCCATAACTTCTCCTTGCGCTGTAAGCGTTCCCGTTGAGCTGTTGATGAATTGGGCAGAAGCTCCATTACCTATAATATCTCCTGTTATTATCGCAGTTCCATCATTTCTAAGATTGAGAGCATTATCTATTTCGATTGATTTAATAGTTAAATCGGCGGTTGCAAATATGACCTTAGATATGTTAGTAATCTCAATCGGAACATTTATCGTTCCGGTACCATCAATCTGTTCTTTAGGGCTTGACTCAGTACCGTCCATTACAAGAGGGTTATTCGTAGCAGATGTAATATCACCATGACAAATAACATCGCCGCTGGCGATCAGACCTGCTCCTACATCTATTGCTATTTCTCCATTTGATTCTACATAAACATTAACAATTTCATTTTGATTGCCTGCTGATGTGGTGACAGTTACTTTATCACCGCCAATAATTTTGACATTTTGAGACTCCAGTGGCACTGTTCCTGTTTTCCACGCCGTTGCATCGTCCCAATCTAAATCTATACCTGTACCGACTGTTTCAATAGCTTCAGCAATTTCTACAGTTTTTGTTGTTGCATCCGATGCATCACACCCCGAAGCTACAACGGTATTTGTTGCGGTAACACTAACAGTCCCAGTGCCAGCAGCCCCCCAGGTGATATCCAAGGAAGTAACATCAAGGGCTGTAGCCGGAGTTCCTCCGGTAATGGTCCAGTCATATTCATAATTACTTGCAATAGGACTATCCACATCATAAGTGAATGTTCCTGTATTCTGTGGTACTATTGTTCTTCCACTTATTGATGTCGGTGGTATCGAATGAACTGTTACTGCATAATCAAAGGGTTCTGAGTATGTACATCCATTATGCACATAGAGTCTAACATTTTGAACATCAGTATCAGTCCAATCTACGCTTACATTTTGTACGGCTGGATCAACAGGTGTTCCTCCGGTAATTTCCCATAGATATGTTGTTTCTGCAGTTACAGAATTATATGTTTCATTAGCATCTTCTTTGCACACCTCAGTGGTGCCGGTTATGGAAGGTGATGCAGGTCGAGTTGAACATGAACCATCTCCAAGGCCATTTTGTGCCGGAAATACTGGAGTGCTTTGTCCGAGATTATCACGCTCAACCTGGTTCGGGGTTCCTGTAGCATGATCTCCATCGGCTATCCATGCTGATGATGCATCAACTCTTGTAAGAAGCCTTGTATCATCGGAATCAATTGTAAATCCAAATGGATTCTCCAGGGTCAAATTTAAGTCGTAATCATTGGTAGTGAAGCTATTTCCTGCTTCCCAGAACCAATAACCATCAGCATATGATAAATAAACAGTCTTTCCATTATCATCTAAATCCAAACCATTATCTCCCGGTGCGCTATCAACAAATTGACAAACAACTGTACCTCCATTGGGATTATTTGTAAATGTAATTTCCGCAGGATTGTAGTTTTCATCATTATCTCCCAAAGGGAATAATTTTAAAGCATTGTCGGCAGCAGCCAACCATCTTTCAAACCTACCAATTACAAAACCAACCGGCGATGCTGTTAATGTACCTACTGTACTTGTCGAAATTCCCAATGTCAGTTTGTTCGATCCTGCATCTATATTACCAGCAGTTAGAGTCAGGGTTCCGGAAACCTCAACATTGTCGTCAATAACCACCGCAACATCTGCGGTAGCATTGTTAATAATCAGGTCTTCAAACCTTTCAGTGTTGGCGTTTGTAATGGTCTGAACTGCTGAACCACTGAAAGTCACAATTCCACCATCTTCGACAAATATCCCCTCATTGGTCCAGTCGCCCTATATGGTCAAGGCGCTTACAGCCCCTGTATCATCCAAATCGACATCAAAAACTACTGATTCATTAATTGTTAAATCTCCTGAAATGGTTAAATCTCCATCGCTAGTCACCGTTTTGGTGCCGCTTCCAGATAGTGTTAAATTATTGTAAGTACTACTCGATGGTATATAAAGGGTTTGATCCGTGAGGCCATTATAATCTACTGTATTTGGTGTATTTGAACTCGCATCAAGTACAATATCGGTGACTTCATTTTTCAGTAATAGTATTGAGTTTGATCCTTGTTCCCAGGTACCTGTTCCGGCACCACCGCCCTCAACAAGATTCCCGGTTATTTCAATTTCCCCTTCGTTAGTAACCGTGAAACCGGGTGTAACCTGTACCTCACCCCCTAAAACAGTTATCATTTTTAAGCGGGAACCCGACTCAACTGTAATGTCATTATTGAATATAATATTATTTCCGGCAGCCCCTGTTCCCTCGAGTTGAACCGTCCCTGTTCCGCTGACACTCGTACCATTCATGGTGAAGTGCTTGTTACTATTATTTTGAATAAAGTAGGTGCCATTATGAATAAGGCTACCATCAACTGTAAATGTTCTTACTAACGTATAAACAACCGCACCAGCGCTTATTGTAACATCATCTATTGTTGTACTTGCATTCAGGAATACGGTGTGGTCAGGTGCAATGAACGCATCATCAGTTGAGCTGGGAGCTGTAGTATTTAACCATGTAGTACCTATATCCCAATCACCATTTTTAACAGAAATAAATGGAGATATGGAAGCTGGAGTCGTAACGGTAAGCACATTACCATCATAATCGAAAAATCCTCCGAAATTAATTACTATGAAATCAATTGTTTCAGGCCCGGTTAAGGTCACTGTATGACCCGCAGCGATAACTACATCATCAGTGGGCCCTGGCGCCACGCTACCAACCCAAGTTGTACCAACATCCCAGTCACCTGACTGAGTTGAAGTAAAAGTGGCCGAATAGCCTGAAAAGAAAATACTCAAAAAAGCTAATAGAAAAAACAGCCTTAAACTATAAAAGTTCATTAGTAGAGTACTTTAAATAAAATTGAAGCTGGTTTTTTACTAATTGCAAAAATAATTCAAAATCCTAATTGTCAAGGGGCTTTTCGATCAATTATACCCAATCTGTCATGAATAACCCCAAATGCCCGATTAATTGTTTTGCCCACTTAGAGACATCCTTTTATGACCCTGACCCTATTAATTCAGAAACTATTTAATGTATCGGAAATCGTGACCACTCTTGAGTTGAATGATAAACTCATAAATCAATTGAATCACACTTTCAACGTCATCTTTATGAGTCATTTCCACAGTGGTGTGCATATACTTCAGGGGCAAAGAAATAAGTGCGGAAGCTACTCCTTCATTTGAATAAGCGAAGGCATCAGTATCTGTTCCGGTAAATCTAGAAGCCGCTGCTCTTTGGAATGGTATCTTATTCTTCTCAGCGACCTTAATGATCATATTCAATAGGTTGTTATGAACCGCCGGGCCGTAAGTCAACACCGGGCCATCCCCCGATTTCTGGTCACCATCCATGATTTTTTCATACATAGGGGATTGTGTGTCATGACACACATCAGTGCAAACCGCAATATTTGGTTTTATGCGTTGAGCAATCATCTGTGCCCCACGTAAACCAACTTCTTCTTGCACGGCATTTACGACATAAAGCCCGAAAGGTATTTTAACTTTGTTCTCTTTTAGTCTCCTGGCAACTTCTGCTATCATAAACCCGCCTATTCGGTTATCCAGAGCACGACCAACAAGATATTTCTTGTTCAGTTCAATTAGTTCGTCTTCAAACGTGATAACACTCCCAACGTGAATGCCCATCTTCAAGACTTCTTCTTTGGAGGCTGCACCCACATCAATAAAGATGTTTTTAAGTGATGGTGGTTTCTCATCTGTTGCTTTCCTGACATGGATGGCGGGCCATCCAAATACACCTTTAACTACTCCTTTTGCAGTATGGATGTTGACCCGCATGGAAGGGGCAATCTGGTGGTCTGAACCTCCATTTCTACGGACATAGATATAACCATCGTCCTTTATGTAGTTCACAAACCATGAAATTTCATCCGCATGGGCTTCTATTACCACCTTATATTCGGCTTTAGAGTTTACAATTGCCACCGCAGTTCCATATGTATCGGTGATATAGGAGTCGGTATAAGGTTTAACATAATCCAGCCAAATCTGTTGGCCCGAGGACTCAAACCCCGTAGGCGATGCATTGTTCAAATAGGTCTCGAGAAAACTTTTGCTTTTCTTATCCATACAAGATTTAGGTTATAAAAACGGTCAAAGTTAATAGGATTTAATGTCTTAGGTTATCTCAGAGAGGAATGTTGCCATGCTTTTTTCTGGGCAGGACAGCTACCTTATTTTCTAGCATCTTAAAGGTACCAATAAGCTTTAATCTTGTTTCCGATGGATAGATAACTTCATCGATATAGCCACGGCTTGCTGCAATGTAGGGGTTTGCAAATTTTGCTGTATACGCATCCACTTTTTCCTGCAGCTTTGCTTCAGGATCATCGGCCTTATCTATTTCTTTTTTGAAAATTATCTCGGCAGCTCCCCTGGCTCCCATAACAGCGATTTCCGCAGACGGCCATGCAAAATTCATATCCGCTCCGATGTGTTTTGAGTTCATCACGTCATAAGCTCCCCCGTAAGCTTTGCGTGTAATCACAGTAATTCTCGGAACAGTTGCTTCCGAAAATGCATAAAGCAATTTCGCTCCGTTGGTGATTATTGCATTCCACTCCTGGTCAGTTCCAGGTAAGAAACCGGGTACATCTTCTAAAACAAGTAGGGGAACATTAAAAGAATCGCAAAATCTAACAAATCGGGCAGCTTTGGTGCTGGAATGAATATCCAGCACACCGGCTAGAACTGCAGGTTGGTTTGCTACTACCCCAACAGATTTACCAGCAAGACGGCCAAACCCAACGACGATATTCTCAGCAAAATCCTTGTGGACTTCCAGAAAACTTTCGTCGTCAAGAATCCCGTCTATTATTTCCTTCATGTCATATGGGAGATTTGAATTCTCCGGGACAATGTCATCTAATTCAGGACGAAGCTCATCATTTGTTGCGTAAGCCATAAAAGGCGGATCATCCTCACAATTTTGGGGAATGTAGGATAGGAGTTTTTTGATTGTAGTCAAGCATTCAACCTCGTTGGGTGATGCAAAATGCGTGACACCGCTTTTAGTACTATGCGTTTGGGCGCCACCTAATTCTTCAGAAGTGACCTCTTCGTGAGTTACTGTTTTAACAACATTGGGGCCTGTGACAAACATATAAGATGTTTTTTCCACCATCAATACAAAGTCTGTTATTGCTGGAGAGTAAACTGCTCCACCGGCACATGGCCCCATGACAGCAGAAATTTGAGGGACCACACCAGAAGCCAGTGTATTGCGATAAAAAATTTCCGCATATCCGCCGAGTGAAACAACACCCTCCTGTATTCTTGCTCCACCGGAATCATTCAAACCAATGACTGGAGCTCCGTTCCTCATGGCCAGATCCATGACCCTGCAAATCTTTTCAGCATGAGCTTCTGATAATGAACCCCCAAAGACAGTGAAGTCCTGGCTGAAAATATAAATTGGTCGACCATTGATGGTGCCATAACCCGTAACCACTCCATCGCCCGGGTAAATTTCCTTATCCAGGTTGAAATCTTTTGTTCGATGTTCAACAAATTTTCCGGTTTCCTGAAAGCTTCCATCGTCGAGCAAAAATGCTATCCTTTCCCGAGCTGTTAGTTTTCCTTTAGCATGTTGCGCTTCGATTCTTTTGGTACCTCCTCCCAAAAGTGCTTTTTCATTCTTTTTGTTCAATAATTCAAATGCCTTGCTATTTTTTGATCTACTCATTTGCTGTAAAATATTATTGTTACGGCTGACTTTTTGGCAACTATCAAATATAGGAAACGCACCTAAATAGTATCCTGCTTTTAAAGTTCGTTTATAGTATTCATTAATCTCACTAAATTGCATCCTCATTTTTTTTTCGTAGAGTATTAGATAGAATATGACGATTGCTATAATTGACATGGGCACCAACACATTTCATCTGCTAGTCTCAAGTGTCAGAGAAGGAACATTTACATCCATTTATCAGGAGAGAATAACGGTTAGAATCGGGGCCAATGGCATTAGTGATGGGATCATTAATGAAGAGGCAGCAACCAGGGCTATAAACGCTCTGAAGTTATTCCGATTAAAAATTGATGAAATCGGGGTGGATCAAATTTTCGCAACTGCTTCCAGCGCAATCCGATGTGCTGAAAATGGAATGGAATTGGTCCAGAGAATTAAGGATGAAACAGGCATCAAAACAAGGATTATCACTGGTGATGAAGAGGCAGAATCTATCTATTATGGGGTGAAAAAAGCGCTGGATTTGGGTGATGAAATATCTCTTATAATGGACGTTGGAGGGGGTAGTATTGAATTTATTCTGGGAAATTCTCATGAGATATTTTGGAAAGGAAGTTATGAAATGGGTGGACAGCGGCTTCTTGACCAATTTCACAAGAATGACCCGATGAAATCAGATGAGATCCAAAAGCTGAATAATTACATAAATGAAACCCTGCAACCACTTTTTGAAGCTTCGAAACACTTCAACCCCCAAACACTGATCGGCTCATCAGGAACATTCGATTCTCTGAGTGATATTTTCAGGTTGAGAAATAATATATCAGAGGTAAAACTCGGGACTGAATTTCCTCTGACCGTTGATGGATTTATTAGTATTTATCATGACCTGCTCCATAAATCTCGAGAAGAACGGCTACAAATTCCAGGAATGATAGAAATGCGTGTTGACATGATTGTTGTAGCCAGCATTCTTGTAAAATACATCATCGATAAAATTGGTATCCAAAATATTCGTGTTTCAGCGTATGCACTCAAAGAAGGCATCCTATTTAGCACTATCGATAGCCTTGAGTTCGACTCAAATCTCGCCTGATGTACACCAGTGATCAGTTAATAAAGTTTTGCGGCGCCATATTTAGAAAAATTGGTTGCAGTGAAGCCCAAGCTGAAATCGCTGCAAAAACCCTCGTTTCGGCTGATCTCCGAGGGGTTGATTCCCATGGCGTAGCAAGGCTAAGTGGTTATGTAAGACTTTGGGAAATTGGAAGAGTAAATACTGATCCGAATATTCGGATTGTTCATGAAACACCCTCTACCGCCGTCGTAGATGGTGACTCGGGCTTAGGTTTGGTTGTTGGCCCATCGGCAATGAAAACAGCCATAGCAAAAGCTGCAAATGTTGGTACCGGATGGGTAGCGGTTAAAAACTCCAATCATTTTGGTATTGCGGGTTTCCATGCCATGATGGCCCTCGAGAAGGATATGATAGGCGTGGCTATGACTAATGCGAGTCCATTGGTTGCTCCTACGTTTTCAATTGAGAGAATGTTGGGTACTAACCCAATTGCAATAGCCATTCCTGCAGGTAATCAACCGCCTTTTGTGCTAGACATGGCAACAACCACAGCTGCTAATGGCAAATTGGAAATCTTAATGAGAAAAGGAGCTGAGGCTCCATTGGGATGGATACAGGATGCCGAAGGAACTCAAATTACCGACGCAGAAGGGGTAAAAAAAGGTGGTGCCCTTTTACCTCTAGGGGGAGATAGAGAACACAGCTCCAACAAGGGATATGGCCTGAGCGCCATGGTTGATATCCTAACTGGCGTTCTTTCCGGAGCAAACTACGGACCCTGGGTGCCACCATTTGTAAGTTATGCAGAGCCTTCAACCGACCCCGTAGGCGATGGGATAGGGCACTTTTTTGGGGCAATGCGAGTAGATGCATTTAGACCGGCAAATGAATTTAAAAAACACATGGATCAGTGGATAGAAAGATTCAGATCGGCGAAGCCAATCAAAGGAATTGAGCGTGTTCTTATCCCGGGTGATCCTGAAAGAGAAAATGAGGCAATTCGAAAGGAGTCAGGAATCCCCATTGTTGAACAGGTAGTAGACGATCTTCAAGCTTTATCTACCCGATTTTCTGTCCCCTTATAAGTACAAAAGGGAAGGGAACCATTTGCTCCTTCCCAATTGATTTCCAACCAGCTATCATGAAAGACGAAGTAAATGTAGGCTGAAAAATTGTCCAAAAAATATGATTTAGACCAACGCCATTATTATTCGATCAACTCAGTATTCTGATCGACAAAGGAGCATAATCATTTATTCTAACAAGAGCTTTAAGGGAGGAAATAAGATTTACAAGTGATATAAAGGAAGACTTCTGATGTTGACCTAGTGGCAAATTTTACTTTATTATTCGGGCTACTATTAACCCCTACAAATGCAAAAGGGAAGGAACCATTTGCTCCCTCCCAATTGATTATCCAACCAGCTATCATGAAAGACGAAGTAAATGTAGAATGAAAAATTGTCCAAAAAATATGATTTAGACCAACAGCACCATTATTCGATCAACATCGAATTTTTATCGATTAACAGAATATTTCCATGCATGGTTCACGTGAGATTTGAACTCAAATCAACCAAATATTGGAATAATCAAAATAAAAAAGGCCATCCTTTCGAATGGCCTCTTTTTATTGTAGTTCTTTTCAAGCCTTAGATCCAGAGCTGCCAGTTCCTTTCTTCTTGCCTCCTGCAATCGAATCCCTCATCGAAGTGTCAGCTTGTATATTTTGAATTTTATAATAATCCATAATCCCAAGATTACCAGTTCTAAAAGCATCAGCTATTGCCTTCGGTATTTCGGCTTCTGCTTCAATCACCTTGGCCCTGGCTTCTTGTGCTTTCGCCACCATTTCCTGTTCAAGTGCCACAGCCATGGCCCTTCTTTCTTCCGCTTTGGCCTCAGCAACCTTCAAATCCGCCGAAGCCTGATCTGTTTGAAGTTTAGCGCCAATATTTGTCCCAACATCGACATCTGCTATATCAATCGAAAGGATTTCAAAAGCAGTACCTGCATCAAGACCTCTGGCCAACACAAGTTTTGATATTTTATCGGGGTTTTCAAGTACTTCTTTGTGGGATTTAGCTGATCCAACGGAGGTCACGATCCCCTCACCAACCCTGGCTAGAATGGTCTCTTCTCCAGCCCCACCAACCAATTGTTGGATATTAGCCCTTATTGTAACCCTGGCCTTACATATAAGTTGGATACCATCTGCTGCTACTGCTGCAACTGATGGCGTATTGAGTACCTTGGGATTAACAGAAACCTGAACCGCTTCAAAAACATCCCTACCTGCGAGATCAATTGCCGTTGCCTGCTTAAATGTCAAAGCAATGTTTGCTTTATCAGCTGAAATTAGCGCCCTTATCACTTGCGGTACGTTACCACCAGCAAGATAATGTGCCTCAAGTTCCATGGTTGAAAGCTGCCGTTTTACTCCGGTTTCATCGTTGGTAAACTTCAGTCCCGCTTTTGTGGCGGTAATCAGCGAATTGACAATCACCGATGGTGGCACTTTCCTGATCCTCATAAATACAAGCTCAAATAGCCCGACTTTGACACCACTGAAAATTGCTGTGATCCAGAGGTTAACAGGAACAAAGTACAAAAAAATAAAAAAGCCGATTATTCCGGCGAAAATCAAAAATATTGGTCCTAAAGCACTCATTAACTATGTGTTTAATTGTTCAACAAATATTCGATTATTATCAATCTTTATCACCTTTATTGGTTTATTTTCTTCAATGAAATTTCCCATTGATCGGATTTCGTATTCACGGTTCTCGAATTCTCCCTTCCCTATGGGTTTTATTGAGGAAATAGATATGCCCTCCTTTCCAATTTCAAGAGCGACGGGTGAGTCTTCATTTACTCTCGACTTGTTAACATCCTTCAATGCAAACTTATCCCAGGCATTCATTTTCAAACTGTAGACTACGAATGCTATAGAGATGACCATGGTCGAAACCAACACAATCCAACCAATGGTAGTACCAAAAGCTCCAAAACTTGAATAAACACCATAGACATATATCCCAAAACCAAGGATACCAACGATCGTAGTTCCGGGAATGAATATCAACTCTACAATCATTAATCCCAAACCAAGGGAAATTAAGCCTACAACAATCAATATGTCCATGTTAGAATTCTAAGGGTGAACAATTTAATATATTTTAATGATTTTGTTGTCCCTAATAAAGTTTGTGTAATCAAAGGGAATTTGATCAACATTAGTAAACTTAACCAAAATTTTATTTGCCAAAACTTAATTCATTCTAACTTTGCCCTGTTTAAACCAAAAGCAATGCTCCACTTCTGCTATTCTTCTCATCATTTCCAACATCCCTCTTAAGGAGGACGAGCATTTAACTTCACCCATCGGGATCAATATCCTAATCTTTTTGTTTATTTGAATTAACAGGTACAATCCGAATGAATACCATTTTAAGAATTGCAGTACAAAAATCTGGTCGGCTGAGTGAATCATCACTCGATCTGATTAGGGAATGTGGCATCAGGTTTTCCAACGGCGGGGGAAAACTAATGTCTTCCGCACAAAACTTCCCATTGGAATTTTTATTTCTCAGGGATGATGATATACCAGGCTATGTAGCCGATGGTGTAGCTGATATTGGAATAGTTGGGGAGAACGAATTGGTCGAAAAAGAAAAGGATGTCAGTCTTGTAAAGAGACTTGGTTTTTCTAAATGCAGGTTAAGTCTTGCAATACCGAAATCAGAGAATTACGAAGGGTTAAAGAACTTTGAATCGAAGAGTATTGCTACATCATACCCTAACATATTGGCATCTTTCCTTCAGAAAGAAGGAATCAAAGCAGACATCCATGAAATAAGTGGGTCCGTGGAAATCGCACCCGGTATTGGACTGGCAGATGCAATCTGTGATATTGTTAGCAGCGGCAGTACGCTACTAACCAATGGCTTAAAGGAGGTTGAAGTTATTTTCAAATCAGAAGCTGTTCTAGTGGCCAATAATACACTATCACCTGAAAAAAATGAGATACTTAAGCAGCTCCTCTTTAGGATTGATGCGGTGCAGGCAGGGTCAAATAATAAATATATTTTACTAAATGCTCCAAATGACAAACTAGATTTAATTATTAGCTTACTTCCAGGTATGAAAAGTCCTACTGTATTGCCGTTGGCGACAGCTGGTTGGAGTTCGATTCACTCAGTAATTACAGAAGATGAATTCTGGGAAAGAATTCAAAAATTGAGGCAAGCTGGAGCAGAAGGTATTTTGATTGTCCCCATTGAAAAAATGATTCTCTAAGGTCTCGCATCTCATGAAAACGGATAGAAAAGAATTAATGAGGATTGTAATTGAGCCTTCAAAGGACTTATGGGCTGAACTCGTCAAGCGACCAACCCAAGATTTTACAAAGACCGAAAGGATTGTGGAACCAATCCTTGATAAAGTAAAACGCAATGGGGATAAGGCTTTGAAGAAGTTTATCAGAGAGTATGATCACGTTGATATAAAAGATATTCTTATTTCCCAAGAGGAAATTTTAGATTCTTCAAAGGAAGTAAGTGAAGAACTTAAAAACGCAATCAATTCCGCAAAAGAGAACATTAAAAAATTTCATGAAGCCCAGGTTACCAAGGATATTGAAATGGAGACAATCCCTGGTGTTTTCTGCAGTCGCAAAAGCGTACCCATTAAGAAAATCGGGTTTTATATACCTGGTGGAACAGCTCCCTTGTTTTCAACTGTATTAATGCTTGGTGTTCCTGCAAGAATAGCCGGTTGTGAAGAAATAATTATCTGTACCCCGACAAATTCAGAAGGCAAGATAAATCCAGTTATTCTGTATACAGCAAGTCTATTGGGTATTGAAAAGATTGCGAAAGTAGGTGGCGCCCAGGCTATCGCAGCCATGGCTTATGGTACAGAATCAATTCCCAGGGTTGATAAGATATTCGGTCCTGGTAATCAGTTTGTGACTGTTGCGAAACAAATTGTTAGCAGAGACAGTGTAGCTATTGACATGCCCGCAGGTCCATCTGAAGTCTTAGTCGTTGCTGGTAAAAAATCAAATCCTGCATTCGTAGCAGCTGATCTGTTGTCGCAGGCAGAGCACGGTGTTGATAGTCAGGTCGTTCTTGTATCAAAATCCAAAACATTTATAAAGGATGTTCTGAACGAAATTGACAAGCAGGTAAAGAGACTTTCACGACGTGATGTAGTCTTAAAGGCATTGGCAAATAGCCTCGCTATACAAATTAAAGATAAATTTGTGATAGCTGATTTCATCAATGAATATGCTCCCGAGCATCTAATTGTGGCATTGAGAAAGCCCGGGATTATCCTTCAGCATGTCTGCAATGCTGGTTCTGTATTTACCGGCGATTATACTCCTGAAGCAGCAGGAGATTATGCCTCTGGTACCAATCACACGCTGCCAACCAACGGTTGGGCCAGGTCCATTGGAGGAGTTTCACTTGACAGCTTTATTAAAAAAATAACCTATCAAAGAATTAGTCCAGAGGGATTACAAGCGCTGGGCCCTGTTATTGAAAAGATGGCTGAAGCTGAACTACTAGAGGCCCACAAGAATGCCGTTTCTATCAGGCTGAAATATTTGAAAGAAAATGGACCGTCTTAAAAAATTTGTAAGGCCACACATTTTAACAATAAAACCTTATTCGTCCGCAAGAGATGATTTTAAAGGATCGGCAGAGGTTTACCTTGACGCCAATGAAAATTCATATGGCCCTGTAACCGGTGGTGATTTCAACCGTTATCCAGATCCTCATCAAACAAAATTGAAAGGAGTTCTTTCAAAAGTAAAGGGAGTTTCACCTGATCAGATTTTTATTGGAAATGGTAGCGATGAACCAATTGATCTGCTAATTCGTGCATTTTGTGAACCTGAAAGGAACAAAATAGTAATTCTTCCCCCCACTTACGGCATGTATAAGGTCAGTGCCTTAATTAACAATGTTGGGGTCATAGAAATTCCTTTGACTATCGAATTTCAAATTGACACTGATCAGTTGAAGAAAACATCGTTTGACTATTGCAAGATCATATTCATATGCAGCCCTAATAATCCATCTGGTAATCTGTTAAACAGTCAGACCATCATTGAAATTCTTGAGGAGTTTGATGGATTGGTTGTTGTCGATGAAGCCTATATAGATTTCGCTCAGGAAACCAGTCTGATCGAGAAACTTGAGCAGTATCCTAACCTTGTCATATTACAAACTTTTAGTAAAGCCTGGGGTTTGGCAGCGATAAGATTGGGGATAGCTTATGGAAATCCATATATTATTGAGATCCTGAATAAGATAAAACCACCTTATAATATTAATAAGGCAAGTCAGGAGATGGGAATCCAAGCACTTGAAATTGAGTCCACAAAAAATGAAGTTGTTGAAAAAATCGTGGCCGAGAGAAATCTTTTAGCGAAAAAATTGAAGGCGCTTTCATTTGTCAGGGAAATTGTCCCCTCGAATGCCAACTTCTTATTGGTTAGATTTGATAACTCCGAAAGCATCAATGATTTTCTTAGAAAGAGAAACATAATCGTACGAGATAGAAGTAGGGAATTACATTGTGAAGGATGTCTGAGGATCACAATTGGCACCCCAGTGGAAAACGATAGACTTATTCAGGTGCTTAATGAGTTATGATGAAAAAGAAAGTCCTTTTTATTGATCGCGACGGCACAATTATAGTTGAACCCCAACCGGATCAACAGGTGGATTCGTTTGACAAATTAGATTTTGTCCCAGGTTCAATCGTTGGACTTCACAGGATTGCTACAGAGCTTGATTATGAATTGGTGATGGTAACTAATCAGGATGGCCTGGGAACGGATTCATTTCCCGAAGATACTTTTTGGCCTGCCCACAATATGATGCTTAGGACGCTTGAAAGTGAAGGAATTCATTTTACTGCGATTCATATCGATAAAAGTTTTGAAAAAGAGAACAACCCAAATCGAAAACCTCGAACAGGAATGTTAATGACGTACCTGAATGGTGACTATGATTTGGAGAATTCCTTTGTCATTGGGGATAGGTTGACTGATGTAGAACTAGCTAAAAACCTGGGATCCAAAGCGATACATTTTTCCAAATCTCCGTCATCAGATGCTGAATTCGGCTCTGATAACTGGAAAGACATTTATAAATTTTTAAAATCAGGTAAAGACCGGGTGGCCCAGGTGAGCAGGAACACAAATGAGACTCAAATCAGCATCAAGCTAAACCTTGATGGCAACTCTCAAGCCAGTATTTCAACGGGCATTGGTTTTTTTGATCACATGTTGGAACAGGTTGCAAAACACTCAGGTTGTGACCTTGAAATTGTTGTAAAGGGTGACCTTCAAATTGATGAACACCATACGATTGAGGACACTGGAATTGCTCTGGGAGAAGCTTTCCTTCGAGCTTTGGGTGATAAACGCGGTATTGCACGATATGGCTTTTTATTGCCAATGGATGAGGCACTGGCACAGGTTGCGATAGATTTTAGCGGACGTCCCTGGTTAGTTTGGGAGGCAGAATTTAAAAGAGAGAAAGTTGGCGAAATGCCCACCGAAATGTTCTTCCACTTTTTCAAATCATTCTGTGATGCAGCAAAATGCAATCTGAATGTAAAAGTGGAAGGTGACAATGAACACCATAAAATTGAGGCTATCTTCAAAGCCTTTGCAAAGGCTTTGAAGATAGCTATCAAAGTTGAAGGAAATCAACTGCCTTCAACTAAGGGAGTGCTATAGGTCAATCACTCAATACCCTCCCCATTTAATGTAAGTCTCTAAATCCTTATCACCACGACCTGATAAATTAATCACTATAACGTCATTGGTGTTAAATTTCATTTGGTCTAATGCAGCAATTGCGTGCGCTGTTTCAATAGCGGGAATGATTCCTTCTAATCGACTTAATAAAATGCCAGCTTTCATGGCCTCCTCATCAGTAGCGCTCAAGAATTTTACTCTACCAGTTTCAAACAAGTGAGCGTGTATCGGGCCAATTCCGGGATAATCAAGACCAGCTGAAATCGAATGAGGCTCGACTACCTGTCCATCCTGTGTTTGCATTACGAGCGATCGACTGCCATGAAGTACGCCTTCCTTGCCAAGTTGTGTTGTTGCAGCTGATCTGCCTGAGCTTACACCCTCTCCCCCGGCTTCAACAGCAATCAGTTGAACATTTTCTTCATCAAGGTAATGATAGAACGCTCCAATTGCATTACTACCACCTCCAACACAAGCAATAATATAATCTGGGTTTTCCTCACCAGTAGATTCGGCCAGTTGCAATTTCATCTCCTCACTTATTACAGATTGAAACCGGGCAACCATATCCGGGTAGGGATGCGGTCCAACCACAGATCCGATAATGTAGTGTGTGTCCCAAGGGTTATTTATCCAATGCCTTAAAGCCTCATTTGTCGCATCTTTTAAGGTTTGACTCCCTGATGTTGCCGGTCTAACCTCAGCTCCAAGTATGCGCATTCGTTCGACATTTGGTTTTTGACGCTCCATATCAACTTTTCCCATGTAAACGATGCATTCGACACCAGTGAGTGCGCAAACCGTGGCAGTAGCAACACCGTGCTGGCCGGCACCTGTTTCAGCGATTATTTTTGCCTTCCCTAGTCGCTTGGCCAAAAGTATCTGACCTATTGTATTATTAATTTTATGTGCCCCTGTGTGACAAAGGTCTTCTCTCTTCAAGTATATGTTAGCCCCAAATTTTTCTGAGAGTCGTTGTGCCAGATACAGTGGAGTAGGCCGCCCGACATAGTCTTTCAGTAATTTCTTAAAATCATTAACGAAGGATTTCTCTGACATAATTTGCAAATACCTTTGCTGTAATTCTTCAACATTAGGGTGTAGCATTTCCGGAATGTAGGCACCCCCGAATTTGCCATAATAGCCCTTTGAATCAACTGCGTATTTTGAAATGCTATCTATTTTGGTCATCTTCTTTAATCCAATCGTGAATGGTATTTAACACAGAAGGCATATACTTCTTTACTTCAAGATCATCAAACCGCAAAAAAAATTATACCCTTGCTCTTCAGTATTTGTTGTCTTATTTGGTCTTTCCAATAGTTTTTCCAAAGTTGTCCAGGCTTTTTATTTGTTTGATGAACCGTTTGAGGTGTCTGCATTCCGCAACTTAACCCGAAAAATTCACTAAACAGTTAGGGAGAAGGCATAAAAACAGGCATAAATTGCTTATATTGAGGTAGTTAACAAACA
>JAQCLE010000040.1 GCA_027592755.1 Bacteroidota bacterium | reverse complement strand
ATTAATATACTGAATATCAATGAGTTAATAAAGCATTTTATACGGTTTATTTGTTCAAAATATTTATTTATTAAGTGCCTATTTCAATAAATGTAAATAAAACTGATAGAAGTCAGCTCACAGTCCGATTTATTTTTTCTTTTCAACGGGATGATTATCATCAAACAGCATCCTGATTGAGGGAGTATGATTATCATCCCATTGCCCGGATCTTAGCGCCCAGATAAATGCCAGGAGAAATAATAAAGCAATCAAGACACTAACTATTATTAGGATGTAGATCACCGTCATTTGTAAAACAATTTTGTTTCAAATTAAGACAATTTCAACTTTTTGGCCAGCATATTCACATTAAGTGTACTAAACACAACCACTGTTACACTGCTTAGCGGCATTAAAATCGCTGCTACCAGAGGTGTCAACAAACCAGAAACTGCCAATCCCAGTCCAACTGTATTGTATAAGAAAGAAAGTACAAAACTTGCTATAACGATTTTCTTACCCCCTCTCGCCAGAAGTAAGAATTGATAGAGCTTATTCATATTACTTCCTTTTAGAATTCCATCCGAAGCTGGGGTAAATAGGGCAGTGTTGTCTGAAACGGCAATCCCAACATCACTTTTCTGCAGGGCACCTGAATCGTTTAAACCATCGCCTATCATCATCACCTTATCACCGGCATTTTGCAGACTTTTGATATAATCTAATTTTTCCATCGGTCCCTTGTCAAAAGAAAGGACTAGCTTTTGATTGTAATCATCTTCAAATTTTTGTTGTTCAGTCTTACTGTGATCACCCGTAAGAAGATGGAGTTTATACTGATTCAATTTATCGATCAGGGAAGAAAATCCTTCACGATAAGTGGACTGAACCTGAAAATACCCCTTTAGCTTTCCATCAATCGAAACGTAAATTCTGTTCGCCAACTGATTACCATTTGCCCCCCGAGAATATATTCTGAAGAACCAAGAAGAATTTCATTTCCGTGGGCATTTCCACTAATACCTAATCCGGGGGTTTCATGAAAATTCTTTATGATGACGTCCTTGTCGCTTGAAAGGGTTTGATAAATCTGCCGGCTCAACGGATGTGTAGATTGCCTGGCTAATGCCGCTACCATCAGCTTTTCATCTTCGGATAAATTCATCTCGTTACTGAGCAAACTATTCGATGGTAGTGTCACGGTACCTGTTTTATCAAAGACGATTGTTGTTAATTGGGCCATTTTCTCAATAATCCCTGTATTCTTGAGGTAAAGATGGTGCCTTCCAAAAACACGAAGCGCACTGCCCAATGTAAACGGGGCGGCCAATGCCAGAGCACACGGACAAGCCACTATAAGTATGGCGGTAAAGACCTCCCATATTTTGGAGGGATTCGTAATCCACCAAAAAAATGAAGCAGATATGGCAATAACAATTACTGTAAGAGTAAAGAACTTGCTTATCTGGTCAGATAAGCTTCTGAATTGGTCAGGCTGCTGGTTAAATCCATCCTGGTTCCAAAGCCTTGTAAGGTAGCTTTTTGATACTTCCTTTAGGACTTTCATTTTTACTGAAGTGCCAATAACTTTTCCACCTGCATAAAGCTGATCGCCAACTCTTTTCACCAAATTTTCTGATTCCCCTGTTACGAAAGAATAATCAACCACTACTTTACTATCAAGTAGCTCTGCATCAGCCGGAATTATTTCGTTGTTTCGCACCTCTATCACATGTCCCACTTGCAATGAATCAAGTTGCATGATCTCAACTTTGTTTCCTTGGATGACAGAAACTGCAAGAGGAAAATATGATTTATAATCCCTCTCAAATGAGAGAAAATCATAAGTGCTACTTTGAAACCATTTACCAATGAGTAAGAAAAAAATAAGTCCTGTCAATGAGTCTAGATATCCAATGCCAGAATTTGTGGTTATTTCATAAGTGCTCCGAAATAGTAAAGTGATCATTCCTAGTGCTATGGGAACATCAAGGTTTAAGAACTTTTGTTGCAAACTTTTAAAAGCTGAAGTAACGTATCCAATGCCACAATAGAAAAAAGCCGGGAGGGACAGGACCAAACAAGCCCAGGAAAAAAACTGACGATAAGCCCCTTCCGTCAGGGAATCCAGCCCCAGGTATTCCGGAAAGCTGAACAACATCACGTTGCCAAAACAAAAACCTGCAACCCCAATTTTCATCCCCAGAACACGGGAAGCATTTTTTTGTTGATTGGCTTCCTTTTTTTCTAAATTAACTTCAGCGGAGTACCCAATTAGCTGTAGAAGGTCAGCAACCTCACTCAATTTAATCTCCTTGGAATCATAGTCAATACTGGCTTCTTTTCTCAAGAAGTTCACTTCTGATCTTATAATTGAGGGGTTAATTCGGGGCAGGTTTTCCAATAAATAAATGCAGGCGCTGCAATGAATCTCAGGCAGCCTAAAGGTCACACGATTCATTTGATGAGATTTGAATTCCAAAATCTGATTGGCTATTGTCTCATTGTCTAAGTACCCAAATTCATTCCTGGTGTTTTGCCTGGTTCCGGGAGATTTTTGGATATTGTAATAAGAAGTTAGCCCATTTTCCTCGAGTAGTTCGAAGACCAGTTTGCAACCGGTGCAACAGAAGGATTTATCGTAACTGGAAATTATCCCATCACGACAATCATCACCACAGTGATAACATTTGACCTTGTCCGATATTAGCATTTCTGGAATCAATCTACCAACTAAACTAATATATGGGGGTTAATTATCAGCTTATGACATTAATCATAATTCGGACATGGGGATGTATGGTCAAGAATGCCTCAAATGACGGAAGGCGGTTCTTAATTCGCTAAACCAGCAGCATACTGAATTCCACCCCATAAGTGGTCAACAAACAAAGGATCTGAGTATGATTCTTTTGTGTGTCCCAAACCGGTGTACCAGGCTCTTCCACCGTCAAATTCATGGTACCAGGCTATTGGATGATCGCCATTGTTATCTCCACCTTCATAGCTACTTTCATCTAATTTTAACAGCACATTAATATCTGTAGCTATGTTTTTATAATTATACCACTCATCAGTTCGCGTCCATCGGTCGGGGAGCATTTTTGTTGAAACATGCGTTGGGTTTATTCTTTGAACAACTGCTTCCTGAGTTTTTGGATGACTTTTAAACCATGCACCCACCAATTTATTGTACCATGGCCATTCATATTCCGTATCGGCTGCAGCATGAACACCAACAAATGCTCCTCCGGATTGGATGTAAGCTATGAATTCATTTTGTTGGGTGTCATCCAAAACATCTTTTGTAGTGCACATGAAAATTACCACATCATATTTCGAGAGAATATCCCTTTTGAACATGGAAGCATCTTCAGTAGCATCCACATCAAAGTCATATTTGGTACCCATTTTTGTAACTGTCGCGATTCCCGTCTCTATGGATTCATGTCTATAGCCACTCGTTTTGCTAAATACTAAAACACTCATTTGATCGGTCTGGCTTTTAGCAACATTGTAAAATAAGAATGGAATTAGGGCGAGAAGGATTGTTCTCTTTACATTAGGGATTAATTCTGTCATGGTTTAGTAATTTTATTGTTGGCAAAAATCTCGACAAAGATGGGCTTATCAATTAATTAAACAAGTTCAGCACCTAATTTATCCATATCTCGAATAAGTATCCGCCGTCTGTCGAAATTGATCAGGTTTTTTTCTTTTAATTCATTCAAAATGGTTGTCACAGTTTGCCGTGATGTCCCTGTTAAGCTGGCTATATCCTTATGTGTAAAGTGGTTTTTGACCATAGTTTCAAAGCCGACCTTCTGACCACGTTCTTGAGCCAATTCATATAGGAATTCAACTACCCGTGACCGGGCATCTTTAAAAACGAGAGATTCAAGCCGTCTTTCTATTTTCTTGATCCGTAAGCCCATTAGCTTAAAAATTTTCAAACTGAGAGGTTGACTGCCTTTCATCATTTCCTGCATATCTTCAATGTTCATTTGACAGATACGAGTATCATTATCCAAGGACAGGGCAAAATCAGAACGGACACCTTCCCCTGTAAGAGCAAGTTCTCCAAACAGTTCTCCTTCACCCAAAATTGCCTTGATGACTTCTTTTCCATTATTGGAATACGAGCCTATTTTGACCCGACCATTAGCGATCAAAAAAACATGATTGGAGGGCTCATCTGGGAAGTAAATGAATTGATCTTTTTTAAAAATATTTGGGGAGTGTTTCTCTTCAAGATGGGGCGTTTTTGTTGGACACATCAGGTCCAACAAATCTACATTTTCCAAAAACCAAAGATTGGCCTGATCATTCATGCTATCCTTCCTTTCAATCATTATTCAGCAGTCATAAGATAACCAAATCTTAACTTAAGTTCTAATTTGTGTCCTTTTTACTTTTTATCACTCGATGCAGCCAATATGTAATTCCCCAGATTAATAGCGCTAATAGTGTGATCTCCATCTGATGTGTTTCACTCCTAATACTTATCCAAAAAGTAATGATGGTTGATATGAAGAATATCCAATAAAGTATGTTCAGATATCTTAACATTTCAAGAATGGAACCGCCCTGTAATTGAATTTATGCATTGTCATATCCGGCTATAAAGGAACTCCTTTACGAATATCTTTGTTCACCTCATCTGATTCCACCAGACCGTCCATTAGTCGAACAATGCGATGGGCATATTGAGCAATGTCATTCTCATGTGTTACCATGATTACCGTATTTCCGTTGCTATGAATTTGCTCAAAGAGATCCATGATCCCATAAGACGTTTTGGAATCAAGATTGCCGGTAGGTTCGTCGGCTAGAATAATGCTCGGGTTGTTAACCAATGCCCTTGCAATTGCCACTCGCTGTCGTTGACCTCCGGATAACTCACTCGGTTTATGTGTCGCTCTATCATCCAGGTTCACTGCATCTAGAGCTTTATGAGCCATTTCTTCTCTTTCTGATTTTGAATAACCGGCATAGACAAGTGGCAATGCCACATTCTCGAGCGCTGAGGCCCTGGGTAACAAATTGAAGGTCTGGAACACAAATCCAATCTCTTTGTTCCTGATTTCAGCGAGTTCATTTTCTGAGAGATTACTCACGTCATTCTGATTTAAGACATATTGGCCGGTTGACGGAGAATCAAGGCACCCAATGATATTCATAAGTGTGGACTTACCCGACCCTGAAGGTCCCATGAACGCAACGTACTCACCACGATTTATGTTAATGGAAACCGATTTTAGGGCGTGAATTGTTTCACTGCCCATGATGTACTTCCTTGAAATATTATGAGTTGTTATTACAGGTTCCATGAAAGGCAAGTTGTAAACTATAGTGAATTATTGATTCAATG
The DNA here is from genome assembly GCA_027592755.1 of Bacteroidota bacterium. Lineage (GTDB taxonomy): Bacteria > Bacteroidota > Bacteroidia > Cytophagales > Cyclobacteriaceae > JAJCYL01. The sequence goes on along the minus strand of JAQCLE010000040.1, from coordinate 25,416 downwards.
CGCTTGAAGAGCTGAAAACCTGAACCATGGATACAATGCTGAAATAATAATTCAAACCTTAATCACCGTCCATTTTAAGGCGGGCATTCATAAAATCTTCTAACTGTTCAACCCCTAGCCGTTTCCCAATAATTCTCTTGTCTTCATCCAAAACATAAATTGTCGGATAACTTAAAATATTATATTCTTTTCGAAAGTTGCTTTGAACATATGGATCAGCTCCATTTATCCAATCGAGCGCTTTTTCATCAATAAATCCCCTCCATTTATCCAGATCTGTTGGTACACAAACGCCCACTGCTTCAACACCATAAGTTTGAAATTTGTGATAAAAGTCAAGGGCTTGAGGAGCCTGCTTTTTACAATGCCCACAATCCGGGTCATAGAAAAAAAGCAGCGTGTATTTGGCATTGATATCTTCTAATGAAATTGGGGAAAGCATGGTGTCTAATAGATTCAAAGGTGGGGCCGGTTGACCTATAAGGTTCGGTTTAAGATCATTTACTGCTTTTCGGAAGCTCTTGAGGGTTTCATTATCCGCCCAATCAGCTTTTCCTTTCAGGTAATAATTTTCAGCAAGGTGAACAAAAACTGCGTCGTGACCCATGAGTTTGGGCTTGGAAAATTTATTTGTCGTTGCTACCAGAATGTATCTAAACACCTCTGGGTCTGTGGCTTTATTCAGCAAATAATCCATCGCTTTTATCAGCGAATCAGGCTCTGGAGAAACGAGTTTATCAATGTACTCCAGCAACCTGGTTTGAAAAACAGGTGTTCTTAAAATACCTGCATAGCCTAAATCAATACCATCAAAAAACTTGTCTTTATAAGCCATGAAGCTATATTTCCTTGCCTCGTTTTCAGATAATCCTTCTGGTGCGATTTGGGCTTCCGGCCGCCTTATGATCCTAATGAGTTTAGCGGTAAAACTTTCAGGGTACTGAACTATCATTTGATCTTGAAAAGCCTGGTTGGTCTCATTGACGAATTCCAATTGGCTCACAATTAAGGCGGAATCCTTTTTGTTTTTTGCCGTCTTGAATCGTTCTCGCAACTTGACTGACTCGGACTGAGTATCAGCCATGTTTAGCTGAAATTCATGGAAGATTTCATTTTCCGGTGAACCCTGGATCCTTTTATTAACCAAAGGAGATATGGTATCCGACCTGACAATGAAATTCTGTTCAGTTGTAACTACAAACTCAAGGAAATATTGGGGTGTATATAAAAAGTAAATGCCGTGCTTTATTGGTTCTTCTCCCTGGAAAACGGCCTTTCCGTTAGCCATTGGGACGGTATCATCTATGTATTTATTTTCTCCTAGATGATATCCAAGGTAAATCTCCGAACCCGGCAGACCTTCAATTTCAATATCAATTTTATACCCCTCTTGAGCAAAAATGGAATTGCAGGTAAATACACTGATTAAAAGGAGAGAATAAATCCGAATCATTTTCATTGGTTCATAACAGTGCTATTTCACGAAAATCTGTTCCATAGGTTCAAAAATAAACTAATTGATTGGCCTATAAGCTTAAATCTTATAATCGCGATTGAATAAACGTACAGATTACCTCTAAAGCTTTATCGAAATTATTGTAATTCGGTATGATCATATCGGCCTCTTTTCTAAACGGCTCGATGTGTTTTTCAAATGCTGGCATCACATGATTTTCAAATCTGTAAATCACATCATTTCGATCATAGCCTCGTTCTTTTTGATCCCGTTCGATACGGCGCTTTAGCATTGAATCATTATCTGTTTCAATGAAAATCTTAAGATCAAGGTGCCTGACAATTTGGGGATAGGACAAAACAAAAATGCCCTCCACAATAATTATTGAGGTCGGTACTATGGCAAAAGTTTGTGGTTTGAGGGAAGGGTTATTGTACCTATATTCTATAACAGATATTTCATTACCGCGTTTCAGCAAGTCCAAATCTGATTCAAATTTATCAATACTTATTGCGTCAATCAGGTCAAAATTTTGAATACCCTTTTCGTCAACTTGTTGAACCTCCCTCAGTTTGTAGTAGTTGTCCTGAGAAAGTACGCTTATTTGACCGGGAAATTTCTCTGACAATCGATTCAGAAAAAGGCTTTTTCCCGACCCACTTCCACCAGAAATACCAATAACGTACGTCATCATTCACTCAGGTTTAATTCAACTTTGCTAAGAAATCAACCAGCTGTTCCATTGCTTTCCCTCGATGACTTAAAGCATTTTTCTCCTCAGCACTCATGTCAGCAAAAGTCCGGTTAAAGCCATTTGGGACAAAAACCGGATCATAGCCAAATCCCTGGGCTCCAGATCGATGCCTTGATATATTTCCGCTCACGATTCCAACGAATTGATATTCCATATCCCCAAGAACAAGAGTAATTACGCATCTGAATCTGGCCTTTCTAACATTACTCGTTCGCAATTCATTCAATAACTTGTCAATATTGTCATCATCATTTTTTTGGGGTCCTGCATACCTGGCTGAGTGAACACCCGGTGCCCCACCTAAAGATTCCACTTCGAGACCGGAATCATCAGCAAAGCAATCAACACCATATTTATCATTGATAAACTGAGCTTTCTGAAGAGAGTTTTCCTCCATGGTAAAATAATCTTCCGGAAGATCATCAGAATGGCCGAGATCATTCAGACTTAAAATAGTGAATTTTTCACCGATTAACTGGCGGATTTCTGTCAGTTTATTTTCGTTGTTGGTAGCAAAGCATAAATGCATAAGTACTAATTACATTCCGTGGTTAAAATATCCAATTCAATTTCAAAGACTATCAGATTTTGATCGACTTCTATCAAACATAGCTTGGATAAAACCCGTTTGGTTATTGCCGACAGCTTCTCCTAACTTTTCTGTTAATTGTATGCTACCGTTTTTCTTAAAAATCGAAATTAGTCCTTTATTAGAATTTGTTGAAAATATCGTCACCTCTTGGGGTTCCATAATATATAATTTGAAGTTGTCTGGACTATTCATTTCGGGCTGGTATCCGGAAAGGAACTGGAGTCTGATCAAGTCAAAATTCCATTTTGCATTGAATAGCTGTTTATCCTCAACCCTTGTATTGATTATTTTTTGTTTGAATTGATCGATGTCTGGTAAAGTATTAATAATGAGTGGCCCCAATAGATAGATTTGTTGTACCAAATTCACCGTGATTTCGGTTGATGATAAAGAATCGATTGCCATATCCTGGATTCTGATAAGCGATATGTGTGATTTTAAGAGTATCTCCTTTGTTTACCTTGATAGAGAATTTGCCATCGAAATCAGTGAAAGTCCGACTGTCGCTTGTAAATATATGTGTTCCCGGGATCGAGTGTCCTGAGATTAAATCAAAACAGACCTATTTATTGTAATTGATTCTTTTGTCGTTTGTCCAAAAGCCGTAAAAGAAACACAGAATAAGAAAATTATTGATATTCGATTTTTCATTTCACCAAATGGTCTAAGTGAAATGTTGTGTAAACAACTATAGTTGTCTAAAACTCAGAAGTAAAGTGGAAATTGATCTGCGGAAAATTTTCCTGGACCATTTGGAGCCAGGCTTTAGTTTCAGCCATAAACACATACTTGCCATCCTTATCCCTGGCGATGTGCCGGTATTTTGAATCAATAAATTCTTTTAATTTCTTTTCATCTCTACTGTCGAACCAACATGCTTTATACAGGTTGACCGAATCAAAACGACTAGTGGCGCCATACTCATTTTTCAACCTGTATTGAATGACTTCAAATTGTAGAACACCTACAGTTCCAACAACTTTTCTAGATCCCATTTCATAAGAAAAAAGTTGCGCCACTCCTTCATCCATCAATTGAACAAGTCCCTTTTCAAGTTGCTTGGTTTTCATGGCATCCAGGTTGATCACCTCTCTGAAAATTTCTGGAGAGAAACTTGGTATTCCCTTGAATAGAGCCCTTTCTCCCTCATTGAGGGTATCCCCAATTTTTAAATTTCCTGTATCATAGAGTCCAACAATATCACCAGGATAGGCAAAGTCTATTGTTTCTTTATCCTGGGCCATGAATGCTGTGGCATTAGAGAATCTAAAATTCTTATTAAGCCTTACATTGTGATAATTGCTTCTTCGCTCAAATATTCCGGAACAAATTCTAACAAAAGCGATCCGATTGCGATGCCGGGGATCCATATTCGCGTGAATCTTAAAAATGAAGCCGGAAAACTTGTCTTCAATCGGAAAAATCTCCCGCAGATCAGTCTCCCGGGATCGTGGTACAGGTGCTATGTCGATGAAACAATCTAAAAGTTCTTTCACACCAAAATTGTTGACAGCACTACCAAAGAACACAGGTGCCACCTCACCATTCAAATAATCCTCTATTTCAAGATCACCATAAACTCCTGAAATCAAATCAATATCGTCACGCAATTGTTTTGCCTCACTTCCGGAAATGAATTTTTCAAGTTCAGGACTTGAAATGTCATCAATTTGTACAAAATCCTCCTGAAGTGTTTGCTTGCTCGGTGAAAAGAAAAGAAGCTTTTTCTCGTAGAGAGAATAGACTCCCTTAAAGCTCTTCCCCATCCCAATTGGCCAGCTCATTGGGTGCACTTTTATCTTCAGTTTAGCTTCTATCTCATCCAATAGATCATAAGGATCACGGCCTTCCCTGTCCAGCTTGTTGATGAAGCAAATCACAGGAGTTCTACGCATGCGACAAACTTCCATGAGCTTCTCCGTCTGTATTTCCACTCCTTTTACGCAATCTATTACCATTACCACACTATCAACTGCGGTAAGCGTTCGGTAAGTATCTTCAGCAAAATCCTGGTGACCTGGCGTATCTAGGAGATTGATTTTAATGCCGCGATAATCAAAACCCATTACAGAGGTTGCTACTGAAATACCCCGCTGTTTTTCAATTTCCATCCAATCGGAAGTGGCGTGGCGATCGATTTTACTCGACTTCACTGCTCCTGCCTTCTGGATTGCACCGCCAAACAGCAATAATTTCTCTGTAAGTGTGGTTTTTCCTGCATCTGGGTGACTGATAATACCAAAAGTCCGACGTCTGGCAATCTCTTTTTTCAAATTCTTACTCTCCTTAATAACTGCTTCCATATATCAATCGGCTTTCAGCCTGCAAAGGTAATGACTTCCTAAATCAAAAAATTACCGAGTTAAATGATTCGTTTTGGATGTTCACTTAAAAATGATTTCCAGCTTTTGCTACCAGTTGTAGTTCTTCCATTTTGAAAATGATGGCATACAGCGACAGCAAGTGCATCTGTAGCATCTAAAAATTGTGGTGATTCCTGAAACTTAAGCAGGGTTTTAAGCATGGTTGCTACCTGCTCTTTGGACGCATTCCCATTGCCGGTCACTGATTGTTTTATTTTTTTTGGAGCATATTCTGTGATGGGCACTTCCCGATACAACGCTGCGGCCATCGCCACGCCCTGAGCCCGACCCAGCTTTAACATTGATTGAATGTTTTTACCATAAAAGGGTGCTTCCAATGCAACTTCATCAGGATGATACTCATCGATTAAACCTAGCATACGTTCAAAGATCCTTCTTAACTTCATTTCATGATTTTGATAGCGACTTAAGTTGATGACATCATAAAGTATTAAGGAGAGTGCCGATCCCTTCACCATGATCAAGCCATAACCCATGATAGAAGTCCCTGGATCGATTCCCAAAATAATTTTTTCCTTTGGTAATTGTTTTCCAATAGCCATGCTTGCAATTTAGCGATATGCTAAGGATATCTAAAGACCGAAATTTTTGCGACTGAAGAATGGAGATAATAGCCGGAGCATTCTTATTTAGCTACTTCTTAATCATCCTTTTATTCAGTTGGTTATGGCTAAAAATCCCTGTAAAAAAAGGTAACCGTATCTTGACCAATAAATTGATTTCTGTGATTGTCCCAGTTAGAAATGAAACTGACAATATACTCAATCTGATGAATGATCTCTGGACTCAGAAGCTTGATCCTTCAAGATTTGAGGTAATCATTGTTGATGACAATTCTCAGGATGATACCCCAGAAAAAGTGAAGGGATTTATAAATGGTCATAATCATCACTTTAAATTACTAGAAATACAAAATGAAAAACATCAAGTCACTCCTAAAAAAAGGGCACTGACGGAAGGTGTGGAGCATTCCACGGGAGAGATAATCGTTACAACGGACGGGGATTGTCGAGTATCACCTGATTGGCTTGATATAATTGATCAGGAATTTAAGGATGAACAAATTGAATTTATCGCCGGACCCGTAGCGTTTACTGGTGTGTCTGGATTGTTTGGAAACCTTCAGAGACTTGAATTTTCAAGCTTGATTGGCGTTGGGGGCTCCTCTATCCAGCTTGGATATCCCAATATTTGTAACGGTGCTAACCTGGCATTCAGAAAGAATAGCTTCACCAAACTCAACGGCTACACAGGTAATGGGCATCTTGCTTCGGGGGATGATGAATTTCTTTTGCAAAAATTTGCCTCAAGAAGTCCTAAAGGCATCAGATTTCTTAAAAATGAAAAGGCCATTGTTTATACGAGCCCAAAACGAACACTATCTGAATTCTATCAACAAAGGAAAAGATGGACCAGCAAACTAAAACATCATAAGGAGTGGCACATCAAATTTTTATCAGTTTGGATCTTTGTTGTAAACTTTGTTCTAATCGCATCCTTCGTTGGATCAATAGTGGGTTATTTTAATTGGTTCATATTAGCAGGGCTTTTAGGATTAAAATTTTTATGTGACAGCATATACTTGTTGGTTATTCTAAAGTTTTTCAAATTAAAAATGAAATGGTTTGAGTTTGTGTTGTTACAAATAATTCATCCATTTTACATAGTTTTATTTGGACTTGTCTCTAATTACGGGACATTCAATTGGAAAGGCCGTACATATCATGAATGACATAGAATTCGATGTTTTGGATGAACTTTACTTCATCAAGACTTTCGATGAAATCCTCTCTTCAACTCAATTGGACTCAAAAGAACTCAGGGTAATATTGATGAGGTTATTTGATAAGGGATGGATTAGATGCTATAGAAGTGCGTCTGATGAAGTGATACCAGAAGAGGTCGATATCGAGTTGGACTACATGAAGTACCTGTACCTTGCATCAAAGACTGGTTTAATTGCCCATAATAGTTAGATTTATATATTATATCGTAATTTGTAGTATTTTATGAGGATAATATTATTTTAGTTAGAATAAATGACTTATTTAATACCTTTGAAGCGAATAAAATTTTGAAGCCCCCAAGCCACGACCTCCACACCGAAACTTGACAAAATTGACCGTAATATTCTCGAGATTTTACAGTCCAGTGCAAAAATTACCAATGCACAACTTTCGAAAGAAATAGGACTTTCGCCAGCTCCGACACTTGAGAGGGTGAAAAAGCTTGAAGTTTCAGGAATCATTAAAAGTTATCATGCAGTTCTGGACACAGATAAAATCGGGTTAGGTGTTAGTACTTTTGTGTTGGTGACACTCAAAGGCCATAATAAAACAAATATTGAAAGTTTTATCAAGTCTATTAACCAGATCGAAGAGGTAATTGAGTGCCATCACGTAACTGGATCTGGTGATTTTATATTGAAAGTTATTACGGAAAATATAGCATCTTATCAAAAACTAATGCTTGAAAAAGTCACTGACATTAAAGAAGTCGATAATATGCAATCTATGGTAATCCTGTCTACTTTTAAGGATAGCAAAGTGATGCCTTTGCCCGAAACACTGAGGGTATAATATGACAAAAACAAGGGTACTAATCTTGACGAAAAAGGCCGTAACACAGAAAATCAGACGTATGTCCTATGAGATCTACGAGAATAATTTTGAAGAGAAGGAACTGATAGTGGCCGGGATACTCGAAAACGGATATGTATTGGCAAAAAAACTCAAAAAGGAACTTGAGCAGATTTGTCCGATAAAAATCAGGCTGGTCAAATTAAATATAAACAAAGATGCCCCCCTTGAAGATGACATAAAAATCGATTGCGAAATGGGGGATCTCAAAAATAAGTCTGTCATACTAGTAGATGATGTGCTCAGCACGGGTAGGACCATGGCATTTAGTTTGAGAGCCTTTCTCAATGCGGAAATAAAGAAAATGGAAGCAGCTGTCCTGGTCGACAGAAGTCACAAATTATTCCCTGTGGAAGCGAAGTTTAAAGGTTATGAATTATCAACCACACTCAATGAGCATGTTGAAGTAAAGTTAATAGGTGATGAGCAGGGTGTCTATCTTGCCTGAAACTTTCCCGTCCGAAATTTCTGTTAGTGCCTAATGACAGAAAGAAGGACTTTGATATTCCGGATGGAATATTCAAGTAGGCTTAAGAGGCTTTACTAAGATCACTTCTTCCCGCTCGACTTTCATCATTCCAGGGGTGAAACCCTTTGGTTTTCGTACCCACTTCTTGGGTGTGTAGATCACGGGGCATAATGGAAAATTTCTGCCTTTGGAGTACCACGCTGCTAATTGAGCTGTTTTTTCTATCAGTATCATGGGAAAGACTCTTCCTGACTGCATTTTAAGTACGACATGAGAGCCAGCTACATCTCGGGCATGAAACCATAAATCATCTTTATGAGTGTGGTCCAAAGTCAGCCGGTCATTTGCTTTCGAATTTTTCCCAACCAAAACTTTAAATCCATCGATTTCAAATTTGTGGTATGGAACATTGGGTTTACTTTGAATGCCGACTTTTTCCTTTCCAAATAGACGGTTTAAATCTTTCAAATTTTCAACAGTACTTGTCACCTCCCTGAGGGTTTCAAGTTTTTTTATCTCCTGTCTTTTCCGATCAATACTCTCCCGGAGTTTTTTGATCTCGATTCCCTCGTTTTTGGATTTCTGGTAATAGCGTTCAGCATTTTTTTGAGGACTTAGCTTGTCATTTAATTTGATTTTTATGACTTGATCAGTATAAAAATTATCTAATTCGACTTCTGTAAGACCAGATTTGATCTGATGTAAATTGGCCATTATAATATCTCCAATTTGATCGAATCTTCTATTTGTCAACTCATCAATTTTTCGCTCACATTTCAAGGTGTAGTTTGCCCCACGTTCAATATCAGTTTGGATTTTCCTGAGATAGCGTTCTTGTTCCTTTTGTAAAAGGAAGTTCGTCATCAAATATTGAACGAATCCGCTATTTGCTTTAATGGCTGATTTGTAGGTATATAACACTTGTCCGACGGCTACCATAGTCAAATGAGGCATACTATGATGAATAACCAAAGAAAAATCAGTGTTGTCCAATACTTGAAGCAATTCCTGAACTAGAGACCATTTCATGTCCAGATTTAGGTCGTCATATTGGCTTTCCTTTAGCCAAACCGTAATCAACTTACCAAAAGTTGGAAAAATTCGTTGCAAATCACCGTCGGTTTTGTCAAAAGCTTCTTTTGTCTGATCAATTTTTCTGTCGAAACCAGCCAGAAGAAGATTCCTGTCATTGTTGGGAGAATTATTGAAAAGGTTTGTCACTGTATTACCAACATAGAGCAGAATATTGTTCCACTTCCCAAATAATTTGAAGACAATGGTATAATTGTTTTCAAATGAAATTTGAAAGCTACGTTCATTTTCATGTGCTCTTACACCCTGTACTTCTAGCCCGATGGCTTCTATGAATAGGTTGATACTATTTTTTCGTGCCCTTTTATAATCAGCCGGGAAGCTTAACAAACCCTGCTGGTTGGATAGGTCTGCTTTTATCCAGAAATCATATTTTCCATTAAATCCAAGGATTAGTTCATCTTTATTCTGACTAAAACACTCTATTAAGATGGATTTTGAAAGTTTTTCATTAAGCTCTTTGGCGAGATGTTTCAGAAAATAATGATTTTGATGCATCAGAAAGCTTCAAAGAGTAAAATGAATAATATTTCAACTCGTGTTGCGGAACGGAGGTTCGAGAATGTCTTACAAAGAAATCTTGAGACCGTCATAGGCTAGCCTTACATTGTCAGGCAATTCATGTGATACAACCCTGTGTTTCCCAATATCATGGCTGAAATGTGTAAGATATGTCATTTGCACATCAGCCTTTTGTGCCATTTCAATTGCTTCATCAAGGCTGAAATGAGAAATGTGAGGAGTTTTCCGAAGTGCATTTAAAACGAGCACTTTCGACCCTTTGATCTTCGCTAACTCAGATTTTTCAATTCGATTAGCATCTGTTATATAAGTAAAATCATTAATTCGGTACCCTAGGACTGGCAATTTGTGATGCCATACTTGAATGGGTCTGACCTTTGTTTTACCAATTGTAAATGGTTCAATTGAAATCGAATTACTATTTACACGAGGTACACCGGGATAGGAATCTTTTCTAAAAACATATGCATATTCTTGTTTCAACTGCTCCAAAACTTCCTTAGTCGCATAGATGGGCATTTCGGAGTTGTCTCGAAAATTGAAGCTTCGTATATCATCCAGGCCAGCTGTGTGGTCCTTATGTTGATGAGTAAAAAGCACAGCATCCAGAGATTGAATCCTTTCCCTCAGCATTTGCTGTCGAAAATCCGGGCCAGTATCGATTACTATATTTTTATCTCCTGTTTCGATTAGCACTGAAGAGCGTAATCTTTTGTCTTTGTAATCGATGGATCTGCAAACCTCGCAATCACAGGTGATCACTGGTATGCCATGCGAAGTGCCGGTACCTAAAAATGTAATTGTCAAACTTTTAGTTCAGTTTGGGAAATCTCCTGGTATAATTTTCGGTTCCTCTCGCTTAGTTTTTCTGGATTGATGTTGATGGACCTCAAGATTTCTATGAGACTACTTATCCGGCCATCGAGTGGAAAGTACTTGTTAACAATGGCCACCTTTTCTTCATTCAAGAGGCAATAACCCGATTGGAAATTGCCTCGCTCGTATCGCAAGGAATACTCTGATTCTGAAAAAATATCCTCAAGCTTGGCGAGAAATTGTTTGGTAAATTTAATTGTCGCTAACATCCATATATTTCTTAACCATTTCTACCAGATTATCAAAATTGAGCGGTTTGGGTAGAAAATTATCAATCCCAACATTTTTAAAATCATCTAAGGTGTAGTTTGCCGCATTGCCCGTTATTGCAATAATTGGAATTTTAGCTTTGGTTTCGTCTTGAAGAGTCCTGATCGCTTTTGCACAATCCATTCCGTTCATTAAAGGCATGTTGATATCCATCAAAATGAGGTCGAAATGATCTTCATCAAGTTTCTCCAATACCTGAATGCCATTTTTTACCCCGATGATTTCGTAGTTCTGTATTTGCAGAATTTTTTTGGTTAGGTTTTGGATTACCGAACTATCTTCAGCTACGATGATTTTTTTCATTTGAAAATGAATTAATATTTAAGTCACAGCGGAGTTGTCAAAAATCTTTCTCAAATTCTCCTGAAATTCTTTGAAATGATGTTTTAAAGAATTTAATTTTTGCTTCAAGTCAGAAGGCTTTTCAGTTTTTAACTCAGCCTCAATCTGTTCAGCACATTTGGCCACCTTTTCTATTCCAAGGGTTCCTGCCGAACCTTTCAACGTATGAAGTTCAAGCCTAACGCTTTCAAAATCACCCTCCCCAAGGGCTTTAAAACTATTGGCTATTTGTTCCTTTGTCTCGTTTTCAAAATCTTCAAGTAATGGTTGAAGAATATCTTTTCCTCCATGTTTCCCAATATTGGCTAGAATTTTTTGGTTGATAATCAGACCCTCATTGGAAGCCGCTTCTGTGAAGATTTCAACTTCAACTTTGTTAGGTTCAAATTTAAGCCAATCTTTAACTTTGGCAATAAGAGATGTCGCTTGTATGGGTTTGGGCAAATAGTCATCTAAACCCTGTTTGATAAACCTTTCCCGATCTTCCTCCATAGAATAGGCAGTCATAGCAACGATGGGAGGGGTTTTATCGAGGGTAAGTTTTCTGATTTTTTGGGTCGTCTTTATTCCGTCCATTACTGGCATCTGTATGTCCATAAAGATCAAATCATAAGTTTTCTTACCAAGGATTGCTAATGCCTCTTCTCCACTAGTAACCATATCTATTTTGCAACCTGATTTTTTCAGGATCTGGCCAGCCACTTTCCTATTGACTGAATTATCATCGACAACAAGAATCCGGGGTTTTCGGAGCTCGAACTCCTCTGAAATCTGGTTTGAGGTAGTCGGGCTGTCTTCTATTAAAGTTCCATCAGGTGCGATGCTTGCTTCGAATGTAAACCAGAAGGTACTACCAAGTCCGAAAGTAGAGTGAACTCCTATTTCACCTCCCATTGATTTGGTGAGCTCTTTTGAGATTGCTAGTCCCAGCCCTGTCCCACCATATGTTTTAGTGCTTGAGTTATCAACCTGCGTAAAGCTGGTAAATAGTTTCTTAAGATCTTCTTTTGAAATCCCTATCCCAGAGTCCTTCACTTGAACCCGAATGATGCATTTATCTTTCTTCTGATCTATGGTGTTGGCGCTGATATGAATTGTGCCCCTGCTTCTAGAAAATTTAATTGCGTTTGCAGTTAGATTTGAAAGCACCTGTAAAAGCCTTGTTTCATCGATAAACAATGTTTCCGGAATGTTCTCTGATAGGTGATAATAAAGGCTTGTGTTGTTGAGGTCCGCCTGTCGGGAAAAAAGGTCATAAAGTTTAATAAAGATCGCCTCGAGGTTTACAGCGGTTTTTCGAAGTTCCATTTTACCAGCCTCAATCTTGGAAAGATCTAAAATATCATTTAAAATATGAAGTAATGTTTCAGATGATTTCTTTATTGTTTTTACATAGTCGTGTTGTTCTTCATCCAGACGGGTACTAGCCACAAGATCAATCATACCTATGATCCCGTTCATGGGGGTCCGAATTTCGTGGCTCATATTGGCAAGAAAACGTTCTTTCACTTTAAGTGATTTCTCAGCGAGCTCCTTGGCTGATTCAAGTTCAACATATGCCTGGCGAAGTTGGGAGATGTCCCTTGCAACCCCTTCGATTTGCACAGGACGATTATTACGATAAATCAATCTTACATTACAAAGACATTGTAATTTTTTTCCATCAGACGAAGTGAGGGTGGCGTTGAGGTTCCGAATAGTCTTTTTTTCTGTCAGTTCCTTTAAAAGTTCCGTCTTGCTCTGATCACCTTGATAGAAGGTATCGACATCTGAATTTAGGAGTTGATCTGGTGGATATCCTAACAATTCACTAACAGAAGGGCTGATCATCATCACCTTGCCGTCCAGGTTCGTTCTGAAATAGATATCCTGAATGGATTCAAATATGGTTCGGAATTTCTCTTCACTTTCAGAAAGTGCTAACTCAGCAAGCTTTTTTTCGGTGATGTCATTGGCAATAACTGATACTTCATCAATTGATCCATCAACATTTTGAATTGGATTGATAAATATGTCACGCCATATGCTGTTTCCTTTTTTATCAGAAATTTCTCGTTGGAAATTTAGAGCCTCACCAAGGAATGCTTTTTCATATTTTTCTACCCAATCTGCTCCAAAAATTTCCTTATGTTTTTCTTTTGATTGCCCCCATAAACTGTCTTCAACCTTGACTTTATAAAAGTTGTCAAGAGTCTTGGCGTAATTTTGATTGAACGACGTGATATTATACTTACGGTCTATAGACCAAATTTCGTGTGTACTGCTCTCGAATATGGCCTTTATCTTAGCATTTTGGTTCTTGATCTGGATTTCCTGCAGTTTCCGTTCAATGGCCATTGCCATCTGATTGGAAATAAAATCGAGCAATTCGAGATCCTTATGATTAAAAGCTGGTCTGTCTTTATAGGAATGGAAAGAAATGACACCTTTTTGTTCGCCATCAATTACCAGCTGTACACCCAGCCAGATAAATGGTAATGGTCCTTCAAATTTCTTGCGTCTACTTTGAAGGATTCTCCTGATTCCATCCTCATAGATCATCAATGGTTTACCTCTTTCGGCAGTGTATTGAGATAAAATTTTGCCAAGATCTTTTTGTTCACGAATATATTCACTGGTTGAAGCTTCATTTATAAAATATGGAAAAGTGAAATCATTACCCTCCATTAGAGCGACTGAAAAGTTTTGAACTTTCAGAATTGAATTCAACTGCAAATAAATGCTTGCATAAAGGATATCCAGGTTATAACTAGTTGTAGTCAGATTTGCAATTTTATAGAATAGACTTTGTGCCTTTTCAGCCCGTATTCGCTCCGTATTGTCGTAAAAAATCCCTCTAAATTCGATTGGGACATCACCCTCACTTGTGGAATGAACTCGCCCTGAAACGAAAATATTCTTACCATACTTAGACACCAGAACTGTTTCAAACCGATCTAAAATTTCTCCTTTTTCCACCTTTTTCAAAGTAGCCTTCGTTGTATCCCAATAGTCCTCATGGATAATATCATTGAGGGATAACTTCCGAAGTTCATCATCGTTATAGCCAAGCTTATTTTTCCAGGCTTTATTGGCAAATCGAATTAAACCTTCAGAGTTAAATATTTGAATAAGATCATACGAATTATCAAATAACTCCTTGAGCAATACGTTGGTCGTCTCAAGATTTTCATGAATACTTTCTTTGTTGGGTATTCGTTCTCCAATTAGTGTAATTATCTCTATTTCATTGTTTTCTTTGTATGAGATTAGGGGATTAAATCGGAAAGTCAAATTTTCATCACCCCTAATAAAACCAAGCTCAATACTCTTATTGAATTGGTTTTGGCCTAAGTATGATAGAAATTTCAGTCTTTTGATTCTTAAAGACTCTTCGACATTAAATACCTTATAAATGTCTCTGCTGAGTATGGCTTTAGGTATCTTTTTAACTTCGTTAACAAAAGCAGGGTTTACAAATATTATTTCGCCCGTTGGCAGTAGCCCAATGGCATCGAACTTTGATTTAAAAAGTGACGTGATCAAATCAAATGCAGATTTTTCGAGCCTTATCTGTGGGCTTAAAAAACTTGAGGGCCGAAATTTATTACCGGTTTCTATGACATCAAGTTCTTCAATCTGTTCGGACATCTTCATCCCTTGGTGTAAGTTTGAAAGAAATGAATCCTGAATTGAGAACAGGACACATAAATATAATAAAATTTAGTCTGATTTGGAATTAAGTAAGAAATCTACCAAAGTAGCAATCGTAGTTGTCGGACCTACCGCAGTTAGTAAAACTGAAATGGCCATTAAGCTGGCCAGTCAACATAATACGGAGATCGTATCAGCAGATTCGAGACAGTTTTTTCGTGAGCTAAATATTGGTACTGCTAAACCGGATATAATTCAATTAAATACTGTCAAACACCATTTTATTAACAGTCATTCCATCACTGATTTATATAATGCAGGCATATATGAAAGAGATGCCCTTAAAAAGCTTGAGGATATTTTCAGGTCAAATTCATTTGCACTTATTGTTGGGGGATCGGGAATGTATATTAATGCATTGTGCTATGGATTAGATGAAATCCCAAAAGTCCCAAAAAATATTAGGGAAGGGGTTAATAAAAAATTCCTTGACAAAGGGCTTGATTATCTGACGATGGAGCTGGAAATTTCAGATCCTGTATATTTCAAATCGGTTGATCTTAAAAATTCTCAGAGAATAATTCGGGCCCTGGAAGTAATTGAATTTACTGGAGAACGATTCTCATCATTTGTAAATAAAAGAACGATAAAGGAAAGGCCATTCAAGATGATCAAAATCGGATTGGAGATTGACAGGCAGGAACTGTACAGCAATATTAACCAAAGAATGGATAGAATGATTGAGAGCGGGCTTTTTGAAGAAGCAGAAAAATTGCATGCCTTCAGGAATTTGTATGCCCTTCAAACTGTAGGTTATACAGAAATATTTGATTATTTGGAAGGCAGATATAATAAAGATGAAGCCATAAGGTTGCTAAAAAGAAATTCCAGACGTTATGCCAAACGACAATTAACCTGGTTCAAAAGGGATGATTCAATAGTATGGTATACACCCGATGATGAGGCTGGAATTGATTATTACATTAGATCAAAAGTAAAAAGTACAGAATAAATGAGTCTATTTTTTAACCATATGTCTTCCGTTTCCAGCAATGGAAAATTTACTTTGATTTGCTATTAGCAAATGAACAATGCGAAAGTTTCTTTTTTTTTGTTGCGACTGAAATTGGAATTTTGATTATTTGTGAAAACTTCTTCCTTGGGGTAGAAAAATGAAGATTTTTATAAATGATATTCCGGTATACATAAGAAAATATTCGGATGATATCTTGAGGGAAGATTACAATGTAATAATAGATGGAGATTTGATAAGTACTCCATCCAAAAAACTTATTGACGATGTGCTGGTCACTAATGCCTCTAATGAGGACGTTGATCACTTGCTTAAGTTGATGACCCAAAAGAAATTCCGACATCTCGATGCCGTCACTTTTACGGTACGAAAAAGGCGAGACACAGTGTCTTTCATAAAAAGGAAGTTCAAAGTAATGCTCGCAGCCGGTGGTGTGGCAACGAATGGCAATAAGGTTATTTTGATTTACAGGCACAAGAAATGGGATTTACCTAAAGGAAAGCTGAAGAAAAAGGAGGCGATAGTAAATGGTGCCGTTCGGGAGGTTGAAGAGGAATGCAACATAAAGGTCAAGGCTGGTGAAAGGATATGTACAACCTGGCATACTTACCTCAGAAATGGCAAATTCATCCTGAAAAAGACCTATTGGTATGAGATGGTTTGTCTGGATGATTCAAAAATGGCACCACAGATTGGTGAGGAAATTGAAGAAGTAAGGTTGATGGACTTTGATCAAACCCGGATAGCCCTATATAATTCTTACCGGACTGTTCGACATGTAATGAAACTACATTATAAACTACAAGCCCTAATCAAGGCTTAGGGTATAAGGTAAGAATGGCGAGACATCTCCACCATACTTGTGAACTTCCCGAATAATTGATGAACTGATAGGTGCCAAATGAGGCGAAGTAATAAGAAAAACGGTTTCCAATTTTTGATTAAGGTATTTATTTACCTGAGAAATGCTGTTTTCGTATTCGAAATCTGTGGTATTTCGCAGCCCTCTTACAATGAATTGCGCATTCATGCTTTTGGCCAGATGAGCCGTTAACTCATCGTAAATTATAATCTTAACATTGTCATTCCCCTTAAAAGCTGAACCGATATATTCAATCATTAAATCAACATTGAAGTATCGGGTTTTTTGTGAATTATGGCCTATTGCGATGATAAGTTCATCAAAAATTTGCAGGCTTCTAAGTACAATGTCTTCATGCCCTTTAGTAAATGGATCAAACGAACCTGGAAAGAGGGCAACTTTTTTCATGACTTAGTCACAGAGAAAAATGCTGAAGATATCAAAATACTGATGATCTGAGATCTCATCAAAATGGTAGCTGAAATTCAAAAGAGAAGGTTTGCCGCCAAAGGAAATGTTTCGTATATATTTTCGAACCTTTGCAATACTTGGTGAGTCCTGTTTTATTTCACCCCAAATAATGAGTTTACTTGTTTTCTGACTCAGGCCAAGTTCTTTGAAAACGAGCATGACATACCTTATAAAATCATCACTAGATTTTACTGCAAATTGATTATAGTAAAGAAGTTTATTGTCCTGTGACACTATCAAGTGAATGACTCCCCTATCAACATAACAATACATTCCTTTTTCAGGAGAATGATCATCATAACGATGTATTCCCTCAATGAGGGCGCTTCCTTGATGGATGATTTCAATTTCTTTCTTTTTATAAATTGTTTTTAGCCAGGCTATTAGTTTTTTGTCAGCTGCAAAAATATTAATAGCATTGGAACCTATATGCTTGTAATGCTGAACTGCCTCAGTTTTCGGTTTAACCTCACTGTTAACTGAGAGATAATCCAGAGATGCTTCAGGCAAGAAATGATCTGATGGCACCAAGGTAAACTTATGTGACTTAAGACAAATTTTTACAGAGTGCCAAAACCCGGCCATTAAGAGGTGATGGTTTTCAAATAATTTTTGAACCACCATTAATCGTGTATTAATGGTTTGAACATCCTGGAAAATGAAGTCCTCAATGAGCAAGCACTTATTATTTGTTGTGTTAATTACACAAAACTGTAAATCCCGGATACCTATCTGTATGCACAGGCAGTAGTTTTGAAGATTATCTACATTAAGGGCATCATCCTTAATCTTATTAAGGAGTTTATAACTAGCAGTGATCGTTTCCAAAATATTATTCCCAGTTACCAGCGGTGGTCACTTGTGTTCGTGAACCAAACCTTAATGGTTTCCTTGTGTTAATTTCGTTGGACTCTTTCCTTGCGGGATTTACTGGTGCAATACTTCTCACTTCCACTACATCTACCATCACACCACTTTTTTCTATTCTGTCTGCCCACATAGCAAATTCTTTTCCATTAGAACCCGGGATGTATTTTAAAGTTTGCAGGTCGAATGTAGGCCATTTGGATTTTGTGAAAATGGAATCGATGACTTGTACCGTCCCAAGCGTGTCTATCTCAAGATAGATACTATCAGCTCCATATGATAGTTGAATTATTGTTTCCTTTCTTTCGGTAATATAAAAACTCCCGGTATCAAGAAATGAAATCAGCTCATCCCAGTTGTTGGTGTATTTTCCGTTAACGGCTTGAAAAGAAATCTGTGCCTCCCTGATCATTTTTAACTTCTCAATAATTCGGGATTCCATTGTGACGATTCGTTCTTCCTCATCGATTTTAGTCTTGATGCTGTCATATAGAAAATATGCCAGCCCTAAAGAGACTAACAGGAAAACATAAGTAAATATTTTAGTTGTGCTCATTTCAGCCTATTTTTTGCAATAATAAAAATTTTGAGAGGCAAAACATAATGAAGGAAACCTCTATTTTAGTTTAAAATTAAGAATAAAAGAAACCTTTTATTCTTAATAATTCGTCAAATGAAGAAAAGCCATAAAACCTACTATGGACTTTCGACTCCCCTTCGGTACGAATATCATCAATGGATAGAAACCTGACTTCAGATATCATTTGATGTTCATGGTTTAATTCAGGATCACTTCCGAGCCTCAAGATACCTCCAACATTTTTAACAAGAAAGAAAAATTCAATGGCATGAAGTGGTTTTTGTATGAACTCATTTACAAATAGAAATGATTCTATTTCAACTCTTAGGCCCGTTTCTTCCCAAAACTCTCTTTTAAGTGCTAACTGCAATTTTTCGCCGTGTTTAACACCCCCTCCGGGTGGTATCCATAAGTATCCGCCTTTCCCGAATCCCATGTGTTTGACCATCAAAATACTATTGTTTTCAATTAAGACACCGCAGGCTCTGACTCTCAGTCGATTAGAAAATGCTTCAATACCAGAATTCATTGTTTCAATCAGTTTAAAATTTGCATTTTTGGCCACGATGCCATTGCCTTCACAAATTATAGCAAACAAATTCGAATACGAACCTACTAAGGGCCAACAAGACCTTTTTAAATTATTCGACAAATTGCTTGACTCTCATAAAAGCGGTCGTCAATGTCTGGTAATCCGCGGATATGCTGGTACTGGTAAAACTACAGTTATCAGTGCGCTGGTAAAAGTTTTGCCTTCCTTTAATTTCAAACAGGTGCTTATGGCACCGACGGGAAGGGCGGCAAAAGTGATGGGTAATTATTCTCGTAAGGCATCCTTTACTATTCATAATAGAATTTATAGACAAAAAGGTGATCCTGGTAGTGGTGTTTTTGACTTCCATCTTCAAAAGAATCATTCCAAGAATACTGTTTTCATAGTTGATGAAGCTTCGATGCTATATTATGAAGATGATCACAGGAAAAAGGGACTATTATCGGATTTGATACACTATGTTTTCCAGGATGAAAGTAACAGGCTGATCCTGGTTGGTGATAGTGCCCAATTGCCACCCGTTGGTCAATCTGAAAGTCCGGCGCTTGATGTCGATCTGTTAAAGAAAAGGCACAATTTGAATATTTTTCAAATTGAGTTGACTGAGGTTATGAGGCAAGAAAAAGAATCTGGAATTTTACTCAATGCCACCAACTTAAGGGGGATTCTGGGTAACGATAAAGTGTCTATATCATTTCAGACGAATGGACATTCAGATATATTTCGAATGACGAACCAGCGCATGGAAGACGGTTTAAGATATTGTTATGATAAATATGGTATCGAGAATACTATTGTGGTTTGTCGGTCAAATAAACAAGCCGTACAGTACAACCACTTCATACGGAGGCAAATACTTTTCAGAGAAGAAGAAATTGAGGTTGGGGATGTGTTAATGAATGTTCGGAACAATTATTACTATGCACCCACATACTCACCATCCGGTTTTATTGCGAATGGCGATTTCATGGAAGTGATTAAGATTATTGATTTTGAAGAACAATATGACCTAAGGTTTGCTCGTTTGGAATTAAAATTGTTGGATTATGATGCTAATGAAACCTTTGAGGCACGCGTAGTTTTGGATACACTACACTCCGAATCACCCAGTATGTCAACTGACGAACATAAAAAGCTCTATCAACAAATATTTGAAGACTATAAAGATTTGGCTGAAGCTGGAGAACGGAAAATGGCAGTAAAGAATGATCCCTTTTTAAATGCTCTTCAGGTAAAGTACGCCTATGCTCTAACATGTCACAAATCCCAGGGTGGACAATGGAATGCGGTGTTCATTGACCAGGGTTTTTTAAACGAAAGTATGATTAATACCGAATATGTCAGATGGTTGTATACTGCGGTTACAAGGGCTACGGATGCATTATTTCTAGTTAATTTCAACCCAATCTTTTTCAAATAGGCACGAAATGAAAGTCTTAATTTTTATTCTCGCAATTCACTGGTCTGTTGATATGACAGCCCAGATACGGGAAATTGCATTAATTACTTTTGATGAGCGACAATACGATTTTGGAGATGTTTTTGAAGGTGAAAAAAAGGAGCATGTGTTTGAGATTGAGAATTCCGGCGATAAGCCCTTGATATTGGCCAATATTTTAACTTCATGCGGATGCACTGCTACGGCATGGCCAAGAAATCCTGTTAATCCCGGAGAAAAGGCTGATATTCTTGTTATTTTTAACAGTACTGGTAAAATGGGTAATCAGAAAAAGATCATCACCATTCTTTCTAATTCAGCCAACGAAAGAGAAGAACTTGAAATCACAGCACATGTTATTCCAAGAAAATCAGATTATTAGACCTTAGAAATTAAATTCACACGATAAAAGGAGTCATTTCATAAATTCTTATTTTTGAGTAACCCAAAAAATGTAGAATGGCAAGAGCAAGAAAGACAAAAACGGAGGAGTATTTAGAAAACGAACACTTCGCAAACGAAACCTTATTTGCAGATTTGTATCCCAAAGAAGAAGATATCTTCGATAAAATTGCAGTTAAGAAGAAAAGAGGGAGAAAGAAGAAGTTGGTTAACTAATCAACCAAACTTTGTCTGCATTTCAAGCCAGCGCTCAGGGATCTCTCCCTTATTTGCAGTAGTATAATCCGAATAGTTGCAGGGAACAATTGCGTTTCGGGCAAATTTGTGATATTCCTTTGGATATGGCACTTCCATCCACCATTTCTCCGACATTTTACTTTTATAAAATATGATTGATTGTGGTTCTTTGTCTAATGACACTTCGTATTTCAGGTAATCACTCGAGCCAAATCCTTTTTCATTCTTTCTGTTATAAAATCCCTCAATGAAGTACCATAGCATCGTAGCGATAACAGAAGCAGTTTTGAAACTATCAGCATCATAATCCGGGTAATATTCGTAAATCCCAACGGAACTCATCTTGGCATTTAATCCAGAATACCAGGTCAATTGGCAGGCCTCTTCACCACTTAGACCAAAGACTTGTGAAATTGGACTTCCGGGGCAATACTGCTCCTGAATAGCTCCAATATCAAAAGATAGCACATCAGCTTCCCTAATAAGTGGTTCCATCTCATGGAGATTCTTTTTGACCTCACCCAATCTTATATGGTCAAAAAATAAGCTACCGAGGGTGTCCAAAGTAGTTTGGTCGTTGAGGTAACCTTGATAAGCTAGATGGATGTAGTTGAATAAATAATTCGGATCCTTCGTAAAAAGATCATACATGAACCGTTCATTGAGAGGGGCTTCTTTTGAATCATTCAGATCTATAATTGCATCGACATTCAGGCAGCTTATGAGTTTTTCGAAGCCTTCATAAGCCTGATATTGTGATAGCATCAGGTCATGGGTTCCTCCAATAATGAGTGGGAGGATGTTTTTTGAAATCAGATAATGAGATACTTCACTAAGCCTTGCGGTGGTATCCTCATAATTAATGCCATTTCTGAGATTTCCGAGATCAATAATGTTATAGGAGCCGGCGCCCTTTTTTAGATCATAAAACTTCCTTCTAATGAAAAATGGAGCCTTTTCAAGGTCACCTTTGTACTTTGTTCCACGGATGTCCGTAACTCCGATAATTGCAATATCAAAGCCATCAATATCAGGGACACTGTATGAATTAATAGTAATGGACCTGCCAACGGAATTAATATCGATGAGACTTTCAATGATGTCCTCATCAATACTGTCAAAAAGAAGGTTTAAATCCATGGTGCCAAATCTGAAATAATAAAGGGAAAATGAAAATTTTCCCCTACAATATCATGAATTAACCTCCAAAGTCATCGAATCTGATGTTTTCAGGAGGCACCCCCATTTCATCGAGCATCTTCAATACGGCCTGATTCATAAGCGGTGGGCCGCAGAGGTAATATTCCACTTCGTCGGGTTCGGAATGGGCCTTCAAGTAATTGTCATAAAGCACTTGATGTATGAACCCTACATAACCGTCATTCTTCTTATCCTCAAGGTTTTCTTTCGTTTTCCAATTGTCTTCCGGAAGAGGTTCAGAAAGGCCAATATAAAAATTGAAGTTGGAAAAATCTTTCTCTATTTTGTTGAAATGATTAAGATAAAAAAGTTCCTTTTTAGAACGTCCGCCATACCAATAGGATACCTTTCGCTTTGTCTTTTCTGTATGGAATAGGTGAAAGATATGTGATCGTAATGGCGCCATGCCGGCACCACCTCCAATGTAAATCATTTCACGCTGGGTCTGGTTAATATGGAATTCACCATAAGGTCCCGAAATGGTTACTTTATCTCCTGGTTTTCTGGAGAATACATAGGATGAACAAATTCCGGGATTAACATCCATCCAACCACCTATCTGCCTGTCAAAAGGAGGTGTGGCGATTCTTATGTTGAGCATTACAATGTTACCTTCGGCGGGGTGATTTGCCATTGAATAAGCCCTAAAAATGGGCTCATCATTCTTCATCTTCAGGCCCCATAATTTGAATTTGTCCCAATCGGATTGAAATACATCTTGTGGGTGATTTAATTCTGGATGTGGCGTAATGTCCATATCCTTAAAATCGGCTTCAATCTCAGGAACATCTATTTGAATATATCCTCCTGACAAAAAATCGAGTGTTTCTCCCTCAGGTAATTTGACTACAAATTCTTTAATAAAAGTGGAGACATTGTAATTGGAAACTACTTCACACTCCCATTTTTTGATCCCAAATATTTCATCAGGTATTTTGATGTCCATATCCTGTTTCACCTTCACCTGGCATGACAACCTAACATGGTTTTTTTGCTCTGTTCTACTGAGGTGCCCAACCTCCGTTGGAAGAATATCACCGCCACCATCTATTACAACGCATTTGCACATGGCGCATGTACCGCCACCGCCGCATGCCGATGGAAGAAATATTTTTTGACTTGAAAGAGTTGAAAGAAGAGAAGATCCAGCTGAGGCAATGATCAGGTTGCCTGAATTTCCATTTATAACAATATTAACAGATCCGCTCTGTACGAGTTTCGATTGAGCAAACAGCAGAATTAGAACCAATAATAGTATTACAAACGTGAATGCAATTATTGTAGTAAAGACTATTTCCATGAAGAAAAATTAAAAATATTCAGTTGACCTTTAGGTACACAAATATATTTTTAAATGTACCTTAAAACAACACTATGCAGGCCCATAATGTCTTAAAAAAAGACCATGGTGTCAGGTTTGTTGAAGTAACAATAAAATCAGTATAATTATTAGTTGTTGCTGAGTGTCAATTCTTTTTCTTTGTAATAGGTATGCTTGTCATCCATTTTCAAAGAAGAACAAATTTGAATTAATGCTTGTGCTGTATGCAGGCTTGCATTCACATCGAAAGCCTTTTCGAAATAGGGCAATGCAGTATTAAGGTATTCTAGTGCCTGTCCCTGAAGCTCAATGGCCTTTATTGAATCTGTTTCATCAACCGATTTTTTGCTTATTTGTGAAGCATAATTGTTATAAAGAGCCCCTAGGTTGAAATAAGCTACCTCACCATTGCTATCTATAAGTATGGCTCTTTTATAAATTTCTTCTGCTTTTTTAGTATCTGTCTTTTCCAGTAATGAGGCATAAGCAACAACCTTATTATAATTATTTGGGTCACTTTTCAGATGCTCTTCAAAAACACTTATCGCTTCAGCCGTTTTATGTGGAAGATTCATATAAATGTCCAATTCGAAGTTTTTCAAGTCCCTCAAAGCTTGGTCATACTGACTTATCAGTTGTGGATCAGTTTGATTAGAGCTTGAAAATCTTTGATAATCTTCATTCAGCTTTTTCTTGCCTCGCTGTATATCTTGAAGAGCCGATTCGAGATCTTTTAAGTAATCTTTATATCCAAGGGCAGATCTATAATATGTATAACCCATCAAAAAATCAATCTTGCCTGATAGATCGTAGTTTTTCTGCGCATTTGCAAACGCTTTTATTGCTTCTAACACTTTCCCTTGTTCTAATAGCGCCTGACCCAGAAAATCATGTGCTATGTAGTCGGAATCATTAATTCCAATAGCGACATTTGCGAATTTTTCCGATTCAATGGCTAAAGATTGTTTTTGACTTGAACTATTGTACGAACTATTAATGGCAGATTGTGCACCCTGAAGTGCTGACGAATAGAGTATTTGTAAATCAGCTTGGACTTTTAATCCCCATATTCCATTGTCAGTTTCCTGGGCTTTTTTGTAATCATCATACGCTTGAAAAAATATAGAAGAGCCCTTATTGTCTTGGTCCCCTGCCATATGATAAATCCCCATTTGTGTTTTTGCCCTATAGTAGAATGCTTTTGGAAGATTTTCTTTTGATAGAGATTCTAGATTTGTTAATACAGAGTTAAATATCACAAGGGCTTCCTTATATTGGCTATTGCCGTAATTTTCAATACCTAATGCAACTTTTTCATCCTGACTGTGTGCGCAGGGAAGAATAAATAATGTTAAAATAACACAACTATCCGAAAGTCTAATTTCAAAAAACGGATAAAATAGCGGAAAAAGTTCAAACCTTT
>JAQCLE010000039.1 GCA_027592755.1 Bacteroidota bacterium | reverse complement strand
AACGTGGCAAACATTAAGCATTACGGGATATTGCAACTTTATTCATAAAGGTTCGGATGAGTGTGAAATAAAATCAATAAAGGAAGCTATTCAAAAAAGCAATTCGGGTGGTGTAATTCTGGTCAATTCTGGGATCTACTACGAAGGAAATATTATCATAGACAAAACCCTCAGTCTGATTGGAATTAATCGCCCTGTGATAGATGCCGATTTAACCAATGAAGCAATAACCATCAATGCGGGAAATGTCATTATATCCGGGTTTCAAATACAGAATGTCGGCACAAACTACATGACTGACCTTGCCGGGATTAACATCAATCGGGTAGACTCATGTGTTATTGAAAACAACCTGTTGGTAAATACCTTTTTTACTATTTATGTACAAAGAGCAAAAGGTACTATTATCAGGAATAACACAATTACAGGAACTGCAGTAAATGAAATCTCTTCAGGGAATGCCATCCATTTATGGCATTGTGAAAATGCACTGATAGAAAATAATATAGCCAAATTGCACAGAGATGGCATTTATCTTGAATTTGTAAATAATACCAGAATCATTAACAACATCAGTGAAGGCAACCTGAGGTACGGCCTGCATTTTATGTTTTCCAATCAAAATGAATATCTCAAAAATACTTTTCAATCAAATGGTGCCGGTGTAGCAGTCATGTTCTCGAAAGAAATCCTAATGGATAGTAATAACTTTCTCGACAATTGGGGCAGCGCTTCCTATGGTTTGTTGCTTAAAGAAATATATGACGGCACAATTTCGAATAATTTCTTTACTGCCAATACAGTAGGGATTTATGGTGAAAGTGTCAATAGGCTCAAGATCATCAATAATGATTTCTCCAAGAATGGTTGGGCCATGCGTATTCTTGGAAGCTGCATGGATAACACTTTCTCTGCGAATAATTTCGAATCCAATACTTTTGATCTGGCTACAAATTCAGGATCCAACAGCAATGTTTTTACAGAGAACTACTGGTCAGAATATTCGGGTTATGATCTTGATAAAGATGGATTTGGCGATGTTCCACACAAACCAGTCAATCTCTTTTCATATATAGTGGAACGCATTCCGGAGTCTGTAATACTCTTAAGAAGCATGTTTATCGACCTGCTCAATTTTGCAGAAAAAATTACACCGATCTTCACCCCGGAAAATTTGACAGACGAAAGACCTTTAATGAAAAAGATATTAAGATGATCGATATCAGAAATCTTCACAAATCCTTTGGTAAGCTGGAAGTTCTCAGGGGTATTGACCTGCATATTCCGGAATCAAAAATCACCGCCATCCTTGGACCAAATGGATCCGGAAAAACAACCATGATCAAATGTGTGTTGGGAATGGTCCACCCCGATGAAGGGGAAATATTCCTCGACAATGAAAGAATAACCGGAGGCTGGCAATACCGTGAAAACATAGACTATCTTCCTCAGATTGCACAATTTCCCGAAAATCTGAAGATCAGAGAGCTATTTAGCATGATCAAAGACATTCGGCAACGACCATCTAATGAGGATGACTTCATTGAATTGTTTGGGTTAGAGGGCTTCCTGAATAAAAAGATAAAAAACTTATCAGGTGGTACAAAGCAAAAAGTCAACATCACCTTATCATTAATGTTTGACAGCCCTGTGATAATCATGGATGAACCTACAGCTGGCCTTGATCCTGTGGCGATCATCAGCCTGAAAGAAATCCTGCGAAAAAGAAAGACCGAGGGTAAGATGATCCTCTTTACTACCCATATTATGTCTCTCGTTGAAGAGTTGGCTGAGGAAATAGTCTTTATACTCGAGGGCAATATTTATTTCCAAGGTACCCTAAACGATCTTATTGTGAAATCGGGAGAAAGTGATTTCGAGCATGCCATCGCTGAGATCTTAAGAAATAAATCCTTAGTTATTAAACCATCTGCGTCATGATTAAAGTATGGCAATACAGCATGTATGATCTCATTCGTAGCCGATGGACTTACATTTATTTCTTATTTTATCTGGTCACAACCATGGGATTGCTTCACATCAGCAATACACTTTCAATGACCATTGTCAGTCTCGTCAACATCATCACCATACTCATTCCTCTTATCGGTACCATATTCGGGGCCATTTACTTTTACAATTCTAAGGAATTTATTGAGCTCCTGCTTGCCCAGCCAATCAGAAGAAGATCAATTTTCCTTGGTCAATACCTGGGATTGGCTACTTCTCTGGCCATCAGTTATTCACTTGGTGTAGCGCTTCCCTTTCTAATCAGATCTATCTGGCTGACTGACCAATTGGGGAATTTTATGATCCTTCTGGCGGTTGGTATATTGCTGACTTTCATATTTGTCGGGCTCGCCTACCTCGTTGCTCTAAGCAACAACAATCGAATGAAAGGCTTTGGTCTGGCCATTATTATATGGCTTTTCCTAGCTGTGATTTACGACGGCCTCTTTATACTTTCACTTATTGTTTTTGAGGATTATCCACTGGAAAGTTTCTCACTTATTACATCAATGCTTAATCCAATTGATTTGTCACGTATTTTAATCATGCTCAAACTCGATGTTGCAGCACTATTGGGTTACACCGGAGCCGTTTTTAACAAATTTCTAGGTGCAGGATTAGGAGTAGGTGTAGCTTTTACAGCTCTAATTGCATGGGTGATCTTGCCACTAACGGCTTATTTAAAGATTGCTGCAAAAAAAGATTTTTAGTCTGTTCAAATAATTAGCTAATCAATGATGCAAATGGATTTTTGCTCGCTTCCAGATTGCTTTCAAACTCCAGACCGGATGCTTGATCACAGACCAAAAATATCTCTTTGAAAAACTTCCGCTCCGTAACGACCAATAAAATCCCCGTAGTGCAACGAGGAAACTGGAGTGTTCATTCAAATCAAATCCGGAATTGACAATTTTTTCATAGAAATTGATCTTTTCACCTATATCGATGTGTGAAGAAACATTGCCCTTATGTAGCCGAAAATAGCCTCCAATCCAATCAACTCGCTTAAAATTGATCTCTGAATCGACCATCTCAATCCATAGGTACATGTCTTCACCGTATTTCAGGTCTTCCGGAAACTGGAATTGCTTTATGACAGGGTTCTTAAATATAAATGAGTGAATCATTGGACAATGAGTTAAAAAAAAGCTCGCGTCATTGACCTCGTCACCAACCAAAGTTGATTTGTTTCGCATTAATTTTCTAAAATGTTTATATCCATGGCTTTGGGTACTACCAGATTCTAGTATATCTGTATTAGAAATTAAAACATCTGCTTTTTCATTTTCATTAAACTCAGCTATCCCCCGTTTAATAAAATTCATTTCCAGAATATCGTCATCATCTAGGAATGAAATGAACGCTCCCGAAGCTGCCTCAATTCCCTGGTTACGACTAAAAGATACACCTTTCTGTGTGTCATTATTGATCAATTCGATTAAAGGACTTAGTGAAGCAATCTTCTCCAGATCATGCTCAAATTCAGGTGAAGACCCATCATTTATTATTAATATTTCATGCGGCAGAACAGTTTGCTCCAAAACAGATATCACAGCTTCGGTAAGAAATTTTGTTCTATTAAAGGTTGGAATGATAACCGATAAACCGGACATAGGTTTATCGGTTAAAAGCTCCCTGATGCTCTAAAGCCTGTCTGACATGTGCCAAATGGTGGGAACAATGCCAGGAATACAAGGCCACGACACCACGAAGTTCAAAATGTTTATTGTACTCGGGGTGAATATAGGTTCTGGCAAGATCAGCTTCTGACATATTTTTTAAAAGGACAATCCACCTTTTATGAAGGCCGGAAAGAATGTCCAAAGACCATTCTACCTGGGATTCTAATGAATCGGGGAGTTCGGCTACCAAATTTTCAAAATACGGTTTTATAACTGGGGAATCTTCTGTTAAAGCCAGCTTAAAGCGAATAAAGGCATTCATATGACTATCAGCACAGTGATGTACAACCTGCCGGACATTCCACCCATCTGGACGGTATTTCCAGCCAAGTTGTTTATCGCTAAGCCCTATTACTTCAGCTGACAAACGATCGGGAAAGCCAGCGATATTTCGAATCCACCCGTTAATAATCATGGTATCATAATCTTGAGGTATGGTAAACTTCCCCGTTGGGTATTTTAATAGTTCTAATTCCATAATCTTTGAATTCAGGTATAATGTATAGACATCCTAAGATACCTTGACCAATTTGTTTTTGAAAAAATCAATCCAATCCTCCATGAGATTTGGATCCTCTAAAATAGCCTCGATCTTTTCTTGCTTTGGATTTTTTTGAGTATAAACATCTACAAATTCTCTAATTGTAGTTCCTGATTGCTCTGAATTTAGAATTGAAATCCTGTCACCTACGAATACTTGTCCTTCTTTAAAAACGGAGCAATAAAATCCTGATTTCCTGCTTTCAAGGAATTTTTTTATCATCAAAGAATCGTCGAATTTCAATCCCAATTTCAGACATGGAAACCGTGGTTGAGTCACCTTCAATTCTACAGTACCTATCCCTATGATATCGCCCAAATGTATCTGATCTTCTAAAAGGCCACTAGTCGTCAGGTTTTCGCCAAACATTCCCCAATTGAACTTCAGGTTCGGGAATTGTGAGCTCCAAAAGTCATAATGCTCATAAGGATAGACATATACCGCTTTATATTTACCACCATGAACCATTAAATCAGATTGAACATCACCCTCAACTCCGGATGCTATTATTCTCACTTTATTGGATATTGGATTCTTGAAAATACTGGTTACTATGGTCTTCTTTTTCCACCTAATCTGTTGAGGCTGCCCAATATTTACTGATAATATCTTCATACGCATCTCAAAAGTAAAAATAAACAACCTCGAAGTAGTATACCAATTAAAAGAAAGAGTCGCTACCAGACTTAAGCACGTATTTTTAAATTTGCAGCTTACAACATACAATGAAAAGATCAATAGAAATTGCACCATCTATGCTTGCTGCAGACTTTGCAAACCTACAGCGGGATGTTGAAATGGTAAATCAAAGTAAGGCCGATTTAATCCATATTGACATCATGGATGGCATATTTGTCCCGAATATTTCCTTTGGGTTTCCTGTATGTGCTGCTATTTACCGGCATGCAAAAAAACCAATGGATTATCACTTGATGATCAAGAAGCCGGAACTCTATCTGGAGGATTGTGTGAAAACGGGTGCCAAAACCATTTCCGTCCATTTTGAAACTTGCCCACAACTGGCTGATATTTTACAGAAAATCAAAAATTTAGGATGTAACGCTGGTATTGCTATAAACCCGGACACTCCAGTGGAAGTTTTGGAAGGATTCATAAGGGATATTGATGTAGTTATTGTAATGTCTGTAAACCCCGGCTTTGGTGGACAAAAGTTCATGCCAAGTTCATTTGATAAAGTGAGGGCCTTGCGGCAACTAATTGATCAATCGGGCAGTAATTGCAAAATCGAAATTGACGGAGGCGTAACACTTGAGAATGCTCCGGAATTAGTCGCTGCAGGTGTTGATATAATTGTTGCCGGGAGTTTTGTTTTTAGTTCAGAAAATCCACCGGACACGATAACAAAATTAAAATCGTTGTGATGGTGTGTCAATTTGCTTCCCATCCAAAAGCATTTCATTGAAGATTCTGCCATTGATTTTGCTGTTTTGCTGTTCTCAGCTATCTGCTCAGAATCAAAGGATTGTTTTCGGCATAGTTACAAATGAGAATTCAGAGCCCATTGAAAATGTTAATGTCATCGTTTCTGGCACTTCATTCGGAGCCATAACCAATGCTTCGGGTCGCTACGAGTTAACTCTTCCAATTTTGGGATTTGACAGCCTCCTCCTGGAATTCAGGCATGTTCAATATCAAGCTATGACCCAATTGCTTAATGAAGTTGAAGATGCAAGGGATGAACTCAACATGAACTTGATACTTGCCACGACTTTTTTAGATCCAGTGGAGATAAGGGATCTAAGGAACGATGCTGTGAGAATTGAAGCTGGAAATATTAATATAGATCCAAAATCAGCAGAGAATCTCACTTCTGCATTCGGGGATTTTTCCAAAGTCCTGGCTACCCTTCCTGGTGTGGTAAGCAATAATGAACTCTCCTCATCGTATAGTGTTAGAGGTGGAAATTTCGACGAAAACCTGGTCTATGTAAATGATATCCTTATCTATCGGCCATTTCTGGTAAGGGCAGGACAACAGGAAGGTTTGAGCTTTATCAATCCCGACCTCGTAGGAGGCATAAGCTTTTCCTCCGGTGGCTGGCAACCAAAATATGGAGACAAACTATCATCATCACTCAATATCAAGTACAAGGAACCAAAAGACTTTGGTGGTTCTTCAACCTTAAGTTCACTGGGTGGCAGGATACATTTAGAAGGGACAAGTAAGAGTAAACTTGTATCCTCCGTTTTAGGAGTAAGGCATAAAAACTCCCGTTATCTATTAAATACTCTTGACGTGAACGGGCAGTATCTGCCAAAATTCACAGATATTCAATCGTATTCTACCTTTAGATTCAAACCAAAAGCTAATCTTTCAACTTCCAGTACTTCAGTCAATCTGTTGCTTGCTTATTCAAAAAACAGGTACCTGATTGAACCGGAGGCAAGAGAAACAGACTTCGGGACATTCAGCCGGTCTTTTAGATTGTTTGTAGCATTTGATGGTCGGGAAATTTCGCAATACGATACTTATCAGGGTGCTGTGAAGCTGAATCATCGCTTTAACAACAGGGTTTCCACCAGTTTGATTACTTCAATTATCAGCACTAAAGAAAGGGAACTGTTTGAAGTGGAGGGTGGCTACAGACTTTGTGATCTTAACACTAATCTTGGTTCTGATAATTTTAACGAATGTGCATTTACCCGCGGAATTGGTACTGATTTTAACTTTGGAAGAAATACACTTGATGCGCGTATAATCAATATTGATTCTCGCTCAACGGCATATCTGAGTTCTTCAAATAAAATGGAATTTGGAGTTGGTTACTCCAATGAAAACATTGATGATCAATTGAATGAGTACAACTTTACCGATTCCGCCAACTACACCCGAATCGGTGATCGTATCGAAAATGAAATCCATCTTAATTCCAACCGTCTTACTGCCTATGTTCAGAATACCTCTGTTATTCAGGATTCCGTCCATTTCATCACTTATGGATTGCGGATAAATTATTGGGACTTGAATGGCGATGTTGAATACAGCCCCCGACTACAATATGCATTTCAGCCTGCATCACTTAAAAACACTGTATTTAGGGCAGCCTTTGGGAGATTTGTCCAGCCCCCATTTTATAGAGAATTGCGCAACAGGCAGGGAATTGTGACAACAGACCTAAAGGCACAAGTGTCCTGGTATTACATTGCCGGTGTCGACCACCTTTTTACAATGTGGGGCCGGGAATTCAAATTGTTTACTGAAGCTTATTACAAAAAGATTAACAGGATCATTGCTTATGATGTTGATAATATCAGACTGCGATATTTCGGAGACAATGATACCCAGGGTTATGCTACTGGCCTGGATTTTCGAATCAACGGTGAATTCGTGCCCGGCGCTGAGTCATGGTTTAGCCTTGGCTTTTTGAAAACTGAGGAGAATATTTTAGGTGATGGCAGTGGATACATCAGAAGGCCGTCTGACCAGCGGGTTAACGTGGGTGTTTTCTTCCAGGATCACTTACCCCAGGACCCCACTATTCGAGTATCGTTAAACTTTCTTTACGGCAGCGGTTTACCTTTTGGTCCTCCGGGTGATGACAGATTTCGTAATTCCTTTAATGGCGATGAATACCTGCGGGCCGATATAGGATTCTCAAAGATCTTTTTATTAGAAAAGAACAAACACCTGGAATCTATTTCTCTGGGATTGGATATTCTCAACCTTTTCGGTATAAATAATACCATTTCGTATACATGGGTCACAGACCTCTCTAACAATCAATTTGGAGTTCCCAACAACCTGTCTGCAAGGTTCTTTAATGCCAGATTAACGGTTAATTTTTAGTAAGAATTGATCTGAATTATGTTTGGCTCCAGGTGGCTACAATTAAAATATGGGCTATAAAAATTTTGAACAAGACCTCTTCACTTTACCATTGAGCTAAAAAACATTGGGTGAATTGTCTTAAGCACTTAATTTCACGTTTTTTAATGTTGAACTTAAATTTTTATTGATTATGGTGATTAATTTTTTGAAAAGAACTGCAGGGCTAAGTATTGTTTTAATGGTCATATTAAGCAATGCATCATATGCACAGGATGAAATTACAGATGACGATCTTAGGAAATATGCGCTGTTAAACGAGGTGATTGATTTAATGAAGAGGGACTTAAGCGCTGAGGTAAATAATATGATTAAATCACAGGAAGGAATGACCGGTCAGCGGTACAAGGAGCTGGCGCAAACCAAAGGTGATTCAGATGAATTAGCCGCCATTGAGGCAAAAGACTATGAAATTCAGTTTCTCGAACTCATTGACGGACTGAAAGATGAGCGTACCGAAGCGATAAAAGTTGTCATCCAGGAACTGGCTACCAAATTGGTTGGAAACAGAGGTAAGACTTATAAGGCCATCAAAAGTGAGTTGGAGGATAATGCTGATTTGAAATCAAGATATGATGGCATTGTGACTGCATTGCAAAGTGATAGTGGTTCAGACTAAGGATATTTAAAGAGAGTCATTTCAAAGGGTAGCTTTGCTACCCTTTTTTATTTATCAATAAGCGCCAAACCATGCAATTTGGATTCATCAATGTGATTGAGTTGGAAATCACTCCCAATGAGTTGTAGTCCATAAATTCCAATACCTCGCCCCCGGATTTTATCCAATACCAATTGGTCCTCCGAAGCTTTGAGTATCTCAACTTTAGTCTGCTTTAATCTAAATGTCGTCTTAAACTTCTCATCAGAAATTGAGGGTATCGGATCCTGGCCTAGAAATATCTGATACTTTGATACAGTATCTTTAAAATCAAGGGCCATTATAACGACTTTACCAAGCCCCTCTGCACCGTTTTTATGCGCTTTCAGTTTATCATCAATTTCACGAACTGGTTGGTAGGGTGATCTGAAGAAAGGCATCTCATTAATAAACGGGCTTACCATTTGCCATTTTATTCGTGATTTGTCAATTAGTCGGCGGCTTGCGATCAAAACTTTGGCTAAGAATAATCCCCCTTTATCTATCCTAATACACTCCTGATCGAAACCATCTGAAAGGAAACATATATCGGAAATCCCTTCTTTTAATTCAAGACTTCTGGAGTAAAACCTGTAAGCCAAACCCCACTTAGCTGAATACTGAAATCTTCTGAATATCCTATTGTGATGCAAAAACCTTAAAACGGTTGATTTGAAACTTTTCGTCAAACAAAATAATTCAATGAAACTATCATCTTTGAAATAAATCAATGCATTTTCTGATAAGGAACCTCCGTGAATTCCTCCCCGGGAAACCGTGAAACCCTGTGACTCAAAGTCTTTGATAGATTGCTCCAAATCATTCACTTTCAATACAACATGATCAAAATAGAGCGACATACTAATTTATTTGTGTTGACAGAAAAAGATTAATTGCTGTAAAATAAAAGAACTAAGATGCGATCATAAATAGTGACAGTCATATTGTGATGTCTGGTTTCGGGAAGTGATCTGGGGTAACTGCCACGTTATTTCATGTATTCAATAATTACTTGTATCACCCGGCCAACCTCTTCATCACTGAGTCCTGAACCACTTGGAAGGCACAAGCCGCTTTCAAACAGCCATTTTGCATTACCGTTTTCGTAGCAATCATATTGTTGGTAGAGGGGTTGCACATGAAGAGGTTGCCAACAAATTCTGCTTTCAATATTATTTTCTTCAAGATGTCGCTTTAAATCGATATTGTTAAATCCCATTTTCGTCTGGTCAATCAGCATAAGCGAAAGCCAGCGATTGGATTCAACGTTTTTAGGACCCTGAAAAAAAGATATCCCTTCGTGGATCAATTGGTCCTCGTACATTCGGAATATTTCCTTCCTCCGCATTACCCTTTCTTCTAATGTTTCCATTTGTCCTAACCCAATTCCCGCAGCAACCGAACTCATGCGATAATTGTAGCCCAACGTTATATGATGGTAGTATGGAAGCACTTCATTTGCCTGTGTGGCCAGCTTCAAAGCCTTGCTATACATATCATCATCTTGTAGCAGTAAGGCTCCGCCCCCACCCGTCGTAATAATTTTATTTCCATTAAAAGAGAGAATACCAAAATCCGTCAGAGTACCGGTCAACTGACCTTCAAATTTTGAACCCATTGCTTCAGCTGCATCCTCCAAAATTGGAATCCCATGCTTGAGGGCAATGGTTTGTATTCTTTTCATTTGACAGGGCATACCATAATTGTGCATAGCTAATATTACCACGGGAATTTCACCTTTTGTCGATTCCTTAAGGATCGCTTCCTCAATTAAATCAGGATCCGATCCAAAAGATTCGATTTCGCAATCAACAAATACAGGGATCGCCTTCTCATAAAGCACAGGGTTGGTTGTGGCACAAAATGAAGAGGTGGGACATATTACCTTATCTCCAGGTTGTATACCCAAAAGTTTAAGTCCAAGATGAATAGCAGCTGTACCGGAGTTAAGCACTAAAACTCTTTTGCCATCAAAATAGTCTGACAAAACATTTTCAAATTTATCGAGATGTGGTCCTGCCGGTGCTATCCATCCACTTTCGATGACCTTTTTGATTTTGTTCAATTCCCTTTCTCCAGCCGAGGGAGCAGACAAGTATATTCTTGCTGGCCGTGCCACTGTATTAGCAGCCGGTGAATTTGGGCATCGTTGATCCGTCCGAAGTGTTGACACCATTGCCAGTCAACACAATAGCCACTGTCATCAGGAGGATTTTGACATCATTTAGCAATGAAATGTGCCTGACGTACATGACATCAAGATCAAGTCTCTCTTTCCATCCTAATAAATTTCGACCCTTTATCTGTGCCAGACCTGTCAATCCGGGTTTCACATTAAATCTCAATTTATGCTGAGCATTGAAAAGTGAATAATATTCTGGAAGTAATGGCCGCGGGCCAACAAGACCCATGTCGCCCTTCAATATGTTGATCAACTGGGGAAGCTCATCCAATGAAGTCAGCCTTAAAAATCTGCCAAATGTTGTCAATCTTAATTCATCCGATAACAGTGTTCCTCCCTCATCTACGAAATCGGTCATGGTTTTGAATTTGAGAAGGTAGAATATTCCTCCATTTCGTCCGGATCTTTGTTGAATAAAAAGTATTTGCCGGTTATTGAGAAACCAAAGTGCAATTGCAATAAAAAGCATTATCGGAGAAAAGATGATACACAGTAGAAACGCCACTGTAAACTCAAGTGATGGTTTAATTGCTGTGGTATACATGGTTTAAAAGTAACATAAAAGGGGCGATTAGCCCCTTTTGAAATGTGTTAGATATAAGTCGGACACTGAGGATTATTCTTGTGGTTTTTTATGGGTATTCTGTAATTCAACATAACCTCATGTGATCCTTTGGAATAGGTGGTCAACCTGGATGTGACAATATCATAACCATACCCTACTCTAAAGTTATCATTCAGGACAAACTGCACCAATGCAATAACAGAATCGTCAAATCTCCATGAAACCCCAGCATAAACTCTCTCCTGTGTCTCAAACTTCACGTTATTTTTTTGTTTGAAAATAATCATGGCATTGATGTCCCAGGAAACCGGTCCCCTTTCTGGTACTTTTAACAAAAATGACGGGTAGAAAATGAATTGTGAGTCCTCATATGGTCCGCTTAACCCAATTGCAGTTCCTGCATAGAGGTAATAATACCTCACCTCAACAGATTTAACTGGCTGGTCCGAGTCAAGATTGAATGCTTTAGGAGAGAGAATATAAGGCACTGACAAGCTTATGTAAGACTTTGTATCCTGGTAATAGATTCCAGTTCCAAAATTGGGATTAAAGGTTCGAGGTGACCCCGAGAGCAACGGATCACCTTGATCTCTTAAATTGAACTGGGTGAAATCAGATTTTCTTGAATTAAATCCTCCCTGTAACCCCATTGAAAGTACACCTTTCTTCATTCTTATCTTGTAGGCATATGCCGTATACAAACTCACCTCATTATGAATGCCCACTTTGTCATGACTGAGGAGTAATCCCGCCCCAATCTGATTTTCCTTGAAGGCATTTTCAGCTGTAAATGATTGGAACGATGGGGCACCATCAATATTTACCCATTGGTTCCTGTTCATGGCAGTAATACTTAACTGGTTAACAGCCAGTTGACCACCTATGGGGAAAATTTCGAATTCCGAGACAATACCATCGTCATATCAGCGGCCTACTTATTTGGTTTCAATCCCAAAGACGCCAGGAAAGGAAGCAGCACAATTAATTCTAAAAAACTTCAATAGCGTTTATTTCACATCTTCATCCTCGGTAAGGGAGATGCATCCAGTGAAAGAAACTCCTTCTTCTGAAATTTATAATGAGCAGCAATTGCAATCATTGCAGCATTATCAGTGCAATATTCAAATTTGGGGATGAATACTTCCCATCCATTTTCAACTCCAAGAGCAGTCATGCTTTTCCTCAATTCGGAATTTGCTGAAACTCCTCCGGCAATAGCCAGGGTCTGAATTCCTGTTTTTTTAACAGCCATACTAACTTTAGCAATGAGCATCTCAACCAGGCTAAATTGGAGACTTGCACAGATGTCTGGTAGGTTTGAAACAATGAACTCACTATCACGGGCTAATTCATCTCTTAAGAAATACAGAAATGCTGTTTTAACCCCGCTAAATGAATAATCCAAACCAGCTATATCTGAGGATGGAAATTTAAAACGCTTTGGATCTCCTTGTTTTGCATATTGATCAATTAAAGGGCCACCGGGGTACGGGAAACCCATTATTTTGGCGCATTTATCAAAAGCCTCACCCACCGCATCATCGCGGGTTTCACCAATAACTTCCATTTCCAGATAGTTGCTAACCTTTACCAGTTGCGTATGTCCCCCGCTTACAGTGAGGCATATAAAAGGAAATCCTGGAACAGGCTGATCAATGAAGTGAGAGAGCACATGAGCTTGCATATGATGAATTCCAATTAATCGAATATTCAATGCAAGGGCTAAAGATTTAGCAAACGAAGCACCTACAAGAAGTGATCCGAGAAGGCCAGGCCCTTGAGTAAAAGCAACGGCATCGAGCTTATTTTTCCTTATATTTGCTTCGTTAAGGGCTTTACTAACCACTGGAATAATATGCTGCTGATGTGCCCTCGAAGCGAGTTCTGGAACTACACCTCCATAGTTTTCGTGTACAGATTGAGTAGCGACAATATTGGATTTAATTATCCCGTTTACACTAACCGCTGCCGATGTTTCATCACATGATGATTCTATTGCAAGGATAACTGTCATCTATACCAGTATACCAGTGGAGAACAAATTCAAATTTCTGCAAGTTATTAAAAAAGGGGTTCTTGCCACTTTGGTTTGGTCGCTATCTATTGCCGGGCTTTTAATTCTTTTGACTTTCGGCACCATTCAAATCCCTTTTGTTCAAACGGAGTTGGCAAAGGCTTTTGCCAAATACCTGTCAATAAGAACAGGCTATCAAGTCAGCCTTAAATCTCTCAATATCTCATGGTTCGACTATGTCCAAATTGAAGGTTTTCAAATCAAAGATGAGTTCGACTCCACAATGATTGCCGGAGATTTTGTCAATATGGATTTCAACCTTGTCAACATGATTATTGAAAAAGAGGCAAGTATTGAAGGGTTGAACCTCATTAATACCCAATTTTCAATCATAAAACACAACGACTCAACTTCAATCAATATCAGTGATTTCTTAAATAAACTGAAAGGCTTGAAAAATCCTCGTGATTCCTCTGTTGAAGCACCTAAGCCCATTTCAATTAAGAAAGCTCGATTCGAAAACACCAGGGTTTCAGTCAATGACCTCAGGAGGCCACCCCCGGCAACATCATGGGACTACTATCATTTTGCTTTTGATAGTATCACAGGGGACCTCTCTGATCTAATGATCTCAGGGGACACCATCCGAACGGCCATTGATTACTTCCGGGCTATTGACTCCCAACAGCTTTTAGATATAAAT
The DNA here is from genome assembly GCA_027592755.1 of Bacteroidota bacterium. Taxonomy (GTDB): domain Bacteria; phylum Bacteroidota; class Bacteroidia; order Cytophagales; family Cyclobacteriaceae; genus JAJCYL01. Next base: position 16,922 of record JAQCLE010000039.1, on the reverse strand, counting down.
TCCATGCATGGCGAATTCATATTCACAAACCAGGCCATGTATTTTTTCGACATGGAGCTTCAGGTCGGCCAAAGTATTATTGCTGATTCTGTTAGCTTTTTCTATACAAATTCAGCCAACCTAAGTTATTTCAGCGATAGCGTTGAAGTGGCTTCCCGATTAATGGAGTCATCCATTCATCCTAATGATATTGCCAGTTTTAGCATCAAGGCGCTGCCACTTAGTGAACCGCTCAACGTATCGGCGAAAATTCAAGGGAAAGTTGGTCGATTCCAGGTCACAGATATGCTCCTTCGATTTGGCAAATCCAGTTACGCCGAGGGTAATGTCCATCTTGTTGGCTTGCCTGATGTAGCCGAGACTTTTATGGACATAAAAATGACAGGATCACGGTTTGATTCAGAAGACATGAAACCTTTATTTCCACAAACATATGCAGCCCTCCTCGATTCCATACAAACTTTAAATGCCAGGGCTTCATTCCTTGGTTTTTATAATGACTTCGTTGCAAGTGGCAATTTTCAAACTGCATTCGGCGCTATCAAATCAAATCTTAATCTTAAACTACCTTATCAAAAATTTAACGGGAGCTATAAAGGTTATCTGCAGTTAGAGGAATTTGATCTCAAGAAGATTCTTGGTGAGCAATTAGGTGAAATCACAATGCGTGGATCAATCGACGGAAGTGGATTTACAAAAAAAACTGCTGATTTCTTTCTGGATGCCAATTTTGACCATCTCGTTATGAATAATTATGATTATAAAAATATTGAAACGAAGGCCAGGTTTGCTTCTCAATTCTTCGAGGGTGAGTTTGAAATTAATGATCCGAATTTGAAATTCGACATGCATGGCACTGTCGATCTTAGACTGGGCCGGGACAAGCTCAATTTTACAGGAAGCATTGACACTTTGAATTTGCGAGCCACAAACCTGAGCAGTAAAAATTTTCTCTTAAAAACAAAAATTGACCTTGATCTCGAAGGTCTCGAACTTGACAGTTTGCAAGGAACCGCAAGGCTTAATGATTTTTATCTTAAAAACGATCTCAATGAAATAAAGCTTGACTCCATTATTGTCTTCTCACAAATTAATGAAGACGAACGACTGCTATCTGTCTCTAATGAACTTATGGAATTGACAGCCAATGGTGATTTTAACTATTCTGTTCTTTTTAAAGATTTGGCCCAGTTGTCGAATGAGTATAAGGTAATTCTGCAGAATGATAGCGAAACGCTCGAGGCATACTTCAAGGAGAAGCCCCTTGAACAACCATTTAATTACGAAGTAGATTTTGAATTGACCATTAAAGATTCTGCACCTTTTGTCCAAATGATCAGCAACGACATTATTGTGGGAAAGAACACAGTAATAACAGGCAGTTTCGATCATGGCGAAACTGTAATAGTTGACCTGCACAGTCATCTGGACACACTGCAATTGGGAAAGTATTTCTTTTATAATAACGAAGTCGATATCAGCACTTCCAAGATTGCTGATGCTACTAATGTCCTGTCAATGGTCTATTTATCTTCACAAAATCTGCAGTTGAGCCGGGCCGCTAATTTTGAAAATCTCTTTTTTGAGGCAATCTGGAATGATGGCATCATCGATTTCAACACCAACTTTGAACAAATTGATACCGACAACAAAGCGTCGTTATCAGGGACCTTCTCCTTTTTGGATGATCAATATAAAATTAGGCTCAAGCCCTCTGATCTTGTAGCCATAGGAAATCACTGGTATTTTTCTGATGGCAACACCATTTTCATTGATACTCGGGGTATATCTTTTGAGAACTTTGAAATTTCCTACCAAAATCAAACAATCAAGTTATCGGGTATCTTATCAGATATTCCAGACCAGTCTCTTGAAATCCTGATTGATAATTTTGATCTCGAAAGTCTTAATCCATTGTTAACCGAAAAAATTAGTGGGATACTCAATGCCAAAACAATTATATCCGGTCTTTACAAAGATTTTTTGATTCAAACTGATATGAACATTGACACCGTGAAATTGAATGATTTACTCATAGGGAATATAAATGGTCTCTCAGAATGGGAAAAAGAAAATGAACGGCTATCACTAGGGCTGAATGTAAACAGGGAAGGAGCTGAAATTATGCGGATTGATGGTTTCTTCTATCCTTCCAGAAAAGAACAATTAGATCTGAAAGTTAATTTTGAGAAGGCATACCTGCGAATCATTCAACCGTTTGTCAAACAGAACTTTTCCGGCATTGCAGGGGAAGCTACAGGAAATTTCAATATTTCAGGACCATTAGAGACACCAATCATTCATGGTAATGGAAAAATTGAAAAAGGTGCTGTCCATATTGACTATCTAAATACCAATTACAATTTTACCGGAGCTTTTACTTTTGATAAAAATGAAATTGGTATAAAGGATGTTATTCTAAGAGATGTCTATAATCAAACAGCAAATGCGTCTGGGACAATATTCCATAATAACTTAAAGAACTTTTCATTAGGACTGTCGGCAGACCTTAAAAACTTCCAGGTAATAAATACGACAGCTACCGACAACCGTATCTATTATGGATCTTTATATGCAACGGGCAAAGTATCATTTGAAGGTCCTCTGAACAATTTAAATATTTCTGCTAATGCAGTCACCAACAAAAATACGCGCATCTATATACCATTGTCGCAAAACACCAATGTTCAACAAGAAGATTTTATAACATTTCTTGCCTCAGATAAAAAAAATCCTGAAAGTACCAATGTGCCTCTGCAAACAGGCAAGGTAAACCTCAAGGGACTGAAACTCGACTTTGATCTCGATATCACTCCCGATGCCTATACAGAACTCATCTTCGATATTAAATCAGGAGATATTATTAGGGGTCGTGGAAACGGTGAAATCAAATTACAGATCAATACTGATGGTGATTTTCTAATGTTTGGTGACATGGAGATAGCTACCGGAGGATACAATTTTACCCTTAAAAACATTATCAATAAGGAATTTGAAATTGTGAGCGGAAGTAGAATCTCCTGGTTTGGTAATCCTTACCAGGGCGTCATGGATATCAATGCAAGGTATTCGCAACTCACCTCACTCCTTCCATTATTACCAGACAATTCGAGTGATGAAGTATTGAACTCTCCGGATGCCAGGCGAAAATATCCAGCCATCGTATTGCTCAACCTGAAAGGGCCATTGTTAACCCCTGAAATAGATTTCAATATTGAAATTGAAAATTATCCTGAAACCATAGGAAGTAATGCAGTTGGCCCAATTGTGAATGCCTTCAAGTCGAAACTTTCCCAGGATGAGCAGGAACTGAAGAGGCAGGTTTTTAGTTTAATCATATTACGCAGATTTTCTCCTGAAAACAGTTTTAATGTGGGGGGAGGGCAAACCCTGGGCAGCAGCGTAAGCGAATTTATCTCCAATCAATTGAGCTATTGGGTTTCACAGGTAGATGAAAACCTGGAAGTGGACGTCGATCTAACGAGTCTTAACCAGGACGCCTTCAACACTTTCCAATTAAGGCTTGCTTACACTTTGCTCAACGGCAGATTAAAAATTTCACGAGATGGAGGATTCACCAATATCAATAACGAAACAGATGCGACCAGCATCGTCGGTGACTGGACCGTTGAATACCTCATCACCAATGATGGAAAACTGAGAGCCAAAATGTATAACAAAACAAATTACAATACTATTAATCGGTTTCTGGATAGTCCAAATAATACGACCACTGGTTTTAGTCTGGAATACACGAAAAGCTTTGAAGATTTTACCGATCTGATTTTCAAAGCCAGAAATAAACCCAAAACTCCCCTGCCAGAAGAAACCGACATCGAGCAGGGTGATGCTATTTTGATAGAAGAAACTCAACCTGAACAGGGCGGTTAAAATGGATAGCCTATACCTATATTAATAACTAAATTATCGGAGGCCTGAAACTTGGAGTCGTTAAAATTTTTATCAAGAATAAACCGGTTCCCTCGATCTCTCGCAGGATCATAGATTTTTAGACCAGTATCGAACCTCAGCAACAGAAATGAGAAATCGAACCTGATTCCATACCCGGTTCCTATGGCTATTTCCCTAAAAAACCGATCAACTTCAAATTGAGCACCCTCCCTTGTTGGATCATTTCTTAGTGTCCAGATATTACCCATGTCTATGAAAAATGCCCCATCAACAAAGCCGATGATATCATGTCTTAACTCAAGGCTACTTTCCATGAGTATTTCTCCTTGCTGCTCAAAATTGTCAGTATAATTTCCATCCTCATCCAGTGGTGTATAAGATCCGGGTCCAAGTCTTCGCGGCCGCCAGGCCCTGATCCCATTGCTGCCCCCGGAAAAAAAATATTTTTCATAGGGAAGGATGTTATTTTCACCATAAGGTATAGCGAGTCCCAGATTAATTCTAAATGAAAATACTGTGCTGCTAGATATGGGATTGTACCCGCGAAAATCAACATTGAACTTCAAATACTGATAAAACTCCAATGATTTGGACGAGAGGTTATCAGAGCCAATAAAATTCAGGAAAGTACCTCCACTTTCAATGTTATACCGAAAAAATGATGATCGCTCTTTTGAATTTCCGTATTGGCCAATATTGTTAATTGCAGAAAATGACATGCTACTTACATAGGAAGGCTTGAAGGTATTTTTTAACAAGTTTCCACGGGCCAGTTGGGCATCCAAAAACTCCTCAAATGTTTTAGACTTAATATCAGAGTTGATATAAATAATCTCTGCAGGAGAGAAATTATAGATTTTTCTTTTTTCATTGGTCCATGTATAAGAAACCGAACCTAAGAAACTTCTTCGGTCATATTCGGGCCGGTTGGTTAAAGTAGAACCTGTATTGAAAGTAGTTTTAGGCTCAAGACCTTTCACTCTTTGCTCCCATTTCTTACTTAATGGGAATAGAAACTGTGGAAACAAAAGCGACGCATTTATACCGAGTTCTGTACTCTGATAAACATTTTTATCATTTGAAGCCGAAGCCACCCCTTCAATACCAAATCTCCCTGAGAGCGAGAGTATTTCCAATCCCCCGAAAAGGTTGCGGTCTTTCACCGAGCCGTTGACAAAAGGTCCGGGCAGACCCTGACTTACATTCACACCAACTTCACCCGAAGTCTGATACTTATCAAGCGGACTGGTAAATACGTTAGAAACGAACTTACCTCCGGTTGTATCATAATGGACATTTATAAATTTGAACATGTCCATATTCGCCAATTGCCTCTGGGTGCTCAGCGTATTCGATCGGCGAAAAAGGCTGTCTTCCTGAATAAAAAGCCTCGATATCAAAATTCTCCGGTTGAACGTATCCTCATAAAACATAAAATTAACTCCGCCATGTTTCTGGATTGTCCGGTCTTGCCGTGACCCTATAATATTAGCATCCGTTATAAAATTGACGGAGTCAATTCTAAATATTTTATGTTCAGTACCATCTTCTTTATTATGTATGATCTCCTTGAGAATAATCCTTCTGTTCGGCAGGGAAATGGTATCAACCTCAAAATTTATGTATTGCTGGGTAAATTCGAAATAGCCATTGTCCACCATTAAGTTATACAAACGCTCACGCTCCTTAGTAATGGCCTCCTGATCATATTTATCACCCTTATTTACTAAAGTTTCCTCTGACGCTGATGCCACCAAAGCCCCAATACTATCTTGAGGAATGATATATCGAATGGAATCGATGATAGATGGAGCGCCGGGGCGAATGGTGTAATTAACCCGAACTCTTTTATCCACAGTTTTAGTTTCGAAATACAACCTCGATTTAAAATATCCTTTCGCTTGTAGATAGAGTTTGAATTGTGCTATAGATGAACGGGTGAGTGCAGAATCATAGACAGATACTGGTTCTCCCCAGCGCATTAACAAATTTCCCTCTTTAATATTCCGATCCCACTTAGCAAGTTTTCTATTGTTCTTGAATCGTTTTCGGGTTACAAAATTTGATCCTGGATCCCTGCCTTCTATTTTTTTCTTGAACCTGGCAGTTTGTTTCTCTTTCTTTCTAACGTATTTCGCTGAATCGTATGAATTTTTTCCTAATTGATGAAGCCAAACGTAAGGAGCCCAAGGGATAAATGGGAATTTTCTATTCGGACTTTGCTGAAATAGATTCTCGGTGGCACGTCGATCTTCACGACTAACACCACTAATTTTTTGCTTGTAAAGTAATTTTTGGTCTTTTTTGAGAAACCGCGTTCCGAGACATCCGGTTAGGCTGAGAAGAATAACTACTAAGAATAGTCGTGAAACCCTAAAACACAATCCACCAAATGTTGTCAAAAAGTGAGTCAAAATTCATCAAATCTTTACAATTAAAAAAATACCGCAAGGAGTCAGGCAGGTTCATTGTTGAAGGTCGGAAAAATATAATTGAGACGCTCCAATCAAATTTAGAAATCGACAATATTTATGTTACTCAGCCATTTTTAAATGAAAATCATAATATCCTCGGTGCGTCTAAATACAGAATCGAAATAGTCTCGGAAAAAGAACTCAGCAATTTAGGCTCGTTTCAATCAAATTCAGCCGGTCTGGCAATTGTTCAAATACCCGAATCCCCGGTTATCGACTACACCAACCAAAATTTTTTCATTACCCTTGACGATATCCGTGATCCCGGGAACCTTGGAACCATCATCAGGATTGCCGACTGGTTCAATCTGCCTCAAGTAATTTGTTCTGAATCGTGCGCAGATTCCTATAATCCCAAAGTGATCAACGCGAGCATGGGTTCTTTTTGCAGGATCAGTTGTCACTACACAAACCTTAAAACAATGCTTGAAAACGCCACAATCCCTGTGATTGGAACCAGTCTGAAAGGAATCAATCTTCACGATTTTTCCTTTCCCCGGGCGGGCTATATTCTCATGGGAAATGAGTCCACCGGTATCAAACCTGAGTTACTGAAGACTTGCTCACAAACTGTTCAGATACCTCGATTGGGCAAGGCGGAATCTCTAAACGTAGCTGTCGCCACAGCCATTTTGTGTGATAACCTGTTCAGAAAAAGTTAAATAAATGTCTATTGCGCAGGCTCAATTGTAAGACTGAACTTAACCGATTCCCAGGCAAATTGGAGACGCCCGTCTTCTGTAATATCAAATGATAGCCGCTCCATCGGTTCTGAGCCCAACTCGGGTGTAACAGTGAGCTTTAATTGATCCAGGGATGGATCATAATTATACGCCCCCCATTGATTGGGCTCCATATTGAAAATTACCGTCCAGTCAGTTTCAGTCGGAATCGTAAATAGTGCATATTGCCCCTTCGGAAGTATTTCCCCATTAACTTTCACACTATCGTCGACACTAAAAATAGTCGCTTCATTAGCACCTGTTCGCCATACCTTTCCGTAAGGTTCGAGTTCACCAAAGATTTTCCGACCTTTTACCGCTGGCGAGCTATAGTCAATTGAGACGTTTACACCGCCGACATTGGCAGTTGAGCTTCTTGGTGGACTGGGTCTTTGTGATTTATCCTCCTCAGCCTCTTCATCAGAGGAATCCTCAGAGGACTCCGACATTTGATTTTGAGTAGTGGAAGGTCCACATGCTATTAAACAGGAAAGCGAAAAAAAAGTGATATAGAGGAAGTATTTGTATTTCATTCAGGAATCTGTTTCAAGTGAATCTACAAAAGTGCTATAATTTTATTAAAAATCTGCTAACAAGAATATTCGATATGACCCTTTCACGATAATATTTGGTCGTTACCGGACGAAATAGTTCATTTCCGTGCAAATCCTGTTCTTTTAAATAATTGTAACTAATTGATAATCTGATAATTAAAATCGGGTACATTTTTTGAGGACTCATATTTAGCTTATACTTTAAACCTGGATTCAATAAATCATGAGTGTCATCGGCATTGAAATACCCAGACTCGATGAAGAGCAAAACATCGAAGTAGAAATTAAAATTAACGGCATAAAAAAGCAGTTCCATTATAGGGTAGAAATATTCTATTGGGAAGAGTGCCCATATCCAGCCGATGAAAGAGTTGAATGCATTAAGAGTCTCATTAGTAATTATAATCCAGATTGGGATTTGGCCTACATAGGCGTTCCAAATGACGACTATATCCCCATCACCTTTAAAAAGAAAAGGGACCTCGGCTAATCCACAGACCCTCCATGCCGTTCTGAGGTTCGTTTCCCATTTGTCTTTTGAAAACTCAATGATGTTTTATTATAAAAGACTTTAAAAGATTTTATCTTGGCCTCAAATAAATTACCGATGCGTCATATAGTCCTCTTTCTTTTTCTTGTGTTGATATGTTCATTCAACACAGGTGCGCAATGCGAAAAATGTCAAATGCTACCGACAGAAAATTTCCACTTCTGTTTCACAGATGATGATTTTGACGGCATCTGCGCCCAATTTGGGGTGGATCAAAACAATTTCAGAATTCAATCCGGTAAAAAACCAAGAGAAATACCACTAAGTGACCCGGATGGTATGGTGTATCTTATAAGTATCTCTAATGAACCCAAGTTAAAAATTACTCCTTACGAGATTCTATTTATCCAGAGAGCACTCGAAGCATGGAAAATTGAACAGCGAAAATATGGACATAGCTATACGCAAAGTGGCCTTGGTTACCGGATCATTGAAGAAGGTACTGGAGAAAAACCGGTTAATGGAGAGGTCATAAACGTACATTATACAGGTTACCTGGAGGACGGTAGTAAATTTGACAGTTCTTACGACCGGGACAAACCCTTCAGTTTTACTCTTGGTGAAGGAAAAGTAATAAAAGGCTGGGATGAAGGATTGTCGCTGCTTAATAAAGGCTCCAGAGCTATCCTTAGGATACCTCCGAATTTAGGTTATGGCGCTCGTAGTGTTGGTTCAATCCCGGTTAATTCAACACTCTATTTTGAAATTGAGCTCCTCGAAAAGGAGTAAACCGTTCTGCTTCTAACCATTTTTTCTATCTTTGCACTCTCATTTGAGTGAATGGGTCTTTATTGTTATGATAAAGAATTGTTAAACTATTGATACACAGCCAGATGACCCGAGGGTTGTGTTGTAATAAGGGTAAAATTTTATAATGGAAAACCAAGATGAAAAATTACTGGAGCAAGCTGAAACTGAAAACCCCAAAGAAGTAACTCCTGAATCAGACACTATTAAAGTACAACCTTCCGATTTAATTGAGGAAGAAACATCAGAGGATTTACCGGTAAACGAAACTGTAGAAACTACGGAGGCAGAAGTATCCAACGAAGTGGTTGAAACCAAGGAAGATGTAGCTCCGATTGAAGAGATACAAATTGAGCAACCGGTTGATGAAGTTGAAAAAGAGAATGAAGCAGCGATTGCAGTAGAAAAAGCAGAGAGCGAACAGGAGGATCAGCTTATAACAAAGAAAGAAACTGCCAAAAAGTCTACGAAAAAAGAGCAAAAATATGATTCCAACATTGAGGAAGATTTTGACTGGGATACAATAGGTGATAGAGGTTTCGGAGATCAATATAGTGCAGCTGAGAAAGAGAAGTTAGCAACCCTCTATCAGGGCACCTTAAATGAAATAACTGAAAAGGAAGTAATAAAAGGAATAGTAGTAGGAATATCCAGTCGCGACATTATCCTGAACATTGGTTTCAAATCCGATGGCCTGGTTTCCGCTTCTGAATTCAGAGATTTACCTGACCTCAAGATTGGCGATGAAGTTGAAGTTTTTGTAGAAGAACAAGAGAACCTCAACGGACAATTGGTATTGTCTCGTAGAAAAGCCAAAATCGTAAGTGCCTGGGAGAATATCCAAAAATCGCATGACGAAGATTCGATCATCGATGGTTTTGTGAAGAGAAGGACTAAAGGTGGTTTGATTGTTGACATTTTTGGCATTGAGGCTTTCCTGCCCGGCTCACAAATCGATGTGAAGCCAATCCGCGATTTTGACGTTTTTGTTAACAAAAAGATGGAAGTCAAAGTTGTCAAGATCAACTATACCAACGATAACGTGGTCGTCTCCCACAAAGTACTGATCGAGAAAGACCTGGAAAAACAGAAAGCTAAAATTCTCAACAACCTTGAGAAAGGACAGGTTCTTGAAGGTGTGATCAAAAACATGACCAATTTCGGAGTATTTATCGACTTGGGTGGTGTTGATGGTCTGCTCCATATCACAGACATCTCATGGGGACGGATTAATCACCCCGAAGAAGTATTAAATCTGGATGAGAAAGTCAATGTCGTGGTACTTGATTTTGACGACGACAAGAAAAGAATTTCGCTTGGCATGAAGCAACTGACTTCACATCCATGGGATTCACTTGACAAGGGTATTGATGTTGGATCAAAAGTCAAAGGTAAAATTGTAAATGTTGCTGACTATGGGGCATTCCTTGAGTTAATGCCTGGTGTTGAAGGCCTTATCCACGTTTCGGAAATGTCATGGTCCCAGCATCTAAGGAATCCTGCAGATTTTGTTCAGGTTCGTGACGACTGTGAAGGGGTCGTCCTTACCATAGACCGAGACGAGAGGAAGATGTCACTGGGAATCAAGCAATTAACTGACGATCCCTGGACCAAACAAGACATTCTTACTAAGTACGCAATCGGCACTGAGCATGAAGGTGTGGTAAGGAATCTTACCAATTTTGGTTTATTTCTTGAACTGGAGGAAGGTATCGATGGTCTCGTCCATGTATCAGACCTTAGCTGGACAAGAAAGATAAAGCACCCTTCAGAATTCGTGAAAGTGGGTGAGCAATTAAATGTTAAAGTGCTTGAGCTTGATGTCGAAAACAGAAGATTGGCACTTGGGCATAAGCAACTTGAAGAAAACCCCTGGGATACTTTCGAAACGGTATTCAAGGCAGGTTCTATACATAAATGTTCAATCATTGGCAAAACTGACAGGGTAGCAATACTCGAACTGCCTTATGGAATTGAAGGAACAGCCAATTTGAAGCATTTGCAAAAAGAGGATGGCTCTTTTGGCGATATTGGCGAGTCTCTTGATTTTAGAGTGTTGGATTTTTCAAAAGATGATAAGAGGATTACCCTCTCACACATGCATATCCACTCGGCTCCCGAAGAACCGCAAGTCAGGAAAAAGAAGCCAGTTACGAGGTCATCCAATGCTATTGATAAGATTAACCAGGACAGCGAAAAATCTACCCTTGGAGACATCGCAGCTTTATCCGCTTTAAAACTTCAAATGGAAGACGATGGATATTCAGGTAAAAAACCAGCTGCAAAAGCGAAAGCAGAGAAGAAGGAAGTAGTTAAGGTTGAAAAAGTTGAGAAAGAAGTAGAGGTTAAGATGGAAGTAGAGGTTAAGAAGGAAGCGAAGGCCAAAACGGTAAAAGCCAAAAAGTCTGAAACGACAGAAGAAGTTGAAGAGGTAAAGGCCGAGAAAAAAGCTCCTAAGAAAACGACTAAAAAGGCCGCCTCCAAAGAGAGCGATGACGAAGCGGAAGAAACTGCAACTGATTCAAAAGAATAACGTTGATGGGAAGGGGTAACACCCTTCCTCTTTTCTGTTGTTAGAAAATTGTGGATTAGATATGTTTGCTTAGTTAATGGTCGTGTGGCCGAGTGGCTAGGCAGAGCTCTGCAAAAGCTCGTACAGCGGTTCGAATCCGCTCGCGACCTCATATATAAGCCCTCCTGTTAATTCAAGGGGGCTTTTTAATTGTAGTTACCTGAGAGTTACCTAATTGATGCCATCTAAGCCCATTTATAGCCTCGTCACGGCACGATCACATTAACATTGGGTATTCTTATCTAAATGAGATTGTAAAGGCTTGTACAGACTTCCTTATTAATTAGTCTTTCTTTGAGAGAATCAATTTTTGCTCCGCTGAGATTAGTTCAATTTTTGAAGATGACTTATTTATAAAATAAGATTCTGTTTTATTCTCCTTAATAATTTTAAGGCTATCCTCAATGTATTCAATCTTCCAGGGCGTGGTTTTTCTCATGGCACCCATTGACATAGTGTAGTAAATACTATCTTCAGTAAATCTCATTTCAATTTCTGCCATTGCCAAGGCTCCCGTCACAAAGTCACTTCCCTTTTTATCCGCTCCTTCCTTCAAATTAAGTTCCACTTTCATATCATATACTCCAATAATTTGATTGGACTTTTGAGAAGATTCCCCACATGAGAATATAGCCATTGATAGTGATGAAATTATTAGCGGCTGCACGAAGCTTTTAAGGATATTTTTCATAAGGTTAAATGTAATGGAAAAAGATTGCTTAATATTGAGACAAAACCCCTATATAGAAAGACCTCCAATTTGTCTGAAAATGACCTAGTTGAAATTATTGTAAATCCTAACTGTTCCACCCCGGTACAGTTAGAATATCTGTTTGTATTGGTGGCGCTTTTTATCTCTTCTATTGGATGAGTCTTTACTCATTTGGAGAAGATAATGGCTGTATGAGTCCATTTTCACGCTATTGAATCTTGTCCTGTGGAACATAGACAATACCCAACATTTGATTAGCATTCAAAACCCATTAGATTAGTGATCACACAATGGAAGTAACATGACCTTTGGTCATGTTATCCAATTGTTATGGGGCATAAAACGAAAACAACAACGAAATAGATAGAGATGGAAAATTTATCACATCCTTTAGTAATTGCTTTCATTATTTCATGGATTATTGAGTTTTATTTATTTGGAATGCAACGTGCATCTTTAAGAATTTCAAGACACAATAACGTGGAATGGAGAGGAATTGGAGAACAATTATTGCCCAAATGGTATCCTTTGACATGGATTGTTAGAATTGCAAAATATGGATTATTAGTTGCAATATTAATAGTGCTTGACTGGAAACTGGCGATTGGTCTTTTGGTAATCGGTTTTATTCTATCGACAATTATTCCAATCCCGTATAGACCACTTTATAAAAAAACATTCAGAAAAAAAGTGGAAAAAATTAAATCAATTGACAAGGAAGCGGGACAGTTATTCACGGCAATGTTAGATAACACTAACTTTTAAAACTAAGAAAAATGAAATGGATTATAATTATCGGAATTGCAATTGTATTTCTCTACTCTATGAAAGCAGAATCAATTGATGAATTGACTACGAGCACAGTTGTAAGTATGATTGGAAATATCATAGGAATACCACTTGCTTTGATTACAGTAAAAGTAATAAGGGATTATTCAAATGTTGAACCAATGCTTTTAGAAATAAAGGATGAAGAAGAAACAACGACCGCATAACACACAATATAGCAAATGGCGGGGATAGTAGTAAATTCGGGCATTATAGCCAGCTTCAAACTTTTTCATCGGTGGATAGTGACTCACTCCGCAAACCGCCACTTGCCATATTGTAAAACGTTGTGAGTAATAGTACTGCGAATTGAAAATCTTAATCAAAATAGTCAACGTTGTAGGACTAATCATTTTAGTCCTGTTATTCATGACGCTAACAACGAACCGTGGATATTCTGAGACGATTGGAGTTTCACCAATTTTTGTAAGTGACATCATTCTAATTGTAATTGGCTCTATTGGGCCAATCATCATCATCTATTCATTTTTTGGGAAGAAATTTGTAATACCAGCCGTCTTCCTCTTAACATCTCTCGCTTCAACTGGATTAGCCTATCTGAGCTATCCAACTGTCAGGATGGACTCGGCTTGGGACAACCTTAACGACGTTGAACAAGCAATTGAAAATCTACAGACAAACCGCAACTATTACAGATCAAATAACGCCCTCGATTATTACAAACTAAGAATGGAGGAACTGATTTTATTTAAGACAACCTACAACCAGCAATATGATTTTCTCCTGACTTCTGAAATCCAAACAGATGCACGCAGGAACAGGTTGACTCATTTCTTCGGACTACTTGCTTTCTTATTACTTCTGAACTGCATAACGACTTACAAACGAATAGAAACTGAAGAATAACAACTCACAACAAGCGCTAAGTCGGCAGATGTCTACTGCCCATCTACCTATTACAAGGATTAACCGCCTACGGATCTGGACTACCCTACCCCTATTTTCTATGTATTTCTATGTATTAGAAACATACTATCCTACACTATCTTAGTATGATTTAGAACCTAATAGGGGTAACCCTACTAAGTATACTAATACGCACGCACGCCTTTTTTATAGTGTAACTAAACTCTTTCCTTTTTTATAGAGCTTTTCCGGGCCTGATAACTATAAGAGGCAAAGTGTACTCGTGGGTACTTTGCCTCTTACATGGAAATGCTACCATGAAGACAATATAACCGCTGAGCCTTACCCATTTCTGATTTAGTTAACCTCTTGTCGTTGCCGACAATAGGTACCCCACTGGTACACTTAGTCCTACATTTTCTCCAGCTTCCACCTTTGATAAATTAGGGTCGGTAGCGGACCTATTTAATATCAATGAGATTCCCTGAGTCTTTCCGGGGTGGAAAGAGTGAATATGAAGGTACAAAAAGTGGAGCTAACCTTTTGCCAAGCTGGTAGAAGGTTTTCTTATCTCCCCTCGGTTTTAATATCAATGAGCATCAATACCAGGTTATTTTAATTCTACCGGAATGGTAGAATTAGGAATTACCCATAAAAGGTGGAGGATTGTTTCCTGGTTATGCCGAGCTCTTCCACCCCGGAAAAGCTCGACCCCCTTTGCCCATTCTTTCTAAGATCCCCTCGTTCCTGTCCTTCTTTGATTAATTCACCTGCTCTTCGCTCTGCTCTGAATTTAATCTCAGAGGCTTCATTGACTACATTGATACTTTGCCAAACAAGTAGAACAAAGGCTGTTATTACTGTTAATCCTATTATGATTTCCTTCCAGGAATACTCTTTATCCTCACCTGTGAATAGAAATAAAAAGCCGCTGAGTAGTTCTTTCATTTGAAAGTCAATTTGATCTGAGAAAGATAAGGTTTCAACAACTTATCAGTACGAAAGGACTTTATTTTTTTTATCTCATTACTTCTTGGATCGTATAGCATCTCAACATAGAAATTACCAAGCGCATATAAGTTGTATTTCTTCAGACCATTGGACTTGGAGCATAGGTATGTTCCGTTAGTCCAAACTTCATTGGCTTGGTCTGTGGTGCTTAATATGTGGAAGTCGTAGATGCCCATAAGTATCATAAGTATCAAAGTAGGATGCACAAGTTATAAGAAGAGTAAGTCAATGTCAACACTTAATTGCGAGTTAAAAGTCATTGGTGCTTTCTGAAAGTGCATCGGAACTAGCCCACGAATCTGCCCATTCTGATACTTCATCTCCCGTCCCACCTTCCTTCTTTCTGGACTAAGACTTGAGGAACGCAGTGCATCGTGGATACTGTTGTGGGGGTTGGGCAGATTCGCTACTTTAGTGCCATCCAGCTAGTTCGGGACACACGGCGGATAGCTAGGCGTTGGCAGGCATAGCGCACAAAAAATAATCACTCTTAAAAAATTAAAACTATGGGACTTTTCTCTAACCTATTTAAATCAAAAAAAGACCGCAGACATTTTTCGCCTGACTTTAAACCGATAACTGGCGGTGATGCAACCTCGATAGAAACATCTGCGATCATTCATTGCTTAAGTATGGGGATGGCCAATTCTTTAATTGACAGATTCATAAGTGAGAGACATGGAACTGTAGGTGAAGATTGGAAAAGGAGCTTAGAACATTTTGTCGTGAATGATCGAATTATATCTGGCGTGATTAGATGTATCATCATAACTTCCAAGAAAGGAAACATGGCCTATTATTTCAATGTTTCTAGACCAATGCAAGGCACTCTCAAAGTGATAGAATTGCTAAACAAATAGATATGCGAGTTTTCATAGGAATTGGCATAGTTGTAACTTCTATTCTAATTTTTGGTTGGTGGGGTTTGCTTAGTCTAATAATTGCTCTACCATTTATTGGGTGGGCTGATCGGCATAAAGGACCATTTCCAACTAATCAAAATCGAACAAGTAATTATGAAACTGCTGACAAGCTTACATCGGAAATCCCAACAGCATTTAGAAACATTCAAGATTTGCTTGTTGATATTGAGAAAAACTCTTTGACAAGTGATGATTTACATGTTCAACTTCATATGCTAAGAGGAACACTGAGATATGAGAAATATGGTGATTCCAGAATAACGGATCAGAAAATGCTCTTAGAGGTAATTAGGAAATTCTCATCATCTTTTCCTAACTGGCAAAGAGAATATGCAATCATCATCGAGGCTATTCACAAAGAATTTTAAAACGGGACTACTGTTCCTCTTTTTATAGTCGGTGTTCCTATTTACGCTATTGGGGTTACCCGATTCTTCTGCCGTTCATGCGTTTTCCCCTTGTCCCCTCCTAACTATACCACCCACCAAGAGATAGTTCATAATAGAGGGTAATGTTCTTAGTCAAATGATAGGGTGTAATGGGACGCTATTAACGTGCTGATGGCAATATCTTTTGTTGGATGAGTCTTTACTCATTTAGAGATGATAATGGCTGTATCAAGCTATTTTCCTCTATTGAATCTTGAATATAACGGGCATTTTTTACCCGCCCTTAGAGGATGGGCCAAATGTTGTCCCATTACCCACATTTTGGCCTCCTTATTTGATTAGTTGTTCAGTTAGAAAACATTGGTAATAGGTGAGCAGGGGTCTATCATATTACGCTAACCTTATACAGGTGGTATCAAAAAACGATCAGGGTGTCGGCTATCTTTTTGAAAAGGTATCAACAGTCATTGAGGGCACTTTTAGTGTTTAGTGACACGATCACATTAACATTGGGTATTCTTATCTAAAAGAGATAAAAAGACTTGTCTTCGCCCTCAACCATTACAGACCGAGAACCCATCCATGAGGTTTCAGCGGATTATGTTCCTTTTTTAATAAATGTTCTTCTGTTTATTTATGTCTTTCTAATATCAGAGGAAAA
>JAQCLE010000162.1 GCA_027592755.1 Bacteroidota bacterium | reverse complement strand
AAAGGTGGTGGTGTATTGATGGGGTGAAACAACACCTAACGGCAACAATTCTAGGGAGGGTGCGATTTCTTAGCGATGGAGTAGGAGTTCCTCCGTGCTGACCTTGATATTTTTGGCCATCTCCTTTGTGGGGAGGTCAGGTCGCATCCCCCTCCCGAACCCTATCGTGTAATTAACTAATGATAAGCGTTTTACCACAACGGCAATTCACCCACTGCAACATGGCTGAAACTATTGTTTTTAGACCTTGTTATCAATTCCACTCCAAAAACAATATTGAACCAACTATAGTGTTGTAGACTATACTTTTTGAAATTTATTCGTATTTATTGGAAGTGATAGTTTTTTAATTGGGTATGGAAAAATCTATCACGGGATATTAAGAACATAAATAATTAATAAAAACGGGAAAGTCAAACTCTCTCTTGGACTAACTATGACTACAATTGATGAACTGTATCAACTAACTAATGTGACAAGGAAACAGGTAAATAACAGCTCGCTATTGTAATATAACTTTCCTGATGCATTTATTATTCTTATTGTCCATTACATAAACAAAGTAAATACCTGCCTGCATCGCCCCCTTTTCTAATACGAATTCTTTGCCTGAAAAGGTTTGCGAATTAATTTCTTTTCCCAATATGTCTATTACTTTAACCATAGTGTTTCTCTGTTCTTCTTTAAAAGCAATCGTGGTGGAAGATTTGAAAGGGTTGGGAGATATAGTGATTGAAAGATGATTAACAATATCCGTTGTCCTGGATACTTTTGGTAGTGTATAAGTAATCAGAATCATTCCTTGTCCGCCTTTCCCGCCAGGCCCTCCACCACCAAGAAAAGTAACGCCAGTGCCGCCACCACCGCCGCCGCCTGGGAAACCTCCATTAAGCATAGTTCCGCCACCAGCACCACCACCGAAATCGCCACCTTTTCCACCGATATATAAATTGTCAAAATCACTTCGTTTACCAACACCCCCGTTTTGTTTTGAACCACCGCCACCGCCACCAGCACCACCAATATAGCCTCCAATACCACCGCCGCCGCCACCATAACCATTGCCACCTGAAAATTTAACCTGTCCGATGCTTGAACTATCATGGCCTCCAATACCAATATAGCCTCCAATACCACCCTCACGAACCGAACCGCTTTCAGCAAAGATTTGTTTGTTGTTGAATGAAGTTCCAGAAGCTAGTTCAATAAATCCGAACGGACCAACGCTGTATCCAAAATTATCCACTTTATAAGGGTAAGTACTACCAGCAACCACATTGATTACACTTCGAGCATATGCACCGCCGCCACCGCCGCAGCCACCGTCAGGGCCACCGCCACTTGGTCCTTGAACTCCATTAACTCCATTTGCTCCGGCTCCCCAACATTCAACTAAAATTGTATCAACACCGATTGGTACTGTGTAATAACAACAAAGCACATTGTAATGACTTTCTGTGTAAAGTGTGTCTGTGACAGATTGTGCTTTTGCAGAATAGTTGAATACTACAGTCAAAGCACTAATGGAAAATAACAGTTTTTTCATTTTTTTTATCAGGTTGATAACTTAACTATAACAATATTAATACCTTAATGCCCTTTTGATGCAATACCTCTCAAAATACCATCAACACCTATGTTACCCCACAACAAATTAAACACATCACCAAATCTCAAACCACAGGTGTAAAAACTAAATAGAAACATACAGGCCGCATCAAATCGTCTACCCGATTTCTTTTTGTTGAAAATCAAGTATTCAGTTAGTTTATGGATATCATCTCCCTTTAAAGATTCCTTTTTCACCTCCCCTATTTTATCACCCTTGAATCTTCTATATGGGTCATTCCATGAATCATATCCAATAAAATTCTCAGTGCAATATTCATTCAATGTGGCTCTAACCACAGCATGATAACATTTTCGAGAATACGCAGAGATGTTCTTTTTCACCAAAAGGTATGTATCGAACTGTTTTATTTGTGTTACAGTGAAATTGGAAAGACCCAATTTTGATATACCAGATACTTTGAGGTGGTTCATGGCAGTATTCAATTTTTTTTCAGTGGATACGTTCGCTCTATTTCTTTCATTTTCTAATCTCAGATTCAAGATTTCACCTATCGTAATCTCTTTAGATTTGGGTTTGATTTTCTTTAAGTCTGCAGTTGGATGCTCCTCCTTCTTAATAATTTCATCCATATTTTTCTGCATCATCAATTCAATTTCTTGATTGATTTTTTGATATTCTGGATGTCTACTATTGACCTGAGACTTCGCATTATGCCATTCGTATTCCTTGATATTAAACCCAGTATTTTGAAAATATGACTTCCTGTTTTCGGTGTAACGTATCTTGATGGGGTATGTTCCATCCTTTCTAATATTCTTAACCAATACGACTTTGAATTGAGTTTTTTTATTCATTTTTTAAATGTTAGTAGGGTTGAAATCAACAACATTTTACACAGAAAAACAAATTCAACAACACTTAAACCCTTTAATACCAACGATTTACACTACAACCTGGTAGAACCCCCAATTACATAATCACAAAACCACTACACTTGTGCAGAAAATGGTAGAAAAACGCAACTCAGTACCTGTCTAGTAATATTCGCACCCAAAAAAATCTTGGTGCCCTGTAAGGGATTTTTAAAATTCATTTTGTTTGATTAAATTGTGAAATAAAATCTCCGAAATGAAGAAACAATACAATCCAAATGCTATCGCTCTATCAGAACTTGAAATATCACGAGCTCAAGCTATCTCAGAGGCTCACTTTCAGCGGTTTTATGGAGATTCTGATAACTTATTGAAAGAGCAGATTCAGGAATTTAATCAGCAAACATTTCAAGAATTTCATTCCAGATTTCTGAGTTACCAGATTATTAATGCTCCAGAAAATACAATTGAAGATTTATTTACCATTTCAAGGTTGTGGACGGATTCTTACCGATACGATGCGCTCTTTCTATGTAAAGATTACGTTACAAATGACCACCCCATCCTATCTGCGATTGACTTTCCTTTTATTTCTAAAAAAGACCTTTACGCCTCCTTTGGAAATATTGAAGCCACCAATATGGTTAAACTAAATCGAGAATCATTAATTTCCCATTGCCTATTGCACCTGAGGACAAAATTCCTATCCACCCTCTCCCCTAACTTTTACCTTCAATACATCAATAACACCCAAGCCAAAAGCAAGCGTGACCGAGTATCGCCCGAATTCATGAAGTCGGAAACAGCAACCATGGCTGATAGATCGATTCGCAATTCCATCGAAAAGAAAATGCAAGGGGTGTTCGGATATGGGCCGGCGGTCTGGAATGCCATCATCAAAGTGACATCGCCCAAAAAGAATGGATTACAATTGCCCAATTACGCTGCGTTGACCGGAACCACCCCAATACAAATCAATAAAACAGCGAAAAAAGTAACGGTATATGAGTCGATGCTGCCTCTGATTCGATTGCTCTCGCCAGATTATCCAATATTGACATTTGACCAATGGTGCGAGAGAGAAGAAAATGACCCACAC
The DNA here is from genome assembly GCA_027592755.1 of Bacteroidota bacterium. Taxonomy (GTDB): domain Bacteria; phylum Bacteroidota; class Bacteroidia; order Cytophagales; family Cyclobacteriaceae; genus JAJCYL01. Next base: position 2,007 of record JAQCLE010000162.1, on the reverse strand, counting down.
CTACCGACCTATCGAAATCAATACCTCATCAGGCGTATACAAATGTTCGATAGATCAGGGATTTTATTCAAATAGCTGATTGATATTATTCAATCCTGAATTTTCTGTAAAAAGCTGACTTTTTTACGGGAATGACCATTACCGTACTTCGCCTAAACTAAAATCATGGCGGATAAAAATTCAATCAACACAAACTTCGAGTTCATTTCTGAAAAGGATGTGCTCGACATGCTCGGTATCAGCAGAACCACCCTGTGGCGCATGCGCTCCAAACGAAACATCACTTGCTATCGCATCGAGGGAGCCAAGAGGGTTTATTACAAGCGAGAGGACATTTCTAACGCAATAAAACCCCGCTAAACCGATGAAACCCAATGATGTTAAATATTGTAGCAACCCCGCATGTGGCATGCCGTTACGAAAAGGCCGGGCTGATCTGAAATTCTGCGATGCAAAATGTAGAAGTGCGAATTATCAGCAATTGCATAAGGACACCATCGATGCGGAAAAGGCATTAACTAAGGGAAACCGAATCAACGAGAAGGTGCTCAAACAATTGTTCCTTAGGCTTCCGAAAAGCAAACAGTTCCCCAATTATGTCGACATTTCTTTAGAAACGCTGAAAGGCGCTGGATATAATTTGCAATTCTTTGGGATGCCCAAAATGGCCAAATGGGGAAATAAGGATGTCCAATCATATTATTACTATAAAATAATTCTAATAGCCCACCCCGAACAGGAAAACCGTTACCTAATCGCATCTAAAAATGAAAATACTTGAAAATGGATTTGAGTTGATGTCAAATGTACATCACACCAATGTACACCTCGTCGAAATTGCGGCACTTAAGAGCCAGAATCAAAACCTCACAAAGGCAGTGTCATCACAAAAGCTGATGCGTAATGTATTCATTGCTATCGCTGTGGGATTTGCGCTGTTCGTGGTGTGGGATCAATCGCAAAAGTCGAAGACCAAGGATGATTGACGAGATATCACTCCATAAATTTATTACTCAATCACATAAATCAGCATGGCAACTGGCATTTTGCCGTCAACATTATACAACACAGACCCGTATGTATTAGCTCCGGCACGAATACTCTTTCCATCAAAATTATACATAACACTCCCGTAAGCACTGGCGCCTTTTCTAATATTCTCACCATCCCAGTTGTATAATATCGAGCCATAAGGACTTGTACCCTGCCTCAAATTTTTCCCGTCCCAATTATAAATTACTTTATCGTATGGACTTGAACCTTGGCGAATATTCGCGCCATCCCAATTGGCAATCACGGGTCCATACGCACTCGATCCTTGCCTCAAATTCTTCCCATCCCAATTATACAGGACGTTTCCATAAGCACTGGAGCCTTTCCTAATGTTAGTTTGTGCACTGGCTGCAACGGCACAAAATAGCAGCATACAGAAAATCAGCGATTTCTTCATTTACTTTCAAATCTAATCACTATTTGGAATAGTAGGATTAATTAACCCATCTTAATCGGACTGAAATTGATACATCCAAGAAGAACATCAATGACCTCAGGTTCTATAGTATCGACCCAGATCCATACATCAATGAGTACGCGACCTCATTTAAGAGCATCTACTGCCCTCAAATCACTCATACATGGAAAGCTTCTCCAGTTCGATCTGATCTACCAGAAGCGAGTCCTGAAAGCTTTGTAGACTATTTGAACAAAGCTATAGCTCAAGGGCCCTACTGTTTTGAATATAATATGTGGTGGAGGCTAGCGAGCGGCTTGTTTAACGAACTGGGCGAAGCAGGACGTTATTACTTCCATCGCTTAAGTGAAATGGAACCTGAAAAGTATAATGAGAGAAAGACGGACCAAATCTTTAATCATTCAAAAAAATACAGCAACATTACCGGCGGAAGTGTTAGATGGATCATTAGAGATGCAGGGGGTCCTTAACTCACACGCATGCGCCCGCATGACGAACCCTCATTAGTGTAATTCATTATTAGATAATTAATTAAG
>JAQCLE010000161.1 GCA_027592755.1 Bacteroidota bacterium | reverse complement strand
AATGAGTTAATAAAGCATTTTACACGGTTTATTTGTTCAAAATATTTATTTATTAAGTGCCTATTTCAATTAATAGAAATGTAGATTCTTAACACTTCCAGATGTTTTTACAAGATGACTATTATTATTTGTTTTCTGATATTCCAATTGTATCCATATGTATACTGATCTTAGTGCTAATGAAAAAACTTATTGAGGAAATATCAAAGTGTACGGTCTGCTTGCCGCATTTAGCTCTAGGTGTCAGACCTATTTTCGCTGCAGATCCAAGAAGCAAAATTGTCATTATTGGACAGGCTCCAGGTCTGGTAGTTCATAAAAGTGGAGTACCATGGGATGATAAGAGCGGCAATAATTTAAGAAATTGGATGCAGGTCGACAAAAGGACTTTCTACAACCCTGAGAAAGTTGCCTTGATTCCAATGGGCTTTTGTTATCCCGGAAAAGGCAAATCAGGTGACCTCCCACCACGAAGAGAATGTGCTCCACTTTGGCATGATGCACTTATTAGTCAAATGAGAGAGGTGAAATTAACTTTGCTAATTGGTCAATACGCACAAGACTATTATTTACAGGAAAAAACCAAAAAAACACTTACAGAAACTGTAAGGAATTACGAAGACTACTTTCCCCACTATTTTGTTTTACCCCACCCCTCACCACGAAACAATATTTGGCAGGCAAAAAATGAATGGTTTGGTAAAAAAGTTATTCCGGGACTAAGGTTAAGAATAAAAGAAGCAATTGGCTAATGAACGGCACTTTTATATGAGCTTTAGGGTTTATTTTTATTGATCGGTTTAGCTATTATATAATCAATAGGAGTAAATGAACATAAGATCGCTTTTTGGAATTTTTGCCTTGATCTTTTACATAGCCGGCTGTGGAGAAAGTGATAAGACTCCAGTCGATGAGATAACAACTTCCAGTTGGGAAGTCATTCAAACTCAAATTTTTAAAGCCAACTGTGTAGTATGCCACTCAGATGGGACATCATTCGCCCGACAATCCGACCTGATATTGACCAAAGATGCCGCATATAACAACCTTATTGACAGAGCTCCAAAGAATGCAGCAGCAGCTGCAGATGGGTTGATGCTTTTAGAAACAAAGGGCCTTGAAAGTTTGTACACCAGCTTTTTATGGGAAAAGATAAACGCCTCTGATCAGGAGCATTTTTATGAAGATCATGCTGAATATGGAGAAATGATGCCTTTAGGTTTACCATCGCTGACCAACGGGGAATTAGAATATATCAGAAAATGGATCATTGCCGGAGCTCCGGAGGTAGGATTAGTTGCAGATGAAACGCTGCTTGATGACTCCACAAGATTCGAAACACCCAACGACAATTTTGAGGCATTATTACAACCAGAGTCTGGGGTCCAGCTGCATCTTGGTCCTTTTGAAGTGCAACCAAATTTTGAAAGGGAATTGTTTGAATTTCAAGTCCTCGGTAATACTCAAGATCTTTTTGTTAAAAGAATCGAAATTACGATGCGCAAAGGGAGTCACCATTTTATTTTTTACGATTTTGAACCCGGCACTTCATTGCCCACTGCCAATGAAATACGGGACGTCAGAGATGAAAACAATAGATACATTATTTCAACTTTAGAGAAAATGACCAAACATGTATTTGTTTTTGGTACCCAGCTTCGCAATACTGACTATACCTATCCGGAGGGAGTTGCTCTTCGGGTGCCTGCCGGCAAGGGATTTGATCTTAATGCGCACTATGCCAACTATAGTGATGAGATCGTTACCGGTGAATTATATATCAATCTGAACACAATTGATCAATCTGAAGTTCAGCATCTTGCCCAAAAGCTTTTTTTAAGCGAGCAGGATTTCGCCCTGCCTCCACAACAGGAATCATCAGTTACAGCCAACTATACTTTTAATGAAAAGCGGACGATTTTTATGCTCACATCTCATGCTCATCAACACATGAAGGAATTTCGTATTTCCATCATTGGCGGTCCGAAAGATGGTCAACTGGTATATTTTACAAACGATTGGGAACATCCAGTATTGCTCGAATATGACCCACCAATAGTACTTAATCCAGGGGAAGGACTTCGTGGTGATGCACTTTATTATAACGATACAGACAATACCCTTCGTTTCGGATTATTAAGCGTCGAAGAGATGATGATCATCTTTGGTTCTTACTATACTGATTGAGATAAAACCCCCTACTTATCCAATCAGTTTAAGAGAAGTGCAATTATCAAAAACAATATTAGAAATTAGCAATATTTTCGCCCCATGGCAGTGAACCACCTCTCTATCGAGAAGCTTACGAAAAGTTATAATGAGAAAACACTTTTCACCGACATTACTTTTGGTATTGAGCAGGGTCAGAAAGTAGCACTTGTTGGCGTGAATGGTTGTGGCAAATCCACACTTCTCAAGATCATCGCAGGAGTTGAGACTCCCGGCAGAGGCGATGTATCATTCATGCGAGACCTCAATGTCGCATACCTGGATCAGTCACCAGAACTACCCACTGCACAAACCATCAATGATGTGATCTTCAACTCCAAAGAACCGGCTGCATTGGTCCTGAAGGATTATCACAAATTGAGTTCGAAGAGCGAATTAAATCCAAAAGAACAGGTCCAACTGCAAAAACTATTGGAACAAATTGATGCTTTGAATGCCTGGGACTATGAATATAGGGCCAAAGAAATTCTCGGCAGGTTAGGGATCCACAACCTGGAACTTTTGGTAAGCAACCTATCAGGAGGGCAGAAGAAGCGTGTAGCCCTCGCTTCGGTACTGGTCAGTAGTCCTGATTTTTTAATCCTTGATGAACCTACAAACCATCTGGATCTTGATATCATTGAATGGCTGGAGGAGTATTTATCCACGCAGACGCTTACATTATTAATGGTCACTCACGATCGCTATTTCCTTGATAAAGTGACCAGCGACATCATAGAAATTGAAAATGGTAAGCTTTATAAATACAAAGGAAATTATAGTGCCTATCTTGAAAAGAAAGCCAATCGGGATGAGATCGCCCAAAAAACCAAAGACAAAGCAAAAAACCTAATGCGCAAGGAATTGGAGTGGATGCGTCGCCAACCCAAGGCAAGGGGTACCAAGGCCAAATATCGGATCGAAGCTTTTGGCGAGCTCAAAGAGAAGTCCTCAGTTAACTTGCAGCGAGCCGAATTAGAGATAAAAACCAAAGAGAGCAGGATGGGTAAGAAGATTCTTGAGCTCAAACACCTCAGCAAATCATTTGATGATAAAGTAATTTTCAAGGACTTCAATCATGTGTTCACAAAAGACGAGAAAGTTGGCGTTATTGGTGAGAATGGTGCCGGAAAATCTACCTTCTTGAATATCCTTACTGGAAGTCTGGCTGCTTCTGATGGCATCATCGATGCTGGAATTAACACGAAATTTGGGTACTACACCCAGACCGAAATCAAGTTCAATGAAACCCAGAAAGTGATTGATGTAGTTAACGATGTAGCTGAGGTAATTGAATTGGCCGATGGTAAATCGGTGACCGCTTCTCAATTTCTCAATATGTTTCTGTTCCCTCCTGCTACACAGCATGATTTCATTTCAAAACTTAGCGGTGGAGAGAAACGTAGGCTGCAACTGCTAAGAGTTCTTATTTCAAACCCAAATTTTCTGATCCTTGATGAGCCAACCAATGATCTTGATATTATCACGCTTAACATCCTTGAAGAATACCTCCGAAACTTCTCTGGTTGTCTCCTTTTAGTATCTCACGATCGGTACTTTATGGACAGGCTGGTTGACCATCTACTTGTTTTCAATGAGACTCCGGAAATCAAACACTTTCCTGGCAATTACACCGATTACCGATTAACCCGTGATGACTTAAAAGAAGTAACAAATGAGGCTTCAGCTCAAGAGAAATCTGAAAAGGTCAAACTCTCGGATAAGAAAAAGCCCGGCTATAAAGAGCAGCGTGAATTTGAAACTTTAGAAAAATCTATTCCGGAATTGGAGAAACAGAAACAGGGCTTAGTCGAAAAGTTGAATTCAGGATTAACAGACCATATTGAATTAGAAAAACTTTCAAAGCAGTTAGAAGCTCTATCTGAGGAATTAGAAGATATGGAGATGCGCTGGCTGGAACTGTCTGAGGTGATGTGATTTTCAAATAAAAAAATCAGTCCATCCAATAGGTTTGTGGTTCCGCATTTCACTTTGGACAGTTTGGATTGAATCCTTTAAAGCTATTGTGCATTAGAAAAAGGAATCTTCCAATCTGATTTTATCTTCTTCAATTCCGATCTCAAATAAGATTTGTTCTTGAAATGTTGAATTGCTTCATCTACTGTCGGCGGTTTTGCTTCATCTTCCCTCCTGGCCATGTACAAAATCGGGCCATCTTCTCTGACTTTTATGTAACCTAAAAGATGGAAGATTTCAAGAGCCCAGAGAAACGTTATTTGTTGGTCAACTTTATAAGTCAGTGGGTTATTATTGATTTTCTTAACACCAACTAACCAATCAAGATGTCTATGAAACTTGAAGCGTTTGAGTTTTTTTGAAAGCTTTATCCATTTTGAAGCGATTGGCCGGATGAGATAAAAGCCTTCCTCGCCCTGCTCCTGATTAAGTGGCATAAATAAAGTACCCTTGGATGGACTTCTAACTTCGATTCCGTCAGCCGTAGCCAATACCTCATTTTTTTTGACATATCCAAATCCAAGGTAATCCGGCTTCATAAGAAATTTAGTCTCGGGTTTAATCTTATGACTATAAATTATCTCAAAGAATTCATTTTCCTTATCAACAGGAGCAAAACTATTTAGTAGATTGATAGCTGATTCACACTCAGGAATAAGCTTCGTATCCAATAGGCATTTTGATTGCAAAACCTTCCAAATCATGCCTTTGAAATTTGTAACAGTGGTTTCATCGCCATTTCGACCTCCTTGAAATAGGATAGTTGGAAACCCCGATCTTGAGGTTGCCTCCATGAACATTCCTTTCAAATGTTCCAAAAGACCCAGTATTATTGGCACACCAATTAATTGTGCTAATTCCCTGTTTCTTAAAGTATCACTCAACATAATGAATGGGGGACTTTCAGTCGAAGTTGAATGGAGGTCAAAGAAAAGTACTTGCTCAGTTTCTGAAGTCAGCACTTCATCCAGCGTTTCTACAATCTCATCTCGTTCCTTGAACTCAATAATTTCAGAATTACTCTCCTCGGTTAACCACAATCGGTTCAAATCTTCATCAATATATCTTGTTTCCTGACTAAGTGCGGCCCTGTTTCCGGCTATTCCAACTATTGCTCCTGAAATTTCCGGCTTAATCGATTTCAATGTGCTAAATACCTCCTGTAAGGCCTCAATACCTGATGTTTCATTTCCATGAATACCCGCCATGAAAATCAGCGTTGGGCCACTCCTTTTTCCTTTGTATGTGCCAAGTATCCTTTGGACCTGCATCGATCTATTGTAGGAATAATTAATAGCAAATCTAACCTGTTGTGTGAATTAAAAGATAGCATGTTTGATATTATTTATTGGTCTATTGAGGATAAAGTAGT
>JAQCLE010000160.1 GCA_027592755.1 Bacteroidota bacterium | reverse complement strand
CTTTAGCTTTAAATTACTCATTAATATACTGAATATCAATGAGTTAATAAAGCATTTTACACTGTTTATTGGTTCAAAATATTTATTTATTAAGTGCCTATTTCAATAAATCAATTAATAAATCAGCCGATAAAACTAGAAGGCTTCAACGGCCTAAAAACCTATCCAATTTCAAATACCATCATCGATGAAAAAGGTAATTTCAGCTTAAAGTATACCAAATCTGATTATGGTGCAGGGTATTTAATGTCGGCTGATGATAAGCCGTTGTTTGTGATTCTAAGCGGAGAAGAAATTGAATCACTACTTATCCGGTAGGTGGTCAGGATATCGAGAATGCCATATTGAACCTGATTGGCTCTTGATCTATCGGATTAATGAAGATGAGAAATGTATAGAATACGTTCGTATGGGATCGCACTCAGACTTGTTCTCATAAAGAACTTCCCTCCTACCATTATTAAGTCAAACCTATACTTTTATTAGGTCCAATTTGTATTTTTTCTCTGCTCTTTCCTTCTGTCAATTTACAAACCTCATGCCCGGAGCATGGCAAGTAAAATTCGAAAATCTCCACCTTAAAAGGTTGTATTTCCGACCGGATGTAAGCATCCTATTTTTCTCTTGCCATAACCCGGTCCGGTTTGTGGTTTCAATTGAAAGGCGACAGAAGGAGGAAGCTCCGAAAAAATGTAAAAAGCCTCTGGCGGGAAAGACTCTTGAATCGGAATGTTTGTTTTGTGAGCCCACTTGAGAATCAAAAGCCTAAATGGTGGTTTTATGTTCGCTTTTACCTACTCTCCAGAAGTTATTCTTTCTGCGTACTCATCAATTGCCTCCTTTTTAAATCCTGCTAAATATACCTGGGTTGTTGACAATCTCTCATGACCAAGCATCTCACTAATTGCTGTTACAGGTATTTCCATATTATTGGCAATTGAAGCAAACGAATGCCTGGAAACATAAGAAGTCGAAGTTTCTTGAATACCAGCCAACTTTCCTAGTTTCTTAAGTCGTTTATTATAACGTTGCAATGCCCAGAGCACATCTTTATATTGATCCGATAACTTTTCTCTTTTTAATATAGGTAAAATATAATCCGAATCACTCTTTCCCTTGGTATAGTAAGAAAGAATATTTTCAAGACTGGGGGTAATCTTGATATCTTAAAATCGTCCTGTTTTCTTTCGCTTATATTGAATACGTCCGTCCACTATATTTTCCATTTTCAGGAATGCTACATTGATAAATGGCGCCCCCATTAAATAAAAACTGAGTAAGAAAATGTTCCTGGTCTCAAAAAGAGGGTCATTCTCTTTTAGTTTGAGGTTGGCGATTTTCTGAATAGCCTCATATGTGATAGCCCGTTTTTTGGTGGGTTTGGTTTTGATCCTATAACTTTCAAACGGATAGGCTTCCTTTTCTGCTATACCATCTTTAATTGCTTTATTATAGATGGCCCGAATAGTTCTCATATAGACGGCCAACCCATTCTCTGAATTGCCGCGAGCAAGGTAAGCCTTCTCCAGTCTGTTCAAAAAATCATAGTTTAATTCCGCAAAACTCAAGTCACGGTTATTTCTGAACTTTTTAATCTCCCGGAGAACGTTGCGATAACTTCTGGCGTTTCCAATCTTGTTCTTTTCAAGAAGATCATTTATTAGTTTTTGAGTGTAGCCAAAAACTGATTGAATTGAACTCTTCGAAATGACAATTGAGTTCTTAACCTGAGCAATAGATGCGTATCGTAATTGTCCCTTGTCATTCAATTTAGTGACTATATCTAAAGCCCGGCTTTTTTCTTTTTCAATTTGATTATTAACTCTCGTAACATTTTCAAATCCCTGGAACGAAGTTCTGATCCTTCGATTTTTATCATCCCAGTATTTTTGAGGGACCGAATACCCCGTGCCTATGGAAGTGGTTTTCCTATTATGAGTCAGTCTCAAAATAATTGGAAATGAACCATCTCTCTTTGATCTTCGAGTACGGAGCCGATGGTTTAACAACCTCAGTAAATGGTGTTACACAAGTAGGCGGCTCAATAACCCTAACCAAATCGGATATAGGATTAAGTAATGTTGATAATACAACCGATGCAGCAAAACCAATTAGTACTACTACCCAAACAGCATTAGACCTTAAGGTTGACAAAGATGGCAGTAAAGCGTTATCGACTAATGATTTTACGGATACGGATAAGAATAATCTTGATGCAAACACAGCCAAAGTTGGTTACACAGAAGCTTTGGTATCAGCCAATACAGATGTTGCTGCCAATACCGCTAAAGTTGGTGTTACCAATGGCACAGTAGCAGGCCAAATGCAATACTGGAACGGTTCTGCTTGGGTTGTTGTTGCCCCTACATCAAACGAAGGAGCTACTTTGCAAATGATAGGTGGCGTACCAACATGGACAGGCGGAACTCCTCCTACACCAAATGTTACCAATCCCACCACCGGTGAGATATGGATGGACCGTAACCTCGGCGCTTCTCAAGTTGCCACCAGAAGCACCGATGCAGCTTCTTACGGCGATCTTTACCAATGGGGGCGAGATGCCGACGGGCACCAAATAAGTACATCAGGTACAACCACTAACAATGCCACCACCCCTGTACCCAATGGCGGAAACCCATGGGATGGTTTATTTATAACCGAAGGAAGTTCTCCTAATGATTGGCTCACCCCTCAGGATGATAACCTGTGGCAGGGTGTAAGTGGCACTAACAACCCTTGCCCAAGTGGTTACCGCCTGCCAACAGAAGCAGAATGGGACGCAGAACGCACCAGCTGGAGCAGCGGCAACAATTCCGCAGGCGCCTTTGCCTCACCGCTTAAATTGCCCGTGGCGGGCAGCTGCAGCGGCAGCAATGGTTCGCTCAACTTTGTCGGTACCCGCGGCGGCTATTGGAGTAGTACGGTTAGCAGTGCCGATTCGCGCTTCCTGAGCTTCGGTAGCGGCGATGCCGGCATGGACGCCGGCAGCCTATTTAGCGGGCGCTCTGTGCGTTGCCTTAAGGATTAGCCCTGTGGAATAATTTTAAATTTTTAATTGTGGATGAGTTTTACTTTGTATATATGCTGAAAAGCTTAAATGATGGTAAAAACTATGCCGGTTACACAAAAAATTTAAAATTGCGATTTGAGCAGCACCAAAATGGAGAAGTGGATAGTACAAAATACCGCAGACCTTTAAAGCTAATCTATTTTGAAGCTTGCTTGAACCAACAGGATGCATTAAAACGTGAAAAGTATTTTAAAACGCATTATGGTAAAATGTACTTGAAAAATAGATTAGCGAATTGGAATGCAGAATTTCAAGCAAATCGCATTCCACAGGGTTGACACTTTGATTAGCGAAGCGATTTGTCCCGATAGCTATCGGGATTGTCACTTTACCATACCGTCCCGCAGGGCGGTATGGTTTTTTAATTATCCGTGTAAGAGGTCGAATTTTTTAGAAGGAAGGAAGGAAGGAAGGAAGGAAGGAAGGAAGGAAGCATTTGACAATTGAAGAAAAAACACAAATTAGTGCTTACCTAATGAAAAAAACAATTGCAACTTTAATACTATTCTATTTTACACTTCTTTCTTGACTGCCCAAAGTATTACGGGCAATTTAAATCAATTAGTTAAACAGGAAATCATACTCGAAGGTTTCAACGGCCTAAAAACCTATCCAATTTCAAATACCATCATCGATGAAAAAGGGAATTTCAAATTGACTTATTCCAAATCAGATCATGGCGTAGGTTACCTGATGTCCGCAGAAGAAAAACCGTTGTTTGTCATACTAAGCGGAGAGGATATTGAAGTAGTTGGCGTGTCTTTGAGTGATATGGAAACCTTAAAAATCACGAAAGGGAAAGAAAACCTCACTGGTCGTAGGTTAAGCGCTAGCGATCCTACGACCTAATCTTATTGAGAGCGTCCGCCCTCTGTTGCACCGAACCTTCGGTAGCGGTGAAGTTGACCCGTCCTGAAAAAAATGACAGCCAAAAAATAAGTATATTTGGACATGGATTTAATGACTTTAATTAAGGAGAGGTACACAGATTTTGTTGAACTATGTCGTTCGCACAAGGTGGACAAAATCTATGCCTTTGGGTCATCAATTACCGACCATTTTGACTCTGAAAAAAGTGATATTGACATCGTTGTTAAGGTTGACATTGACGACCCGATTGAACGAGGAGAGGCACTTCTTTCATTGTGGGACAAACTTGAGGGACTCTTCAAGAGAAAAGTAGATTTATTAACAGAGGACTCAATTCGTAATCCTTATCTGAAGGCTAATATTAATCGGACAAAAAAACTAATTTATGACGGAGAAGGAGAAAAAGTTTTTGTCTGACATAATAAACTCAATTGAACTAATTGAGAATTTTACCAAAGATTTAAAATCATTTACCGACTATCAAAAAGACCTCAAGACTAAAGGGGCTGTCGAAAGACATTTGGGAATTATTGGAGAAGCAGTGAATAAATTTCTTAAGGAATCAAGTACAAATGATTTAAAGAACGCCTCTCAAATAATCAGTTTGAGAAATAGACTAATTCACTCTTACGACAATGTTGACGACTCAATTATTTGGTCTATTCTAACTCGACATTTGCGACCGCTTAAAGACGAGGTTACTAAAATAATTGAGTGATGGCGATCGAGTAGGCAAAGGGGAGTTTCACCCCACTGGTCGTAGGTTAAGCGCTAGCGATCCTACGACCTAATATTATTGAGAGCGTCCGCTCGGTTTCTATGAAAGTTGTATTTTTAATACATGGGCAGAAAGTATGTAATGGGGGATCAACAAGGGTTATATTTCGTTACATTCACTGTTGTAAATTGGATGGATTTATTCATTAGGGATGAGTACAAGGAGATAATAATTAATAGCTTAATTTATTGTCAGCAACGAAAGGGATTACGAGTCCATGCCTATTGTATAATGACCAGTCATTTGCATTTGATACTAAGTGTGGATGAAGGAAAAAATCTGTCAGATGTGATACGAGATTTTAAGAGTTATACATCAACGCAATTAAAAAAAGCAATTAAGGACAACATTATTGAAAGCAGACGAGAATGGCTAATTTGGATGTTTGAAAGAGCAGGAAAAAGGAATAAAAGAAATTCTGATTTCCAATTATGGCAACAAAATAATCATCCTATCGAATTAGATACAAATGAGATGATGGATCAAAGGCTTAATTACATTCATAATAATCCATTAGAAGCAGGTTTCGTTGATGACCCAACAAGTTGGATTTGGAGCAGTTGTGCCAGTTATGAAAAAGATATTGAAGGCAAATTACCTTTGGTATATATTAGTTGAATTGAGCAGAAGCCCAAGTTAATAAGGGTCGTAGCGGACGCTACGTCCAGTATGTAGACTGTATATAGTGTTGGTTTTCCTGTCATGAAAAAAACAATTGCAACTTTAATACTATTTCTGTTTTACACTTCTTTCTTGACTGCCCAAAGTATTACGGGCAATTTAAATCAAATGAAGTAGGCACTTAATAAATACAGATCACTTTGTAAGGACATGGCTTGTGGTCAACCATTTTAGCCAA
>JAQCLE010000038.1 GCA_027592755.1 Bacteroidota bacterium | reverse complement strand
AACGTGGCAAACATTAAGCATTACGGGATATTGCAACTTTATTCATAAAGGTTCGGATGAGTGTGATCTACTCTATTAGTTTTAGCCTTCCATATTGGTCATTCCAACATTTCTTTACCGGCCATATTCAATGATAACATGGTCATTCAACAAAATACACAAGTTAAATTTTGGGGTTGGGGAAAGCCAAATGAGCAAATCAGGATTATTGCTTCCTGGAGCAGTGACACCTTGAAAATAAAAGTTGGTAACCAGGCATATTGGGAAATAGCCACAACTACACCCAAAGCTGGAGGGCCATATCAAATTAATTTTCAAGGATACAATCAGATCCTGCTTAATAATGTAATGCTTGGAGAAGTGTGGCTTTGCTCCGGTCAATCAAATATGGAATGGTCTGCGAATTCAGGTATTGATAACGGGAAGGAGGAAATCGCAAAAGCTGATAATCCTAATATCCGGTTATTCTCAGCCCATCATCGTACTGCCAATACACCACAGGTTGATCTGGAGGGAAATTGGGTGGAGTCTACACCTGAAACCATGCGTAGTTTTAGTGCGATTGCCTACTTCTTTGCAAAAAAAATAAATGAGGAGACCGGTGTTCCAATTGGAATGATCAATTCGAGTTGGGGCGGAACTCCTGCAGAAATCTGGATGCCGGCAGATGTTATTGAAAATAATGAATACCTATTAGGAGCATCGAAAAAATTGAGAGCTGCACCCTGGGGGCCCCATGAACCTGGAAGAGCGTACAATACCATGATTGCACCTCTTAGGAATTTCAAAATTGCAGGTGCCCTTTGGTATCAGGGAGAGGGCAATGCAGCGAATGCCATGGAATATAAAGACATGTTTTCAACCTTAATTACAAGCTGGCGAGAACAATGGGGTTATGAATTTCCATTTTACTATGTGCAAATTGCGCCTTACAAGTATGGTGAAGGAAATAGAGGCACCTTAGTTCGTGATGCCCAAAGACGAACCCTTGAAGTGCCAAATACCGGCATGGTGGTCGTTAGCGATATAGGCAATACACAAAACATCCATCCAAGCAATAAAATTGATATTGGCTACCGGATGGCCAACCTGGCTTTATCAAATTATTACAAAACCACCGATGTGGTGAGTTCAGGTCCGCTTTATAAAGGAAGGGAAATCGAAAAAGCAAAGGTCCGAGTCTTATTTGATAATGCCGTCGGGCTCAATGTCAAGGGAAAGGAAATCACTCATTTTGAAATTGCGGGAGAGAATAAGATTTATTACCCTGCTAAAGCAAAAATTGATGGAAGTTCAGTTGTTGTTCAAGCCAAAGAGGTAAAGAATCCAGCATTTGTTCGTTTTGCCTGGGATAATGTGGCCGAACCGAATTTATTCAACAGCGCTGGATTGCCCACATCATGTTTTACAAGTGAGAATTAAGCACTCAAACATGTAAACCGCATTCGGTTTTGGAAGAATTCATCCACCTGCCAGTACGGCCTGTACCCATTGACGTACAGTGAGTACATCCAATTGAGTCATAACCTTCTTCCACCAATGGATGTATTGGTAAGTCATATAGCTCAATATAAAGGGCAGTTTCTTCTTCAGTCATATCCAGCAACGGGTGAAACTTCACAATATCATTAGTTTTTACAAATAAAGGCAGATTAGCCCGATTGACATTTTGAAACTGTAATAACCCAGAAATCCATATATGGTAGTTGCGCTTTACACGCTCTACTGGATCAACCTTATTAATAAAACAGCATAAATTCTGATTGTGTGAGTATGTAAGGTTGTCGCTTGTGAACTTGTGCCTATTTGAAGTAGCGCCCAGGTCAACAACATCAAGATTGAAACGATCGGTCAACAGTTTTTTATATTCGAGCGTCTTCTCAAAATGATAACCCGTATTGATAAAATTAATTTTTTGCTGTGGTCTGATCTGGCTGATCATATGCAACAAAATGACAGCCGTACTCCCAAATGATGAAGTAAATAATATTTTATCCTCGGGATAATGTTTATACAATTCCTCGAGTCTTTCCCTTGCAGAAAGAGGCTGATAATGGCTATTGAAGAATTCGAGGTTCATTTACAGTTAGTTATGGTCATTCACCAAACCGGCAGTTATTTCATTTAACCTGTTTACTTTGTAATCAAAATCGCCTTTTAATGAATCTCTCACTGTCTTGAGATTATTAATGAGCTCATCCAACTCATCAGGAAGCACCTCTTCAAAAAGTTGCCTTAGTCTTTTTGAAACTGTCGGCGACATCCCGTTGGTTGATATACCCAATTTCAAATTCCCCTTCTTAACAGTCGAACCCAAATAGAAATCGCAAAGATCGGGTGTATCAGCCACATTTGTTAATATCCCATGGGCTTTTGCTATTTTTCTGATTTCCATATTCGTTGGACGATGGGCAGTTGCCAAAATTGCAATGTCAACATTATTCAGATCATCAGATTTAAACTTTCGCTCAACCAAACTAACATTAGGATATTTTTCAGCATGCCTGCGAATTTCTTCCCGAATCTCAGGAGCAACCAAAGTGATTTTAGCTAATGGGTCATTTTTTAAAAGTCCCGTTATTTTTTCAAGACCAACAAAACCACCACCAACAATCAGTGTGTGCAACTGATCAAGCTTGAGGAAAATTGGAAATAATCTGTTACCACTTAAACTTATATCATCCGATATCATGACTTTCTTTTTCTATTAATGAATTTACAATTGCGTCGTAATCAGGGTGAGTACTTATTGCTTTTCCAATTATTATCATTGAAGGGCTGCCAGCCTCTCCTCTCTTTTCCGAGATATCACCCACTTTACCAAAAAACACCTTTCCATCCAGGTGAGAACCCCTTGAAATTATAACTGCCGGTGTATCTGCAGATCGAAATTTAGAAAATAACTCCGTAATCTGATCAATTTTTCGAAGCCCCATAAGGATGACAACTGTCGCTGACGATTGGGCCGCCAAGGTCAAATCAGCAGACAACTCCCCTGAAGATGTTGTAGCTGTCACAACCCAAAAACTTTCATTGATTCCTCTAACAGTTAAAGGAATTCCGTAATAACCGGCAAGGTTCACACTGGATATACCCGGAATAACTTCACTTATAATTCCGAAATTAGAAGCGTAATCAATTTCCTCTCTACCCCTTGCAAAAACAAAAGGATCTCCTCCCTTTAGTCTTACTACATTTTTCCCTGCAAGCGTATGCTCCACAATCATTTCATTGATAAGCTGTTGTTTTACGCTTCTGTATCCACCTCTTTTCCCAACATAAATTTTTTCTGCATCCGGCCCGGTATTTTCTAACAAATCGGGGTGAACAAGGGCGTCATATAAGATAATATCAGCTTGTTGAATAGCCTTTAAACCTTTAACACTTATCAACTCCGGATCTCCGGGACCTGCACCAACAAGAATTAATTTTCCTGGCATTCTACTATCCTTTGTAAAATTTATCAACAACAAGTTTTCCTTCAAGCTCCGAATTCTCTTCCACCTGGCTTGATCTTACCTTGTGCAACTGATTGATAAAATCTTCGGCTACCCTGAAATAAGTTCTGGCAAAATCTTCAGTCGGTTTGTTTTTGTTGATCTGCAGAACAAGTGTTTCAAAATCCTCCTCCAATTTGAATTCACCTGTTTTGTAATAATGCTCATTGAAATCGGCAATGATCTTGCCATGTGTATTACATGCAACATCTTTACTCAAAAGCAATGCTTTGGCGCCAATCACCATCGCACTATAGCTGTTATAGATCGAATCAGAAAAGCTCTCTGAAGCAAGGCCATCTCCGGCAAATTGCAATCGCTCTTCAGCATCCCCAACAATGGTACTGACCATGTCATAAGAAACACCAGCACACTCACCAACACCTATCTCAGGAATGTATTTGTCACTTTGTCCCCAATCGATATAATCCGTCGGACTTAGTGTTGACAAATCTCCAAGAGGCTTTAGCAAATCATAAAAATATATCTTACCCTGACGCTGATAATAATCATTGAAATATTCCGCACCATTTGAATTGGCCTCATAGTCATCAAGTAATATTCTCACTGCTCCAGGAATCCTCTTGGTTGGTAATTTGATTACTTTATCTGCAATGAATCCCTTACCGGAAAGATCAACACCCCCTCCAATTACAACTTGTAGAGCTGGGACAATATAGTCGCCGTGCTTGATGGAACTACCATGGAAACCAATGTTGGCGATCATGTGCTGACCACATGAATTCATACATCCGGAAATCTTAATGTTAATGTTTGAATCCCCTATCAAATGAGGAAATTCGGATCTTACCATTTTTTCCAATTCAACAGAAATGGAGGTGCTATTGGTGACTCCAAGGTTACAGGTGTCAGTTCCGGGACAGGCCGTAATATCCACTATTGAGCCAAAACCAGTTTCAGCTAATCCTATTTCATCAAGTCTGCTGAAAAGATATGGAAGTGCCCCTTCTCTGGCATACCTCAAAAGAAAGCCCTGGTTGACGGTGACCCTGATATCGTCAGCAACAAAACCTTCAATTGATGCCACAAGCTTTCTGGCTGAATCAGAACTTATGTTTCCGAGTTGAGGTTTGAAATGGATCCCATAGAAACCTTTTTGTTTTTGCTCAAAAACGTTGGTTTTCCTCCATTCCTGATACTTAGCATCATTCGTAATCACAACTTCAGGCACTTTTTTGACTTCGGGCACTTTAGTTTCAGGTACAATGGTTAGATCAATCGGGTAGCTTTCATAGGGCAATCCAGCCATTTCCTGGCCTACTAATTCCAGAAATTTCTCAAGACCCAAACTGCGATTCCCCTCAAGCAAATACTTCATTCGAGCCTTGTGTCTTTTCTCTCTTTCCCCATATCGATCAAAAACCCTCAAGGACGCTTCCATAAAAGGAATTAATTTATCCTCAGGAAGAAATTCATAAGCCGTTTTGGCAATGATAGATTGTGCTCCCAAGCCTCCACCAAGGAGTACTTTAAAACCACGCTGTTCAACTCCATTTTCGGATTGCACCATTGGAATAAATCCAAAATCATGAATATATGCAAATGCAGAATCCTTTTCACTTGAGGAAAAAGCAGTTTTGACCTTTCTTCCCATGTCCTGGCACACAGCATTCCTTAAAAAATATTGAAATGCAGTTTCAGCATAGGGTGAAATATCAAATGGTTCATCGGGATCTATTCCTGCCATTGCTGAACCGGTAACATTTCTTACTGTGTTACCACATGATTCGCGAAGCGTAATCCCAACTTCTTCAAGTTTGGTCCAAATCTGTGGTGAATCATCAAGTTTTATATAGTGTATTTGAATGTTTTGACGGGTAGTGGCATGAAGGATTCCGTTGGTAAATTCATCAGAAATATCAGCAATCCGGATCAGTTGCTCACCATTCAATTTACCGTAGGGAATTTTAATTCGGATCATTTGGACACCCGGCTGACGTTGCCCATAAACACCTCTTGTCAATCGGAAGGCTCTGAAACGCTCGTCAGGGATTTTACCATCATAAAACCGGTTGATTTTGTATTCCAGTTCTTCGATATCCTTTTTAGCGTGGGATGATATCTTTTCTTTTGATTCTAAGTTCATGTCAAGTTTGTTTTCGTAGGTCTTAATTAAAAAAAGAAGCCTCTGCCAGGTTTCCCTTGCAGAGGCTTCAGATTTTATCTTATCTATTAAATCTTAAACGCTATTCAGGCTTTCCTGTTAATTGATTGCTTTGGCAGCAACAACACACACAACAACACATTGCGATGCAGTTTATTATCATTATTGACGGAGAGTTGTTCTTCATTCAAATGCCAAATTAATTCTAATACTGATATTTATTAAAATAAGTTACAAAACATTTCCTCTATTTAGGCCTCCACCAGTTTTGTGGCCCTCAGTGCCTCTTCGAGATCCTCTAAAATATCGTTTACGTTTTCCAGGCCAACCGAAATTCTCACCATACCAGGTTTTATGCCTGCAGCCAACCGTTCCGTTTCTGTAAGCTTTGAATGAGTTGTTGTGGTTGGATGTGTAACAATGGTCCTGGTATCCCCAAGATTAGCAGATAAAGAAAGCCACTTGAGATTGTCAAGAAACGACATTGCCCTTTCCAGACCGCCCTTCACTACGAAAGTCAAAATGCCCCCACCATGCGTCATTTGTTTTCTTGCCAGCTCAAATTGTGGGTGACTTGGTAAAAAAGGATATCTGACAGATTCCAATTCCGGGTGATAATCCAGATATTCTGCTATTCTCAAGGCATTATCACAATGCTTTTCCATCCTAATTGCAAGTGTTTCAAGACTTTTGGATAATATCCATGAATTGAATGGCGACAGGGATGGTCCTGTGTGTCTGCAGAAGAACCGTATTTTATCCATCAGGTCTTTATTACCTAAAACAATACCGCCAATTGTGCGACCCTGTCCATCAATGTATTTCGTAGCAGAATGGATAACAAGGTGTGTACCGTACTTTACTGGTTGCTGCAGATAGGGAGTCGCAAAACAATTATCCACTACAAGGATCAGTCCGTGCTTTTTTGCGAGATTTCCAACCCACTCCAAATCGATAATGTCAAGTCCGGGATTGGACGGTGTTTCAATAAATATGAGTTTGGTATGCTTTGTTATTAAACTCTCCCATGCTTCTGGTTTATCTATATCACCATACGATGTTTCAATGCCCCACTTAGGAAATATCTCAGTAAACAGCTGGTGAGTAGAGCCAAAAAGAGCCCTGGATGACAAAATGTGATCACCACTCCTGAGAAGTGCGGCGATACTGGAAAATATGGCTGACATCCCGGAAGCCGTAGCATAACCATCCTCAGTGCCTTCTAACAAGCACATTTTTTCAACAAATTCAGTATTGTTAGGATTTGAAAAGCGGGTGTATATATTCCCGTCTGCTTCATCATTAAACAGAGCTCTTGCTTGTTCAGCATTGTCGAAAACAAAGCTGGATGTTAGGTAAAGAGGGACAGAATGCTCCCTAAATTGTGACCTTTCAACCTGCTCCCTGACAGCTTTTGATTCGAAATGATTGTACTTATTTTCCAAAATCTTATTTTTTTTTAAATATGGCTATTCAATAATCTTAATACCAAATTGCCTAGTCAATTTATGAAAACCGCTTGAAATAAATGAATCATGGCATAATCAATTTATATTTCTCCTTTTCAGGAGGAGGATTTGGCACCTTATCCTACGATGGATGGTTGCCAGAGCTTCTTTGAGCCTCATCTCTCCACTCTTCTTTATAAATCAATTATTAAGGATGAGTTAATAATTGAGACCACAATGTTCTTATACAAATTGGTAAAATCCAAATATCAGTTTTTAAAATCGTACTGTCCATTATCACGCTGGTCATCCGTCATGTTGATAGAATATCCAAATTTTACTTCTTGCGCGTTGATTTTTAACTATAATATTCAAATCTCAATTTAAAAACATGAAAGAATTTCTTTATATTTTTAGAGGTGGCGATGCTGCCAGAACAGATCAGACACCTGAGGAAATGCAGGCACACATGCAAAAATGGAGTGCCTGGATGAGTCAAATGACTGAACGGGGAAAGTTAGTTCGGGGAGAGCCTCTTCTAAAAGAAGGCAAAGTACTCTCGGGATCGTCAAAGGTCTTGACCGATGGACCTTTTGTGGAAGGAAAGGAAGTGGTGGGCGGTTATCTTCTCGTAAAAGAAAATGATCTTAATTCTGCAACTGAAATGGCAAAAGATTGACCGATTTTTGAGCACAATGGGGTTGTTGAAGTAAGCGAAATTACACCTATGCCTGAGTAATCCTTTTTTGAGAGACAAGAGTCAGGATGCCGGCTCGACCTGGATCTTTGCTCTTGGCTCTTCTAATTTCCGAAATGAATATTTCAGTTTAAACATTCAGGATATCAATCAACTTGAGTATTTCCTGGTTAAGGGGTTTGGACTTTGATATAGCCAATTTGAAATTGGTATATCTGGTTTCATCATTTATAACGCCTGCCATGCTATTTTTCTCACCATTTAATAGGCCCTCAACTGCTGCTATTCCTAGTCGACTGGCCAAAATTCGATCAAACGCCGTAGGCGAACCTCCCCTTTGAATATGCCCTAAGGTAGATACCCTAACATGAAGCTCCGGTACTTTTTTAGCAACCTTCACCGCTATATCACTGGCAGTACCCAGTTTACCACCTTCAGCCACAATGATTAAAAAAGAAGTTTTTTCCTTGTCACGACCCACTTTTAGCATCGCAAGAATATCTTCAATCGTCGTAGATGTTTCAGGAACCATTACCATTTCGGCACCACTGCCAATTGCTGTCTGTATCGCGATGTAACCGGAATGACGACCCATCACCTCCACGAAGAAAACCCTGTCATGGGAATTGGCGGTATCGCGAATTTTATCTACTGCCTCCAGTGCGGTATTTACTGCAGTATCAAACCCAATGGTATAATCTGAACCATACAAATCATTGTCAATTGTACCCGGTGCTCCAACAATAGGAATCCCAAATTCCTCATAGAATATGTTAGCACCTGTAAAGGTGCCATCACCTCCAATTGCCACAATTCCTTCAATCCCCCTGGATTCAATTTGTTTAAAAGCGGCCTCCCGTCCTTCTTTGGTCCTGAACCCAATACTTCTTGCAGATTTTAAAATGGTACCTCCACGTTGAAGGATATTGCTCACAGAGAAGGATTTCATTTTGAAGATATCTCCTTCAATCAAACCATTGTATCCATATCTTGCTCCATAAACCTCTAATCCATGATATATGGCACTTCGAACAACCGATCTTATGCATGCATTCATTCCGGGCGCATCACCACCCGAAGTAAGCAAGGCAATTTTTTTCATCGCTAAATCTTTTGACTTTTTATATCCTTGACAAAAACGCTTCCTTTGAACCTACCGAAATTCGGTGGGTTCAATAAAATCAATTTAGGGTATGCAGAAAGTGCTAATAATCACTTACTACTGGCCTCCTAGCGGAGGAGTAGGCGTACAAAGGTGGTTAAAATTTTCTAAATACCTGCCTGAAAACGGTTGGGTGCCGATTATCTATACTCCATCGAATCCCGATTTCGAATTAACAGATTTATCACTTCTGAATGAGGTCCCGCAAGACTTTGAAATACTCCAATCACCAATTTATGAGCTCTTTTCGTTTTACAGGAAAATCTTCGGGGGGGGGAAAGCTTCAACCCGGCAGGGTATTGTAAGTGAAAAAAAACAGTCCTCACCCATCGAAAAAATAGTCATTTGGATCCGGGGAAATTTTTTTATTCCCGATCCCAGGGTTTGGTGGGTGAGGCCTTCTGTCCGTTTCTTGAAGAATTATATTAAAAAGAATCCTGTGGATGTAATAGTTACTACCGGGCCACCACACAGTATGCATCTTATCGGATTGGGACTCAAAAATAAATTCGGGATTAAATGGATCGCCGATTTCCGAGATCCCTGGAGTGAATGGGATGTTTTGCCCCGTCTTAAAGTCACCAGGAGGAGCATGTCCAAACATATGAAACTTGAAAGACAAGTGCTATCAGGTTGCGATTTAGTGCTTACGGTGAGCCCCCGGCTTGCGGAAACTTTCAGGCCACATGCCAAACGAGTCGGAGTTATTACCAATGGTTTTGATCAAAGGCCAACGAATGTTGAAAAGATTAAGCCTGATCGGTTTAGAATTTGCCATGTCGGCCTGTTGAATGAAACCCGTAATCCTGAGGTTTTGTGGCAAGTACTCAATGACCTTTGCAATGAAGAAGAGGGCTTCACAGATGATCTTGAGATCATTCTCGCAGGAAATGTTAGTAGTTACGTCATTGAAAAATTGATGTCAGGAACTCTTGCTAGGAATGTGGTGAACCATGGATTTATTCCGCACTCTGATGTCTTTGACCTTTATCAGAATTCTTACATCCTTCTATTATTGCTGAATCAAACGGACAATGCTAAATGGATTATTCCTGCTAAACTTTTCGAGTACCTACAAACTGGTAGGTATATCTTGCCACTGGGGCCGTTAGAAAGCGATGCCAACGATATTTTAAAAGCCATTGAATTAAATAGTTTTGTGGAATTCAATGACTATAACCAAATCAAAAATCGGCTGATAGATTTGTATATGAAATATAAGAATAACGATTTGCCTGAGCCCATAAAAGGAATTAAACAATTTACTCGAAGGCAGTTGACCGCTGACCTTGCTACCTTGCTTAATGAAATCATTGCCGAAGGATGATACGATTTGGAATAGTGGGTTGTGGAAATATTGGACGGAGGCATGCAGCCATCTTAAGCAACCTGGAAGGAGCAAGTTTGACGGCCATTTGTGATAACAATGAGGCTTCTTTGAACTCAGTCTCAAACAACTACATGAGAAAATTCAGTTCATTAGATGATCTGATCGCATATAATGATCTGGACATTATCAATATTTGTACACCCCATCATCTGCATAAGGAAATGGCGATTAAAGCCATGAGAAAAGGCCTTCATGTTCTTGTAGAAAAACCAATGGCTCTCACATCTGCAGATGCTCAGGAAATGATCAATTGCGCCTCTGAAAATGATCGTAAACTTTTTGTGGTAAAGCAAAACCGGTTCAATGTTCCCGTAAGTCTGGTAGATCAGCTTATTAAGGATAACGCGCTAGGGATCATTTACGAAGTTCATTGTAATGTTTTTTGGAACAGAAATATCGAATACTATTCCCAATCAGATTGGCGTGGTAAAAAAGCCACCGAGGGAGGAGCACTTTACACCCAGGCCAGTCACTTCATCGATCTACTTATTTGGTGGTTCGGAGAACTTACCGAATCCAAGGCATATTTAAAAAATTATTTTCAACCAATTGAATTCGAAGATTCGGGAAATGCTGTGCTGAAATTTGATACCGGAGTAAGTGGGACCCTTTCCTGGACAACGTGCGTTTATGATAAGAACTACGAGGGTAGCATAACCATTATTGCCGAAAAAGGAACGATAAAAATTGGAGGCCCTTATTTGAATAAAGTTGAATTTTGGAATGTAAAATCTCATCCGCTTCCTGAGGATATCATTTTCAATGATAAACCAAATAGCTATGGAAAGTACCAGGGAACAAGTTCCAATCACGACCGGGTTTTTCAGGAAGTTATTAAAGACCTGGAAGGTAAACCAGGGCTTGTCGTTGAAGGATTTGAGGGTATCCGATCAATAAATGCAATTGAAAAAATTTATCAGAGTGCATCAACCTAAGATCAAACATTCACAGGTAATCAATGTCTCCTTCGGTGAAAATGTCACCTATGTAGAGCCAGTCAATCTTTATGGTTGTACACTCGGAGCCAATACTTTCATTGGGCCATTTGTAGAAATTCAAGCCAATGCGAAGATCGGAAATAACTGTAAAGTGCAATCACATTCTTTTATTTGCGAGTTAGTAGAAATTGGCAATGGCTGCTTTATAAGCCACGGTGTGATGTTTGTCAATGATCTTTTCAGTAAAGGAAAGCCTGCAGGGGGAAATAAAGATCTTTGGAAAAGCACACGAATCGGAAACCATGTTTCGATAGGATCCAACGCTACTATTCTTCCGGTAGTTATCTGTGATCATGCAGTAATTGGCGCTGGAGCTGTTGTGACCAAAGATATTTCAGTGCCCGGGATTTATGCAGGAAATCCGGCGAAAAAGATAAGAGATTTATAAAAACTGTCATGCTAGTACCTTTCGTTGATCTAAAGATTCAATATGAATCGATTCAAGCTGAGGTGGATAATGCCATCAGGCATGTTATCGAAAACACCCTATTCATAGGCGGTGAAACAGTAAGTAAATTCGAAACTGATTTTGCAGGCTACATTGGAGTGAACCATTGCATATCATGTGCCAATGGAACTGATGCTCTTGAAATTGCTCTAAAATCTCTTGGTATTGGTACCGGCGATTAAGTCCTGGTCCCTGCAATGTCTTGGATTGCAACCTCGGAGGCCGTGACAAGCGTTGGAGCCACTCCTGTCTTTGTTGATATTCATGAAGATTTTTACACAATAGATCCATCCAGGATATCAGAAAAAATATCTGAAAAAACCAAAGCTATAATTCCTGTCCACCTGTATGGTTTGTCAAGTAATATGGAAGCCATTATACAAATGGCGAAAAATTACAATTTAAAAGTAATCGAAGATTGCGCCCAAGCGCATGGCGCAACATTTAAGGGACAAAAAGTAGGAACTTTTGGTGACATTTCGACTTTCAGCTTCTATCCCGGTAAGAACCTTGGTGCCTACGGCGACGCGGGGGCGATAGTTACCAACGACAAGGCGTTGGCCAGGCAATGCAGAATGATATCAAATCATGGGCAGCAGGGGAAACATAACCATCTTATGGAGGGCAGGAATTCCAGGATGGATACACTGCAAGCTGCAGTTCTTATAGTTAAGTTGAAAAGAATCGATGAATGGAACCGGAAGCGACAAAATATAGCTAAGGCCTACAAAGAGCATTTAGATGGTTCGCTAATTAAAATACCGCAATCTCCTGACCCTGCAAATCATGTTTACCACGTATTTGGGGTTCAAGTGAAGAACAGGGAGTATATCATGAAGGAACTGGCCATACGTGGTATCAACACGCAGATCCATTATCCCAATGCCCTTCCGTTTATGCCGGCGTACAGACATTTAAAACATAAGCCTGAGGACTTCCCTGTCGCTTTTCGATTATCACAAGAAGAATTATCCCTTCCGATGTATCCGGAAATTCATGGAGAGAAAATCACTTACATCTGTGACAACCTCAATGAATTGCTCCATTAAATCTTGATTCCAGTGATTTTATGAACCGCCTCATTGATTTCGAGAGACAATTCGAAATAGAGGACAGGGAAAGAAAATAAAACAGTTGTGATAACAGATCTCAAAATGATGTCAACCGGAACATTACCCATCTCTGGAATCTGTTGAACAATAAAGTAAACCACCAGGCCAATCAAGCCTACGTATAAATTGTTCATGGTGAATGGCCATAAATCAAGCTTTATCTTAATGAATAGAAGTTTGACAACATTGAAAAGTAACAGGCATATTCCAGTTGCCAGCGCCGCGCCATCTATGCCCATTGATTGTATTAAAATCCAATTCATCAATACACAGAAGAGTCCCACCATGAATGAAAATAGAATGTTGTACCTATAGAATTCTGACATTAAAATGATCTCATTGTTGATACTGAATATCATGTCGAATAATTTGGCGAGGCCAATGATAAAGACAACGTTGATACCGGTTTGATATATTTCTTTATTAGGCACTAGCTCGAACAGGTTATTGATATTAACTATAATTCCAATCAGAATAAGTACTCCAACTATCATTTGATTGACTGAGACCTGTTTGTAGAGTTTATTGATTGAGGCCAAATCTTTGGATTCAAAAAATCTACTAACCAGAGGCAAACTAATCTGACCTATTGCCCTTCTCGGCAACTCTATCACAACAGCAATGTAGAAAGCAGTAGTATAAATCCCATTGGCATCTAAACCGATCATCTTGCTTATCATTACCTGGTCAATATGCAGAATGATATAGTTCCCGGTTGCACCTAATATAGTAAATAGGCCGTATCCGAGAATTTGCCTGCAAAGTAGACTGTTAAGGGCTTGAAATCGGGTTCGCATACCCATGATCCCCTTTTTTATCAGGTAACTGAATAGGAGAAGCAAACCGATTGTATATATGACAATCAATCCGTTCACAAACTGAGTAAAGGTGATAATTCCAAATAGAAGTAAGGCAAGAAAAGCGCTTGTAAGCAATCTGATTACAACATCTCTTATAACATTCGGTATGACAATCTTTAAAATAGATTTTGAAAATGATTCCAAAATAGCACTGATGGAGAAGATCAGTAATAAAACAACAGAGACGTAGAAATAGTCATTCACCAATGCTGACTTATCCTGGAAAAATCCGATAATCTCTGGTTGAAAAATCTTGATAAAAGCTAGCGTGAGACCAAAACCAACAATATTCGCCAATATCATGAATGTCAGCAGCTCTTCTCTCCCACCCGATTGCTTATTGAATAACGGGAAGAACTTAACGACACTTTGGGCAAGCCCTAATTGACAAAATGGCAAAAGCAGGTAAGCTATACTGGGAAGTAATCGGACCAACCCGATTTGTTCAGGAGAAAGTATTGCAGGAAATAGCCATAGAACATTTATGTAGCCAATGATTACGCCCAAATAGGAACTAATGGTTGTTAATGATCCCTGTTTAAATACTATACCCATTGGCGTGTAGTTTTTAAATTACTTTAGTGGGCAAGATAGTAAATGATCATGTCTGCAGAAGATTCTAAATCAGTCATCAAAATACATCGAACCCTTACAAGAAATGAAATAAAAACCATTATAGAGAAGTATCCCAACCAGGATTTTGAAATTCATATCGGAGCAGGCATCGATCTACCTGCAGAACTGAAAACATATAATGCAGAAGAATATGAACTTCCCGAAACAAGGAAAAAAGAAATTAATTATTCCTGTCTTAAAAAGGTAAAGTCATTCGGGGATCAAAATCTTGGAGATCAATCCGTTTCAGAATATTTGCAATACGAAAGATTGAATATTTGGTATTACAATAAGTTCAGAATTTATTTCGAATACAGGAATAAGGCCTACAAAAGGGAAGAAGTTAAGATAGCTATCGGCGAATTTAAAAAAGTGGTTCTCTTTTCTGAACCCAATGAATTAATCACCGAATCTCCGAACTTATATTGGTATAAATCCTCCGGTAAAAAATCTAATCTCTCAGTAGGTTTATTAGCTCACTATTCGATCAAAGTAGTTACAAGAATCTTATCTTCTCTTTCCAGGAAAATACCTGCGTCGATCCCAAATGTAATCCTATGTTCACCAAATAGAATACAACCATATCTATCAATTAAGAGGCTTGTTCAAGGATTCGATGATTTTGTTATTGGCTATTTATTAGAAGAATATCCGGATCGATTCCTTTGCATCGATGAATATCAAATACCGAAATTCATCAAAGGGTCAACATTGCCAAAAGATGTTCGGTTCCGTCATCGAAAGACCATATACGGAGAGTATATCATGTTTAAAGGAATTTTAACATTTCGATTGTGGAAGACTTCTCGTAATCAGTTAAAAATTATCAATAAGAAACTCCAATCATTATGGGATAAGTTGCACGACACAGATTACCAATTTTTTATATCCAGGTTAGTACATCTGAAAAAAAGTCACTGGTATTTTTTAATGAGATATGAATCTTATAAAAAATTCTTTGGAAGCCATGTGTCGTTTAAAAATGTCATTTCAATTGACGAAAATTCAGAGTTCTACAAATCCGTTTTGGATGCTGCCAAGTCTTGTAACCTAAAGACTATCGGGATTCAGCATGGGAATATTTATGATCTGCATGTTTCCTATATGTTTACGGAGCATGACCTAATTAATGGACCGCAAGTAGACAAAACACTTGTCTGGGGGCAATACTGGAAAGATCTCCTTATTCAAAAAGGCCATTATCCGCCGAATAGCATTGCTGTTACCGGGCAATTGCGCACGGATATCATTCCAATATTAGAGAAAAACAATTCAACCGAAGTCTTTACTATTTTGTTTGCCTCACAACCGCAACGGGATCCTAATCTACGTCGACGTGCTACAAGAGACATGATGATTGCCGCTCAAAATCTTGAAGATTCACATCTGATAATAAAATTACATCCAAGAGAAACAGATCATGATTTCTTCAATTCGATGGCAAGATCAATTGGACTGGTCAATTTTGAATTGTCAATTGATGATGATTTGTATCAAATGATAAATGAATCAAATGTAGTGGTTACCTGTTTTTCTACGGTGGCTGGAGAAGCGGTGTATTTTGGCAAGCCTATAATAATACTTGACCATCTTCAACAAGATTTAATGGGCTATTATAGCCTTGGCGTCGCGTCCCAGGCCATCAATTCTGAAACCTTGACTTCATTCCTGGTCCAAATTCAAAGTGGTACCCTGAGTATTGATACTTCAGCCTATTCGAAATATATTGAAAAATATGCCTATAAAATCGATGGTAGGGGCAGTTCAAGGGTTATGAAAGAGATAGAAGATAATCCGAAAATTCCCTGAAAGCACCTTCACCTCCACGTTTTGAAAGTCTCAGAATATTAGGAGTGTTTTTGACTTTATCATTGGCATTTGATGGACAGGCAGCAATGCCTACGCTTTCCAAAACGGCCAGGTCATTCACATCGTCACCGATGTAAGCAACATCAGCAATACTGATGTTCATATCGGTACATATTTTTTGTATTTCCTGCAATTTATCCTTCACACCAATCCTAACAATTTCCAGCTCCAGTTTTTCGGCCCTGCGTTTTACGATTGCACTATTCTCTGAAGTAATTATTCCAGTCTTGATACCATCATTTCTTAATAATTCAAATCCTTTGCCATCAATGCGACTGTACTTCGATATCTTCTCACCTTTTGAAGAATAATAAACTCCTCCATCTGTTAGGACTCCATCGTTGTCTGCCAGGCATATTTTAGGTCTGTTCCCAATTCCGAAGTTTAAACCTTTCTGAGTCATCAATTGCTCCCCAATTGACCAATCGTCGGGTTCATCTAATTCCAAAGACGTGTAGTCCGGCATTTCGTATAAACCAATTTTGCCTGATAACCTGTTTTTGCTGTCTAATATCTGCTTCACCGAACTGATATAAAATGCGCCATTTTCTAAAAATGTGCCCTTGAAATCCTGTCTCCTTGGTCTCTTTTCATAATTATAATTCAATGAATCTCCGCTATAATCCCAGAGGAATCTTTTGAATTTCGTCCCTGACAATAAGGAATCAGCATTCTCCAATTGAAATTTTTTAAGTGCCCCATCAAAATCCTTTGACAGGGTAAATGGTGAAGTGGCCTGAACTAAAAAAACTAAATCGGTCTTTGCCAGACTTACTTTGCTCAAATATTCCATCAAAACAGACTCTGTCGAGGCTTCATCTGTCGCATTTTCGCTGTCTCTGCGATATATTTCAACCTTAGGAAACTTAAAGCCCTGGACTATGGAAGCTATTTCATCGCAGTCAGTGGCTATAATAATCTGATCTATGGATGCGGATTTTTGAAGTTGACTCGTAACCCAAAAAACCAATGGTCTTCCGCAGAAATTTTTAATGTTTTTGAGCTCTATGGATTGACTACCACACCTTACTGGTACGAATGCTATTCTCTTTTGATCCAAACTCATTATTTGATACCTTACCTGTTAAAGGCTTGTTTCACGACTCTTCTAAGTCCCAGGAAATTCAATATCATCAAAATTAACTTCACGATGACTCCATTACAATTTTCTATTGAAGCTACATAGAAGAACCTTTTCCATTCCATTTTCTTTAAATACTTAATCAGGACAGGATACTCATTTTTTGGTTGGGTGGATTTACGTTCATCCATTACCGCTACAATTCTTATAGTTTCGTCTCCCATAATTACCCGAAATGCGCTTTTTGTCAGGATATTACTCAAAGAATTTAATGAGAAATAATAGTTATGAGAATTTTGCAAATACCTTAAAAAGTCCCACCTATAGTCCTTATTCAAATTAAATATCCCAGGTACTTCAATATAAATTATAGTCTGCTCAGATATCAAATTCCTTAAACCAGATAGTTCCTCAACGGGTGAAGTTAAATGTTCTAAAACATGCGAATAGATGACAATGTCTGGTTTACTGTCTAATTTGAGCGATTTCAAATTGCCAACCCTGAGGTCGAGGTCATGTTCCTTAACGCCATAGTTAATGTACTCGGCACCTAAATCGACTCCAATTACCTCATGTCCCTGGTTCTTAAAATATTTCAAAATTCCTCCAGCTCCGCAACCTACTTCCAGCACCAACTGAGATGGAGATTTAATATGATGATGCTTCATTAAGAAATTATAAATCCGCTGCCCTTTAAATAATTGCCCCTCAAAAAAATCATGCTTTGGTGTTTCTGAGCCAATATAAAGGGGTCTATATTCTTCCTTATAAAAATGATTGAGACTGTTTTCATCCATTCTCGGGTTTGATGTAACAAGTCCACATCCTTTACAAATGAAAACAGAATGAAATATTCCATAGCGATCACGCTCACTGATTAGTTGGAATTCACGTGAATCACAAACTTCACATTCGTTTATTTTTTCTAACGAATACTTTCCGGATCTCAACTTTTCCTCAAGTTGCGATTTGGCCAATTTTTGAACGCTATTGAGTTTAATTGCCGGGCTATCGACATAAGCGAGTCTCTTTAGTAA
This sequence comes from Bacteroidota bacterium, assembly GCA_027592755.1. Taxonomy (GTDB): domain Bacteria; phylum Bacteroidota; class Bacteroidia; order Cytophagales; family Cyclobacteriaceae; genus JAJCYL01. The sequence continues at coordinate 13,428 of JAQCLE010000038.1, read as the reverse complement.
CGGTTTAGTTTCAAGGCTATGTTCCGATGGTTGCACCTAAAATGAAAGAAATACAGGGTGAGAAATCAATTGGGTCTATACTTTAATTTTGCTCTTTGCTCCACTTCAATTTCAACAATTTCAGTTGGTTTGGTGGAGAGGGCGTCATATGTTGCATTCAGATCCCTAATTAGTTTTGACAATCCGGCAGGCTCCAATGAGGCGGCATGATCAGTGCCTCTCCACGTTCGATCTTTTGTAAAATGTCTTTCAATCCATCGTGCCCCTAATGTATAAGCAGCATTATCAATTGCAATGCCCAGGTGATGTCCTGAAAATCCAATGTTTTTCACCCTGTCTGAATACTTCTCAAACAGATTTGAAATCTCAAGCAGATGAACGTTTTTGAAAGGTACAGGATAGCCTGATGTGCATGCGTATATCACCAGACGATGACCCGAACCACTTGCTTCAAAAAACTTTATCGCATTTTCAATTTCTTCATTTGTTGACATCCCAAATGAAACGTGTACATCTCCAGAATAATCATCTCTCAAAATCCGCAAAAGATTCATATTGTTATTACAAGCCGAAGGCACCTTTATAAATTCTGGTGACAGTGATATGACCTCTTTTGCAGATGAAACATCCCACACTGATGTGGTGTATTTTATCCCTTGGTCATTACAATAGTCGTTTAGTTCACGATGTTGCTCTATTGTGAATTCGAGGAATTCCCTATGCTCACCGTATGTTTTTCCATAAGAATTATGCTGCATTGGATGTGGTGAATCAAACTGCTCCCTGGTCAATAATTCTTTGGGACTTCTTTTTTGAAATTTCGCATAATCCGCACCACACTGTTTGGCTAATGAAATTAATTCCTTACCCACCTCCATATCACCCATGTGATTGCAGCCAATCTCCGCCACTATAACAGGTTTCTCATATTTAATGCTTCTACTCATTTGCACCAACAAAACTAAATTACTAATTGTAATTGAAAGAAAATTGCTTCTAATTCATACTTCTTTTGATTTCGAAACCCAGTATGGCCAATGCCCCAATCAACATTAACAACCCAAAGCTCATCATAATTTTATTTCCAATTACATAGGAAGCCGGTTCAAATTTGAATTCGACTTTGTGCTTACCCTGCGGAATTTCCAAAGCCCGCAATAGATAATTTGCCCGGATTATGGGTGCTTCAATTCCATTGATTGTGGCTATCCAGCCTTCCGGATAATATATCTCAGAAAAAATCGCGAAAACCTGTCCTGATGCATCAACATTATATACCAAATGATTGGGGTAATTCTGTACCAGATCAATCGTTCCGGCTGTGAAATAACCCTCGCTATCATGGACTTCAAATTTTGTTGTATCAACAACCGCTATCATTTTCGTATTCGCATTGCCAATATCAACCAGTTCCTCATCCGGGCTACTAACCTTTTTCACCGCCTGAACAAACCAAGCCGCTCCATTGGCATGTCCATTTGGAATAATTCCCTTTTGGTCAAGTCCTGCAATAAAATATCGGGTGTCCAGCATATTCAATACACCCTGTGCTGTAAATGAAGTATTTCCAGCTTTGACCATTTCGATTAGCTCATTCATCTCAGTGTCCAGGTGGTTCTCTACAATATCCTGATATCGTCGCAACTTGGCTCCATGGTATCCACCAATTGATCGGTGGTGATAAGAAGTGCGGGCATCATTAAACGGATTTGGCAAATACAAAACCCTGAAATGATTGTCTGGGTCAGTCTTCAGCAATTTATCAGCAGCAGTTTCCGCAAAAAATTCCCTTTCAGGATTTCTTGTAAAATCCTTCGAATCCAGATATCTTCTGTCTACGAAGAACATGTCGATCAATACCAAAAAAGCAATTCCCATTATTGAATATTTCAAAACACTGTTGTTCTTAAGGCCGAAGTAGATCGTTACAAAAGCCAGCGCAACAAAAACGAATGATCGAAAAGCATCTGCCCTCAAAAGTGATTCACGGTCAAGTCTGATTGCCTCAAGTAACCAATCCGGATAGCCGGAACCAGATAACCGGGCATCAATTCCTCCAACATATGAGCCCATTCCGGCGAAAATGGTGGCTAGCAGGGCAAAGCCTCCGGTAACCGCAAAAGCAATCAATAGCTTATTTTGGTTCGCTTTGTTAAAGCCAAGGGTAAATAGCTTCTCCAAACCAGTAAAACCACCCAAAATCAGCCCAACGATAGCTATTATGATTGTGAAGGTCACCGATCTAAATTTGTTGTAGCCTGGTAAATTATCGAACAGAAAGTAATTGAAAGCTGTGAAACTATTGCCCCAACTAAGCATAATGCTGATGATCACAATAGCCAATAGCCACCATCTCTGCCTGTTTTCAAGGAATAACATCCCAATAACGAACAGAAAAATGGTAATCGCCCCGGCATAATAAGGTATGGTAGAAGGTTGATTTCCCCAATATGTGGGAATAGACCTAACTTGTTGTGCTACCTGCTGAGGAGGCGTACCATTTCGACGGAAAGCATCAGCCACATTTGAACTGGTGCTTAATTCTTGAGTAGTTGATCCACCAAAAAAATTAGGAATGAATAAAAATATAGGCTCGAAAATCCCATTGCTGTATTGAAAAGCATAATCCTTATCAAGTCCTGAATCGGCCGAAGATGATTGCGCTGCTTTTAACTCCGACTTACCCCTTGTCGAATACTGACTATATTCATAAACCCCCCACAACTTTCCTAAATTGGCTCCAATGCCAATCATCACTGCCAGAATCAATAGTGCCAATGGTTTAAAAAGCCTTTTGTATGTACCATCTTTGAACCCAAAAATCAATTCATTCAGCCCATAGACCAATATTATTATCAGTAAGAAGTAGGTGATCTGGAGGTGGTTCATCCTTATTTCCAGGGCCATGCCAATCATTGTTAACATAAATCCCAAACTCAGCTTTTTATTAAAAGCAAGATGAACTCCCGCCAGGACTAGCGGCATCACCGCCACGGCACCAACCTTCGAATTATGTCCAGCCCAAAGGCTAATGATTTGAAAAGATGTAAGCCCAAACGCTATTGCACCTGCCATTGACAGGTAAGGCCGAACCTTAAAGGCCAATAACAAAATATAGAAAGAAACAAAACTGATGAAGACGAAACCCGTAGGGTGCGGCAGCCAAAGCGTAAAGGCTTTTAATACATAGATTACTAAATCACCGGAATAGGTTGTATTGACAAGATACCCGGGCATTCCACTGAACATTGAACTGGCCCAAAGACCTTCGTCCCCAGAATTTTCTCTGAATGTTTTCAATGATTTGGCAGCGCCAATCCCCTGAAGGATATCATGTTGATATATCTGTTGGTTTTTAAGAAATATCGGACTGAAGAAAACAACTGTAATCAATAGAAACATAACTATTGCCACCAGGTGAGGTATGATTCTATTTATTGGAATCTTCATTAACACATCATTTTTTAGCTGCGCAAAATAGTCATTATTCACTCGAAATCCCCTTCAAATAACGATCTCGAATTGATGCTATCACTAACTTTGTGAACCCAATGCAACCTCAATGAGCAATATTGCATCTACTGATTGATTGGATTCAAATGAGATTGACAATTAAAAAGTCAATAAACGACGAAGAAATAATAGCTGGTTGTCTGAAAAGCAAACGGGAAGACCAGCATGCGCTGTATGAAAAGTATTCAGCCAAAATGCTGGGAGTATGTTGTCGATATCTCAAAAATCCAGAAGAAGCTGAAGATCTCATGATCTCATCAATTATGAAAGTGTTTGAAAAACTAGAACAATATAAAGCTGAAGGCAGTTTCGAGGGTTGGATCAGGCGAATTGTAATAAATGAATGTCTCACCCATCTGCGAAAGAATAAAAGTATGTATATGGCTGTAGATGTTGAAAACGCTGAAAGGGAACCTGATTATAAGCTTTTGTCTGACAGACTGGTTGAGGAAGACATGATAAATCTTATCCAGGGATTGCCAGACGGCTACCGCACGGTATTTAACCTCTATGCAATTGAAGGTTATTCGCACAAAGAGATAGCTGAAAACCTTGGTATAAATATCAACACTTCAAAATCTCAACTAAGCAGAGCACGGGCATTGTTGCAGTTGCGCCTCATTGAGGCTGAAAAAATTGTTGACCAAAAAATTGTTGACCAATGAATGATCGCAGAATAGACGAATTTTTTAAGAGTAAACTCGGGAATGCTGAAATACAACCCAATATCTCGGCCAATGGAAAGTTCCTCGCTCAACTTGAAAAAAGAAAGAAAGGTTTCACTTGGTGGAAAGTAGCAGCCTCTATTGCTATTCTTGGCGTGGCTACCTGGTTATTCCTTTCGCCGAATGAAATCTCCAAAACAGTTGAAATAGGAAAAAGTTTAGAAACTGAAGCTGCCTCAACTTCTCCCGAGCTAATTAAGACCGATGGGGTAGACAATCTTGCTCAAATTACTGATGTGGCACCTGAAGTTGATATGCAAGAGCAAGTTCCTTTAATCACCAAAGAAATAGAACCTGATGTGGAAATAGTAGCACATGTTCAGGTGGCTGTAAATAAAGCTACAATCCCGAAGGAGAAAATGACAGAAAATTTCGTGCCCGAACAAAAAATTGAGGACACTATCATCATTCCAACTCTTGAGGAATTACCGGATTTGTCCAATGAGCTGCAAGTCGCTTCAAATGAACAAATAGTTGATGGGAAAGAACTTCCCGCAGTGAGAATTACTTATATCTCAGGAAAGAAAAAACGGCAAATGACAGAAACAATGGCCAAAACGGATACAAGTAAGGTCAGCCCTTTAAACCGGATTTTTATTGGAGCGATCAGCCTGGCTGACGGCTCCTTAATTGCAGGGCTCAGAGATGCCAAAGAAGACTTCTTTAACAGGAAAAATGACTAATTAAGAAACCACACTAAAGTAAACTCAAATAAAAAGACCATGAAAAATTCATTTGCATCAATTAAAATTACGGCCATTATTGTGGCGATTTGCTTAATAACAAAACCCGCTGGTGCAACCACTCCAATAATCTTTGAAACCGATACGATCGTCATGGAATTTGGTAGCAACAGCAAAATCCTCATTTTGTTTGAAGAAACAAAAGATCTCAAATCACTTCAGGATTATGACATTAATCAAATGCTAAAAGATTTGACTTTGACGATAGACTCCGCAGAAGATGATGTGGAGTATTTAACCATCAAAGATGACAAGGGCGACAGGTACCTTCGTGATACTACTATTGTCGTTAAGAGTGATAAGGGTAAAGAACATGTTAGAATAAGTGATGGCGCCCGTATAAAAATTGGCAATTATGAAGTTCAAGTAGATGATTGGGACGAGCTGGATGATCAGATGGATGATTTTGACATCGATGATCTTTCTAATTACCAGAAAACAGAAACGATTGAGAAACATCCATTGGGTACACGGCATTCATTCAATATCGAACTTGGGCTCAATAACTGGCTGGAAAATGGCAGTTTTCCAGATGCCAGTAATGCTCAATACACCGTAAAGCCATGGGGTTCCTGGTACATTGCAATTTCATCAACTCATAAGACCTCCATAGCCGGACCACTATTTTTGGACTGGGGTGCCCATGTCAACTGGTTCAACTGGAAATTTGATGATACCCGCACCCGCATCATCAAAGAAGCTACAGAAGTGGTTTTCTCATCAGACAATACAGTTGGAGGAATAAAAAGTAAACTCTCTGCTAACTATATCAATGCCCACATGGTCCCAATGCTCGACTTCAGCCAAGGCCGCCGAAGAGTCAAGATGATTAATAGTGGTGCGTTTAAGCTCAGTAAATATAAAAATCGCGGTTTCAGAATCGGTGGAGGCATGTATGCGGGCTATCGATTAGGAAGCAGTACAAGAATTGTTTACAAAGACAATGATGATCGTGAAAAAAATAAAGACCATAGCAATTATTTCATGAACAATTTCAGGTATGGGGTTAGAGGTCAAATGGGCTACAAGGGTTATGATTTCTTTGTGAATTACGATCTAAGCAATGTTTTCAGCGAAAACCGTGGCCCCAAATTGAATGCAGTAAGTTTTGGAATAATTCTATAAATACTGATTTAGTTGTCCGAATGAGCCAGCATATTACCCAATAATTTAATGGGGAATTACTTTGCTATTTTTTTCTTTTCAAGACAACAACAGACTTCAACGGGCATCCTTTGCATCTGGCTTTTCATTATCTTTGCTAATCATGCGGTTATTCTTCAAAAGGTGTATTGGATTATTATTTATCACCCTTTTATTCTATCTGTCTTCTGAAGCACAAAAAAAAGAGCGCATCCAGTACCAGGCTGATACGCTAAAAAACGGACGCAATGAACGCGGTCGTTACCGTAAACTAATAAGCCATGTGATTTTCAAACAACAAGGCACGACGGTCTATTGCGATTCCTCATATTTCTACTCCCGCGAGAACATGATGGAAGCATATGGTCATGTGAAGATTGTTGATGACTCCGCAATCGTTACAAGCCGCACGCTCACTTACGATGGTAATACCAGAATAGCCAAGCTCAGAAATAATGTCGTCTATACCAACGGAACCAGAACATTGTATACCAATTTCCTTGATTATGATCTTGGGGACAAGGTTGCGGCATTCTTCGAAAAAGGTAAACTTGTAGATGTCGAAAATACTTTAAACAGTAAGCGAGGTTTCTATTATGAGCAAACCGAAAAGGTTTTTTTCTATGACAAGGTTGAGCTTATTAATGAACAATACACCCTTTTCGCAGACACACTTGAATACCTTACACCTACTAAGATTGCCTACACTTATGGACCCACAAGAATTGTTAATAAAGACAGTTCGGTACTTAATTCTATTGGTGGTGAATACTTTACCATAATCAAACAGGAATCCTTTCAGAAGGGACGCATTACCACGGAAGATTATTTTCTTGATGCTGACCGATTGTTTTTCGACGATCTGAATGGCATTTATCGTGCAATTGGTAATGTAAAAATGACTGCGCGACATGAGCATACATGGATATTGGGAAATGAAGGGCATTATAATAATGAATTGGGATTAACTAAAGTATGGGGCAATGCGATTATGAAAAAACTCATGAATGATGAGGATACATTTTTTCTGTCGGCGGATACGTTAGTCTCTATCGAAAGTGTAATCGATACGGAAGATCGCATTCTGGCCTATAATGATGTCAAACTGTTCAAAACGAATCTGCAGGGTAAGTCTGATTCTGCCTCCTATGTTGTAATTGATTCCCTTATTAATTTCTACAGCGACCCAGTCCTTTGGAATGAAGGTAACCAAATGGAGTCCGATACTATTGATGTTCAACTTGTAAGCAACCTAATTGACAGAATGTATCTCAAGCAAAATGCATTTGTAATCTCTCAGGATACTTTACGAAATTTCAACCAGGTGAAGGGGCGTGATATGCTCGCTAAGTTTGATGGTAAGCAAATCATAAGCATTGATGTAACCGGCAATGGAGAGAGCAATTATTTTTATCTACTTGAAGATCTAACTGATATCATGGGCTTAAATCATATATTATGCAGCGATTTAATCCTGAGATTTGTTGAAGGAGAATTGAATAATATCTCATTCTATACAAAGCCCGATGCAACATTCATCCCAACTCATGAACTTCTGGATGACAAAAAAACATTGGATGGATTCTCATGGCGAGACAACGAACGGCCTTCACTTGGCGATGTGGTGTATTATTACAGAAAAGATGATGAAAGCAAAAAATTGGATGCCTTTCCGATAAAGCAAGATCGCCAATTTGAGCTTTTAGAAGTAAAAAGCAGCGAATAGCCCCGTGTTATCTGAAGTTTCGCCTATTTCTACGATATAATTCTTTCAGCAGTTCTTTGGCCTTTTTTTGGTATTCCTTTTTCCCATTACCATATTCAATCACCATCTCCAGGTGTTTTTTTGACAATTCATCTTCACCTTCTTTAAATGCTATAGTTCCAAGCTGAAGGTTTGAAATAATAGCATACCATGAATCTAAATGGTCAGATTGAATGGCAAATTGAATAGTGCTATTGTAATAAAGTTTAGCTTCAGTTACTTGACCTCTGGCCTCATTCATTTGAGCTATATAGTAGCTGGCATATCGACCACTTACGGCTTCATATCCCACCATGCCACTATCAATTCGCTCCAGAGCCTGAAGCGATTCCCTCTCAAGAGCATTAAACCGACCCAGGCGATAGAGGATACTCATGAAAAATCGGTGGAAATAGGCATTGTCCGGATATGTCTGCCTCAGATAATAAGCGATCGAGAATGCTTTATGGTATTCATTCTGTTCATTCGCTAATATTCTCATTAGATAATATTGGGCTTCTGTTCTTGTATAAAATGCATTATGGGCCACCTCATCTAATTGTTCCAGACCTTTTTCCATGTCTCCTCTGGGAAAAAACCACATGATTGGTTTTAACACAGGATAATTATCTCTGATCCACTCCGTATAATAATTCATTATGGCATCACCGAATAAAACTTCGGGGCTGAAGTCTGTATTCTCTCTAACTATATCAACATACTTTAGGGCATTTTTCCCCGCTATGGCCGCCCTGGTCCAATTACCGCGATCAGACTCCAATCGGGCTACAAACCCATGAGTGGCTGCCAGGAAAAATGCACCCTCAATCTCATTATTCTCTTCATAAAGCCTCTCTGAAAGCACAAGAGAAGTGTCCATGTATGCCATAAATTCCGCATCATATTCGGTATTATCAATGTTGGGAACCATCTTCCACCATTGACTTAATCCTAGAAGGAAATATGGCAAAGGGTGCCAGCCATATTTTTGTTTAAGCCATCGGAATTGCATTTCAGCCCTGTCGAATTTATAATTGTACATGTCATTTAAGGCCTGGGTGGCTTCAATCTGGACTTGTAAATTGAGAAGGAGGATTTGAGTTGAGTCCGTACCATTGCTGGCAGAGCTGGTACCAATCTTACATAATACTATTAATAAGAATAAGGACCTCCTCATAAGTTATTGACAATCGGTTTTGTTTTAATCCAATGCTTCTGGATTGGTAAAGGTAAATCCACGGGCATCACTCCCCTCATAAAAATCGACTACAAGACCAACAACGTACATCACATGTTTTTTATCAATGTAAATATTCACTCCGCTGACATCATATTCCAAATCTGCATCTTTCTTTTTGTCAAATCCGATTAAAAATCCAAGACCAGAACATCCAGCACCCTTTATGCCAATTCTTAGCCCATAGTCCTTTGGAATTCCTTTTCCCTCGATAATGCTCTTTATTTCCTCCAGGGCCTTGTTCTTAATAATAACGGGATTGTCTATTTTCATCAGTGGTTGATATTTCTAATAGAACTCAATTCAACTTACAATGTTCCGTTAGATACTGATTTGCCTCATCATTTCCGAGTTCCCTGGCCTTTACCCAATCCAAACAGGCGCTAAGTGTATCGCCTCTATTGATACTTACAACCCCTCTTTCAAAATAAGCATCTGTATAGGCACTATCCATGAAAATTGTCTTGGTGAGATAACTATAGGCCTTCTGATAATCTTCCAGCCGATTATAAACAAGTCCCAAAGAATAAAAACTTCCAGTTTGATCCGGGTCTATTTCGGTCAACCTGGTATAATATTCTTTTGATTGATTGAGGCTGTCCAATTGAAAATAAGTATAACCAATACCATAAAGAGCATCAAGATTTTTATCCTCATAGGAGAGGGGTATCAAATAATCTGCTAACGCCTTATTGTTTTCCCCAAGCGACAAATTGATTAGTGCCCGATTGATATAAGCATTTGAGTAATGATCATCCAACAAAAGTGCAGACTCATAATCGCTTAAGGACCCTGAAGTATCTCCTAAAAATGATTTACTTAATGCCCTGCCGTACCAGGCATCGATATACCCAGAATCAATTGATAGGGTCTCTGAAAAATCCTGAACCGCTCCTGCATAATTGGATAATTCATGTTTCAAAATGGCTCGGTTTCCAAGAGCATACTTATTCCCGGTGTCATAGAATAGAACAGTATCATAATCGGCAATGCTTGATGTCAAATCATTGAGGCCTTCAGAAGCCAGGCTTCTCTGAAAATAGGCATCTGATAGTGTCTCGTCCAATGATATTGCCATGTTAAAATCTTCAATCGCGGATTTAAAGTCTTTATAGTCACTGACTAAAATTTTTCCACGCTCAAGATAGTTTATCGACTCTCCAGGGTACTCTTCAATTAACTGTGAATAAAATGCCAGCGTTCCTTCATTCTCGATTAGCTCAAACTCCAAAGCCATATCATCGATTATCTGCGCTTCAAAAAAAGTAACAAAGCCCTGGTCAAGGGTCTGAGAAATTTTCGTACGAATTTCGTTAGTAAAGAGAAATAGTACTTCCGGATTATATGTTAGAAACAAACCTCCCCACTCCGGGTTGACGTAGTGACTTTGTTCCAGAAAAGCTGTAATCTCATCGTCATTTACCTCTTCTATTACTTCTTCCAGATTTTTTAATTTCCATTCAGAAATTTCACTCGAAAGGTTATTACTGAGATAGGAAATCAAATTGACATTAAGGTTATCATTTCTTAAGGACATCAAACTTGATAAAAGGGTCTTATACTGTTTACCGTACTGAATTGTATCTTTTTCAAAACTATCGAGAGATTTTGCAATCCACTCGAATGGCTTCTGCAAGAGAGTTTCAACCATTATGCTGCCATCTTTATTTATTAAACTTAACTGCTGAAGAACATTTTCAATCGTTTGGGGTTGAACACCTGTCATTGCTATTCCAAAATGATTGTCCTCCAGGTATCCGTCATTCAACAGTCGTATAACCATCTGGATCAGTTCCGTATCGTCGCCAGTGGTTCTGGCCCAGGAATCGCTGATGAAAAATGATATCAAAAGTGCATAATCTCCATTATTGTCGCTTCGAGAAACTACTGAAACTATCCTAGCACAATGATCTCTATTCAGTCCAATCAAGGCGTCAGAGTTGAGATACTCCGATTCCAGGGTATTATCCAGATAATTTTGTGCTAAAAAAACCAAAACCTCTTTAGCGCTTAAGTTGTCCAGCATTTCAGAGAGGTCTGAAGAAAATCCTTGTTGGATCGGGTAATTTTTTCCTTTTAATTGATTGAATTCATCAAGGGTGGAAGAGCTAAAATTGAGACATTCGTAATAGGTATCTTCGTTTATCAACGCCACTTCTGTATAATCATTCGCGTTGCTTCCTGAAGGAGTTATCCAAAGATAAATTCCATAAAGCCCGCCAAAAAAAACGACAAAAAGAACTATCAGTGATAAGCATCCTCTCCAAAACATGATATTTCGCCTTAATCAAATATGTAATCTTCCCTCACGGGAACAAAGACATCTGTAATTTCACAAGCGGTGATGGCTTTGCCTGAGTGCATCGCATTAGAAGGAATAGTAGCCACCATTCCGGGTTCTAAAATTTGAGTCTCTCCATCAATCGTCAGTTCAAACCGACCTTCATATACTGTTGCAATCTGTTCATGAGGATGATTATGTGCTGGTAGTTCAGCTCCTTCATCGATTTCCCAAAAGACCAATGTTGCTTTTTTACTGTGCTCAAACCTGCCATGGAAACCAGGCATTATTTCCCTGGTTTCTTTATCTTTTAAAGTCCGAAATAGATTCATTTGTATATAACGTTATAATTCAAAATGGTAACTCAATATCAATAAGTAATTTAATATAAATTGAGAAACCAATGCTTTGATCATTATGTTTTCGAACACTCTATAACGGGCTCATGATGTGTCTTGACTGGATTGAACAATCATTATAAATATCAAACACAGATAAAACAACAATAAATTCCACCTTAAAATAATGAAACGAGTTTTAAGAGTAGTTAACAGGTAGGCAAATGACCTGTCTTCCTATAATTTTTGATTATAACCCCTGTGAAATATCAAATTTCTCCAGGTAGTCAGCCACTCGGCGAACAAACATCCCGCCCAGAGCCCCATCTACCACCCTGTGATCATATGAGTGAGAAAGAAACATTTTACTTCGAATGGCGATCGCATCCCCAGAATCCGTTGTAACAACTGCTGGTTTTTTAACGATAGCCCCAAAAGCAAGAATCGCAACCTGGGGTTGTACAATTATTGGAGTTCCCATGACATTGCCAAACGACCCAACATTTGAAATGGTGTATGTTCCACCGGTCAATTCATCCGGTTGCAATTTGTTATCTCTAGCCCTCTTTGCTAAATCATTTACTTTTTTTACGAGGCCACCGAGTTTGTAGCCATCAGCATTATGTATGACAGGAACGATCAAATTTCCCCCTGGAAGAGCAACCGCCATTCCAATGTTAACGTTCTTTTTTCTGATGATTCTAGTCCCTTCAACAGAAATATTTATCATTGGAAAATCTAAAATCGCTTTAACAACAGCCTCGATAAATACCGGGGTAAATGTTAGGCCCGCACCTTCTCTTTCTAAGTAGGAAAACTTGTAGGTGTTTCTCCAATTGACCAATGAGGTCAAGTCTGCTTCAACAAATGAGGTGACATGGGCTGATATCTGTCTTGATGTGATCATTCGCTCAGCTATAATCTTTCGCATTCGATCCATTTCAATGATATCATCTTCTCCATTAACAGACATGGCCATTCCTCCTGTTGCAGCATGCCCCGTCTCTTCAATCTCCATGACTCCACCGGGACGGTTATTTATATAATTCAATAAATCCCTTTTGGTTATTCTATTTTCTTTCCCGGTCCCCTTCATAGTCTCTAGCTCGGTCAGGCTCACATTTTCTTCCCGGGCTATATTCCGGACAAGTGGACTATAGAATTTTCCTGAAGGAGACCATGCTGGAACAGCTGATCCAGGAACTATGATGCCCGAGGTGGCTCGTAATTCTTGTCGCTCTTCTACTGCTTTTTGAATTTTAACTTCCTGTTGAACCAAATCTGTTGAAGTGCCATTATCATCTGTCTCTGTTGCAATTATTGCAATGGCCTGACCAACAGGTATGACATCGCCCTCTTTGGCAAGTACCTCCTTCAAAACACCTGCATGTGTGGCGGGAACCTCCGTATCTACTTTATCAGTAGCAACTTCAAGAACTGACTCGTCTTGCTCGATCGGATCACCAACCTTTTTGAGCCATGTAAGGATAGTCCCTTCCATGATACTCTCGCCCATCTTGGGCATGACCATTTCTACCAGTGCCATGATTAAGCGTTCAGTTCATCAATTTGGATGGATAAATTTAATGCTTTGTATCTTCATCTCAAGGAATTAGCTCCTCATTTGTCTTTTCGAACCACAACTATCCGAAAGTCTAATTTCAAAAAACGGATAAAATAGCGGAAAAAGTTCAAACCTTTGAG
>JAQCLE010000037.1 GCA_027592755.1 Bacteroidota bacterium | reverse complement strand
CCTCAAAGGTTTGAACTTTTTCCGCTATTTTATCCGTTTTTTGAAATTAGACTTTCGGATAGTTGTGTACAAATAACTAAATTCATCGATTTACCCAGTGGAGAGATTCGTTGGGAAACAGATCAAATCGGTATTGATGCTTTGCCAATGATTGCACTCGATGGGAATCTAATTCTGGCCGGGTTAGAACGCATAGCCAAAATAGACGCCAAGAGTGGCAATGTCATGTGGTCTTATGACGTGTCTGAAAAGAAACAAACGTTTGAAAAATTTGATGTCAGCCTTGATTTGACGACAGGTTATTTCTTTGAGAAGAAGAAAAATACGGGCCAGTTAATTGCACTTAATCTCAGCACGGGTTCACCTATTTGGTCAGTAGAGTATAAGCTTGCCGAAGTTCCGCAAATGTTTGCAATCAAAGATGGAGTCGTTGTAGTCGATAGCAAATTTTTCAGTTTATATGACCTTCAGAGTGGAGCGACCAAATGGGAAACTAAAATCAAGGACATTAATTATGTGGTTGATGTTGGAGCCTATGGTATTGCTGTCGCAGCGAAGGACAAGCAATTGATCTTGCTTGATCGAAACGACGGATCAGTTAAATGGGAGGAGAAAGTAAAGGGTATCAATATCGACCAAATGGTTGGCAAAGGAATTATGTACACCGATGAAAAAGGCCGTTTAGGCATTATCACTTATGATGGAGAGAAAGTATGGGCTAATAAAGGTATGCTCCCTACCCCATCACTCCGCTATAGGGCTGCTTTTGATATTGATCTCATGTATGCTGATGGCGATCTCTATGAGGTTGATTTGAATGAAGGGACTTATAATGTTTTAAAAGGAAAAATTGATAAGGAATTTAAGGATGATCAGGTACCTGAAAGCATAGAGCTTGTTGAAGGTGGTTACCTCTTGAGTTCAGCCAATAACCTGATGATGCTGGAAACCGATGGGAGTGTAAGGTTCAATCAAAACTGGCCTGCACCAGGGTTGAGTCTTGCGGCAAAAATTGCTTTAAGAACGATGCAAGTAGCCGCTGTAGCCATGGCTGTATCAGCTTCAGCGCAATCAGCGCAAGCCAGAAATAATTATGGATCTATACCAATGGATAATTATTATAGCAAAATGTATGCACAGCAAGCTGACGATTGGATGGCAATAGCAGGTGCTGCAGGATCCGAGGCAAAGAAGAAATTTACCGCGACAAAAGAAAAAGGGGATCTGAAAGTCATACTCTCCCTTGTGGGGGAAGGTGGACAGGGAAAAGCATCAGGTCTGGTTAAAGTTGACAAAAGAACAGGTGAGGAGCTAGGAAGAATTCAATTGGGAGATAAAGAGCCTATATATGATTTCGATCCAATTTCAGGGCAGGTTTTCCATAAAGCTTCAAAAACCCAAATCATAAGTTATAGTTTTTAAGAAAAAATCAAGTGTTTAAGGGCTCCTCAGTATGGGGAGCCTCTTTTTTAACCCTTCAAGTCATGGTCAGATCAGCTTCTATATTGTTAATTATCTTATTGATCTGGGACCCATCTTTTGGACAACCAGAACTGGTAATTCGCCAAGGTCATAAAGCCGCCATCAACAAGGTAATTTATTCACCGGACGGTGACTTTGTTTTTTCAGCAAGCGATGATAAGACAATAAAGATGTGGGATCTCAAAACCGGGGTTGATGTAAAAAACTTCACCGGACATATTGCTGCGGTAAAGGCGTTAAACATAACTCCTGATGGCAATAAGTTAATCTCAGGAGATGCGGATGGAAAACTTTTTATCTGGGAAGTTGGTGGGAATGAGGAGGCACTTTCAAAAATCGACGCTCATGAAGGAGTGATTAATACGATTGAATTAACTAAGGATGGGCTATCCTTTTATACCGGAAGCATTGACGAAAAAATTAAAAAGTGGGGTATACAAAGCGGCCAACTTGAACAAATTATAGAGGCGATGACATCCGAAGTCAGGGCGATGGGTATATCCCCAGATGGGACTAAAGCTGTTGTTGGCGGGCAAAAAACAAACGATGTTGAGGTACTATTGATTGATCTGACTAATGGCGCTATTCTGGATGACGCCTTAAAACATTACAAGGCCGCAGGAGCTGCAAAGGCATACACCTATGCAATATTGTCAGGGTTTTCGATTGCTGCTAATATAGCCAAAGGCAATGTGGGCAAGGGCATGTTGGATTTTTACATCATGAATTATAATAATATTGAATATGCAAAAGACGGGAAATCAATCCTGGTATGTCAAAACACTTATCTGCCAATGATGGCTGCAAAAGGTGAGGAAGAAAAAAATGGAGGCACTTCGGTTTCCATTGTTGAACTCACGGAAGACGGAACTGGCTTTAAAGATGTAAAGAAGCCACAGCGATGGACAATTAATTATCCAAATACAAGGGCAGTTTTTAATGAAGACCAAACAAAGATCATTGCCAACATCCAAAATGCTATCAAAATTTACGATATGGAAACCGCTGATTTCCCTGATCAGCAAAGCGAATCGGCAGCATATGAACCACCTGTGTTGAAAGAATTTACAGGCGATGTCAACTGGCTTAATTCGATTGCTCTGTCACCGGATTACAAGACGATGGTTTCCTCAGATGATGATCGTCGTATTAAGCTTTGGGATGTTGGTACAGGAAGAATAATCAGAAGCCTTGAAGGATTCGTACAACCTGTTTTAGCAGTTGATGCGATGCCTGATGGCAAACACATCCTTGTGGGCTCATTGGATCGCGATCTTACAATGTGGGACATTACCACTGGTACTTTGGTGAGAACTTTCGACAGGGCATCCGATATTATTCACATCGATGTATCTGCTGATGGTAATTACGCATTAACGGCCTCTGCAAACACCAGATTTTTTAAATTGTGGAACCTCAACAATGGGCGAATGTTAAAGTCATTTCTTGAGAACTCGGATAACATCACCTGGGTGAAATTTGATGAGGAAGATGATGACTTATTTCTTGCCGGTACGGAAAAAGGAGACATCCATATTTGGTCTAAATCAAAAAACAAGATCGCAAAAAATCTCAAAGGAGTAAACTTTAAGGATTATGAAGACAAATATGAAAGCGGGGGTTATAGCTTCACTTCAGATGGATTTTCATTTTCATTAAAAAAGGGTAACACTATAGCATTTGAGAGTACTCAAAAGGGAATTATTTCAGATGCAACTTTCAGCAAGGATGAAAAGTTTCTAATCACCACCAACGAATTGGGGCAAATTTCGATGTACGATCTAAACTTGGGAGAATTGAAGATTACAATGGCCCAAATCAATTACTTTGATTTTATCACTTACACACAGGATTTTTACTATACTTCATCCAAAGGGGCTTCAAAGGCTATAGCCTTCAAGACTGAAAACAAAATCCTGCCTTTTGAACAGTTCGAATTGAAGTATAACCGCCCCGATATTGTTGCCGAAAAGCTGGGTTATGCGTCCGATAAATTAATTGCTTCCTTAAAAGCGGCATATCAAAGGAGGCTTAAGCGCCTTGGCTTCAGTGAAGAAAGTCTTTCTACCACTTTTGAATTACCCGAAGTAGTTATCGACCTGGAGAAACTCCCATACGCAACGGAAGAGAGGCTGTTCAGTCTTGACGTTGCGGCCTCTGATCCATCCGTGGCATTGGATAGGTTGATGGTGTTCGTTAATGATGTGCCAGTGTTTGGCTCTTCCGGTGTTGATGTTTCGGGAGCCAACTCACTGAACATTTCCAAGACCCTGGAATTCAATCTTGTCGCTGGATTGAATACAGTAGATGTAACAGCAATAAATTCCACTGGAACAAGCTCATTGCCATTCACTTTTGATGTAAAGTATGAAGCTGATTATTTTAAGCCCAACCTCTATCTGGCAACGATCGGTGTTTCAGTCTATCAGCAATCAAAATTCAATCTCAAATTTGCTGCAAAAGATGCCGATGATATAGCGTCAACAATTGAGAAGTCTTCCATTTATGAAAACGTGTATAAGAAATCATTTACTAATGAGAGTGCGACACTCTCCAACATCGGAACTTTGAGAAATTTCTTTGAAGAAGCAAAAGAAGACGATGTTGTGATTGTTTTCATTGCGGGACACGGAGTGTTGGACAACTCATACAATTACTATTTTGCTACCCATAATATGGATTTTGACAATCCTCAAAACGGAGGATTACCTTATGATAAAATTGAAGCATTGTTGGACGGAATCAATTGCAGGAACAAATTATTGCTGATGGACACTTGTCATTCGGGAGAACTTGATAGTGACGACGTGGAATCAGTTAATGAAGCATCAGTTGTAATAGGGCCTACAACGTTTAGGTCAACGGGGAAGTTGATAAAGCTCAAGCAAAATAGTTTTGGTCTTGAAAATACACTGGAACTCTCGAAGTCTTTGTTTGGAGATTTGAAAAAAGGAACAGGAGCTACTGTAATTTCAGCTGCAGGTGGTGCAGAATTGGCGTCAGATGAAGGTGTCTACTCTCAAAATGGGCTATTCACTTCTTCACTTATTCAGGGAATAAATACACGAAGGGCTGATCTGGATAGAAACAGGAGTTATACAATTCGGGAAATCCAAGAATATGTTTCAGAACAAGTGATTACACTATCTGGTGGAAAACAAGTACCGACTTCCCGCGAGGAAAATATTAAAAACGATTTTCAAGTATATTAGAATATGCGACGGATCTTAGCCATTTTTTTATTTGCTCTGGCATCATGTGCATACGCACAGGATTACACTGTCATTCATGTTAGGGGAGAGATACTCAAAAAGTCTTCTGACATACCCATCAAACGAGGTGACCGGGTGGGGGCCAACGAGCAAATTGTATTTAAATCACCTGATGCTGTAGCCGCAGTTTTAAGTCCTGACAGGGGACGTTTTATATTGAAGTCTGAATCGAATTAACGTTCTTCGAATGACCTGTTTTATGTTCTAAGCTCTGTTGTCACTCCGGTTCGAGGTCAGATGAGCACCAGGGCAGGAGGCATAAATAATTCACTGGATTTCAGAAATTTCTTTGGTGACCAGTTTGCTGTGGTAGGATCTGAATTGAAGATTCAGGTGTCATCGGTATCCTATCCTCAGAATTCTAACAATTTTTTCTACATACAATATCAATACAATGGCGAGGCCATTAATAAAAAAATGGCAAACAGTGGAGATTCACTTATCATTAATAGAAATGAATTGCTTAAAGTGGACGACACGCCGATTCCTGTTGATAAAGTTTCTGATTACATACTTTATTACTTCGATGGCGCTCAGGAAATTTCAAAAATAATCACACCCCTACCTCTCGTGATGGTGTCATCCGATGAATTTAAAGACCTGGTAGATGGCATGACACTTGATGGGGTGCCTCCGGCTGAGTCAGATGTTTTTAACCTTGTTTCTGATGTTTATGGAAAATGTCAGTTAGAGAACATCAGATTTGCACTGTCAACATTAAAATAAGTTGAGTAATAGGTTTAAAATATTTATCGTTTTTGCATGTATCCTTAATGTTGGGATACTTTTTTTATTGTCATTCTGGTTCATGAGCCTACCCTGGTTGGCTGGTGATGAAAAATTCCTCATTTGGGCAACGTCAGCCATCAAGCTTCAAAACCGGGAATTACCTGCTACCAGTGACATTGCGCTAATTAATGTTTCGTATGACCTGGAACTGATCGATCGTTTTGATGAGTACGGCTTTCCCGTTGGTAACCAGGTAATTACCGACCGGCTGAAATTGTACGAATTTTTTGCCATCATCAATGAACAAGAGGCCAAGCCGAAGCAAATTATTTGTGATATTTTTTTCCGGGATGAAACCCCGAATGACGACCTGTTACGTGGTGAATTGGAATTGCGGGATGATGTCGTATTGTCCTATCACCTCAATGACAGCCTGATGCCGCTTTATCCTTTGTTTGATAATGTTGATCGCGGTCTATCCGACTACCTGACCATGAATATTTTTGAAGGAGTGTACAAATACCAGCTCTTTTATCAAGATTCTATCAAATTGACGCCACTGAGAGTATTCGAAAAGATCAACCCGATTCCAATAAGAACGGCAGGGACCTTTGTCAAAATTGGTGACCAATGGACGCCCAATCATTTTATTCTAAACTACCGGCTCTTGCAAAAAGACATTGACGACATTGAGTTGGGCTTTAATCCCATTAACCTAGGTGAGTTGCTGCTGCTGCCTCCCGAAGACATCGCCGCTTTTATTGATGGAAAGATTGTTATCCTTGGCGACTTCAGGGAAAACGACTTTCATGAGACGATCTTTGAGATCACAAGCGGGCCATTGATCCTACTGAATGTTTTACTCAGTCTTGAGGCTAAAGACACCAAAGTCAATGCCGGTTTTTTTATCCTTGTTGGTACTTTTTTTCTTTTTCTGTCCTACCTTGTTTTCTACCCGGGAGATTTCATTGAAAAGCGCATTCAACACCTCTACGAAAACTTCAAATTACTAAAGCAACTGGTTGGTTTCATGAACTACTTCCTGATCCTTTCGATTTGCTCCATCATAACATTTTTCTTTTTCAACATTCACTTGAATGTGTTTTTCCTATCCGTGTATCTCTATCTGGCTGATATTCTTACCCACAGGGTATATAAGCAACTCGGGAAGGCCTGATGCGGTACTTCTTTGCTGAGCCATAAGTTAAAGCCAGCCTAAATTGCCGCCCTTACGTTGAGAAAGAAATTGGTCTCCTTTTCAAGGTTGTAGGAATATTCAAGCCTAATCACGATGTCGTAAAACGTGACAATGTCAAGTCCTAAACCGGTACCTAGAAGCAAGGTGTTGTTAAATCTTGAATCTGTATTGGGGTATTTTTCGGCCCAGCCTATATCTATGAAAGCACCAAGGTAGAGGCCAAGGGGCAGCGAAGCAAACTGATCCATTTTGGTGAAATTTCTTATTCGAAAAGCATCTTTGAAGAGGCGTTTTCTTATGGTATTTCGATTGAGCAACCAAATGGGTCCTTCTACTACAGACAATTCATACCCACGCACAAAATTTTCGAAGAAGCCCATACGTTGCTGATTGATAAAAGGTTGACGAAATGGTGCACTGGCATTTACCTGGAAGTGAGAAGCGTAATAAAAGTTTTTACCAAGATCAAACAGTTTTGTAAAGCGTGCTTCAGTTGACCAAATACCCACATCATTGTAAATGCCCATCCCGGTTCGGTTCAGGACAAAGGAAAAGTATGTTCCTTTTAATGGATAGTATACCAGGTCACGGTTGTCATAAATCACAGAATAGCCTACCCAAAAGGCTTGCTGTTTCCTCCGACCATCAAGCAGATACTCCGGATTAAGCACGGCGATTGTATCAGCAATGTTGTTATGGAGATACCCCAAACTCAGGCCATGCCTGGTGAAGAAATTGGGACGATAGTTAAAGGCTACTGCGGCCGAATAGGCTTCTCGAAGCAAGCCCTTATCTATACTCAAAAAATCAAATTCATCATTTCTCGATTGGTAAGCAAGATTTTTGAATTCGGTAAAACCAAAAAGTGCGGCGAAGCCATACTTTCGTTCCTTATCGATATAGGGTTTTGAATAAAATAGTTGGAAGTTACGGGTGAAGCCAAACTGGGCAGTTAACCGCAAGCGCTCTCCTCTTCCCCTAATATTTGAATGGTCCAGCGTAACTCCGTATAATAAACGACTAAGATCACGCTCCCTGGTACTCCACCATGCATTGAAGTTTCTGTCCGCTATTCGAAATATTGGTATAGGCCATAAATACCACCGTTCTCTGACTTTCACTTCAATATCGACAAGATCATTCTCTTTTAGAATGACATTGGTATGGCTCTCTTCGAAAATCCGAAGATTGAAGATTTTCTGAGCATCTCGATCCAGAAGTTTACGCAGGTCTTTGAATAGAAAACTCTCACCCTTTTTAACACTGAGTTCTCTTAAAATATATCCTTCATGTGTTTTTTTATTTCCGGTTACAAAGAAGTTGTCTATTATAACTGACCGCATTGAGTCGATCAATATCGTATCACCCGCCGGGGTAAACACCTTGTAAATTACTGGCGTTTGTGCCTTGCAATTTATGGTATGAACAAATAAAATTAAGCTGAAAGCAAACGCCCTGCGTACCATTTAATCCCCGTCGTAACCAGAAAGAATTTTCGCTTTTTGAAAAATAATTCGCAAATGTAACAAAACCATGGTGTACGAAAATTCTTTGAAGCTTTGAAAATGAATATGCATCTCTCGAGTGAAATTATTCCAGGAATTCAACCTCTTTAATATCATATGCAAATTCCTGATCACCTCTTTGGACTAAAAGTTTACCCTGAGGATCAATTCCTTTTATCCTTCCAATGAAAACTTCTGAATCTTTGAATAAATGCGGTTCCTCCATCCAATACATGTTATTTAAATACTCCATCTTAATCAACGATTGACTGTCCCTGAGATCCAGATAGGCTTTTTCAAGATGAATGGCTGTTTTTTCCAATACCTCCAGAAGATCATAATGCTTCAATGTTAATTCCTTCATTGACGTTGCTTTTGGAGTTTTAAATTTATGTTGGTTTACATTGAGTCCGATGCCGACAATTGAATGTTCAATTTTTCTACTTCGGACTGAATTCTCAATTAGAATTCCGGCAATTTTAAAATCTCTCACATAAATATCATTAGGCCATTTAACAGTTACTCCGCCGCTAATCTCTTTTTTTAGCATCCTGGTAATAGCAACAGAAGCCATAATATTGAGATTAAATTGATCTTTAATATCCATAAAATTTGGGCGAAGAACCAATGAAAAAGTTAAGTTCATGCCGGGTTCTGACTCCCAAATATTTCCTCGTTGTCCCCTTCCGTTTGATTGATTATCAGTATAGACAAGGGCACCCTCTGCCACATTCCCGAGCTGGATCATTTCAGCCGCAACCAGGTTGGTGCTGTGACAATGTGGCAGGATTTTAAGTATTTTCCCCACGAATAGCGAATTGGCAAAGATTTTATGCAATGTTTTTTAGTAGTTTTGCATGTAAAGTAATATTAGCAAATGCACAAAAAAAACGGAGCAATTCCGTCATCTCAGCTAAAGGACTTAGTCGTGAAGGGGATGTTGGAGAAAAAAGCCTGGGAAATTAGGGTGCTGGACTTGAGAGAAGTTAAAAATGCAATTGCTGATTATTTCATAGTTTGCTCCGGATCCTCAGATACCCAGATTGAAGCAATAGCAGATTCCCTGGAAGATGAAGTTTATAAGGGAATAGGAGAACATCCATGGCAAAAAGAAGGAAAACAAATTAAGGAATGGATTCTTGTTGATTATGTGGACGTAGTGGCCCATGTATTTAGTAAAAGTAAACGGGAATTTTATTCATTAGAAGATTTGTGGGGAGATGCTGAAATTACAGAAGTTGAGGAGAGCTTCGCGAATTGATAGTTTAACCATATTGCTTTCGAAGCGTTATAGAATTTAGAATTGATAGTGATTTAGAATGTCAGATAAACCAATAAAGAAAAAAGGGCTCCTTCCGTCAGGTACACCAAAGCCGAATTACCAAATTTGGGTAATTACCGGCTTGCTGGCACTTATTTTTGGAGTGACTTTTTTTAATAAGAGTACTTCTACAATTCCCATTTCACCAAAGGAATTTGAAAAGATGATGGTTGATGGCGAAGTGTCCAGAGTGGTGGTCGTTTCCAATCAGAAATTTGTTGAGATTACGCTAACACCCGAAGCGGCTAATAAACCAAAGCATCAAGCCAAGCTTGAAGATCGCCTAAGTTTTTCAATTTCGGAAGGACCTCACTATCGTTTCAAAGTAATTAGCCCTGAAGTTTTTGCGGAAAATTTTAAAGATATACAAAGTAAATTATCCCCGTCAAGTCGCATTGATTATGAAATAGACGACCGCGGGGACATTACGAGCTGGCTGTTTCAATGGGGATTTTTATTCCTAATAATCTTTGGTTTTTGGTTCCTGATGAGACGAATGACAGGAACAGGTGGTCCGGGTGGACAGATATTTAATATTGGGAAATCGAAGGCCGCATTATTTGACGCCGAGAACAAAGTTAAAATCACTTTTGCTGACGCTGCCGGATTAGATGAAGCGAAAGAGGAGATAAAGGAGATCGTCGATTTCCTGAAAACTCCGGATAAGTTCACAAAACTTGGAGGTAAAATCCCAAAAGGAGCACTATTGGTTGGCCCTCCTGGAACAGGTAAAACATTATTGGCTAAAGCTGTTGCCGGGGAGGCTGCGGTTCCTTTCTTCACACTTTCAGGTTCTGACTTTGTTGAGATGTTTGTTGGTGTGGGTGCCGCCAGGGTGCGGGACTTATTTAAACAAGCCAAAGAAAAGGCTCCGTGTATTGTTTTTATTGATGAAATAGACGCGATTGGTAGGTCAAGAGGCAGAGGACAAATGCCAGGCTCAAATGATGAGAGAGAAAATACACTGAACTCATTGCTGGTAGAAATGGATGGTTTTTCAACCGATTCGGGTGTAATCATTCTTGCTGCTACTAACAGACCTGATGTACTCGATTCGGCTTTGTTAAGGCCGGGTCGATTTGATCGGCAGATCAGTATTGACAAACCGGATATTGTAGGTCGCGAGGCGATTTTCAAAGTACACCTTAAGCCACTTAAGTTGGCAAAAGATGTTAACGCAAAGAAACTTTCAGCTCAAACCCCGGGTTTTGCCGGAGCCGAGATTGCCAACGTTTGTAATGAGGCGGCCCTCATTGGAGCAAGAAAAGATAAGAATGCTGTTGATATGCAGGATTTTCAGGATGCCATTGACAGGGTTATCGGAGGGTTGGAGAAGAAAAATAAAATTATTAGCCCTGAGGAAAAGCGAATTGTTGCCTATCACGAAGCAGGTCACGCCGTTGCGGGGTGGTTCCTTGAACACGCTGATCCATTGGTAAAAGTAAGTATAGTGCCGAGAGGTGCAGCCGCTTTGGGATATGCGCAATACTTGCCAAAAGAGCAGTTTCTTTATCAAACTGAGCAGCTGGATGATGAAATGTGCATGACGCTAGGTGGTAGAGTAGCAGAAGAAATAATTTTTGGAAAAATCTCCACAGGAGCTTTGAGCGACCTCGAGCGTATAACCAAGCTTGCATATAGCATGGTGACTGTTTATGGAATGAACGATAAAATTGGGAACATTTCATACTATGACTCAAAGCAATCCGAATATAATTTCACCAAACCTTATTCTGAAACTACAGCTGAGACAATTGATAGCGAGGTAAGATTATTAATTGCGAAGTCTTATGCAAGAACCAAGAAGCTTCTTACTCAGAAGAAAAGGGAACTTGAAATACTCGCAAAAGAATTACTTGACAAAGAAATAATCTACCAGGGAGATCTCGAAAGATTAATCGGTAAACGACCCTTCAAAAAGGAGACAACCTATCAGGCTTTCACCAATGGGAAGGACGTAGCCGATGGGGAAACTGTAAAAGAAGCAAAGACTCCAGGCAAATCATCAAAAGTAGAGGTTAAACCAAAGGCCGTAGCCAAGAATGGCTCTACCAAGACCGCAAAAGCTGATAATAAGAATGGATCTCCCAAGAATGAAAAGACCTCAGACAAGTCTGTAAACTAGGATTAATAGGTGCCAACTAATTTAGTTCTGTGGTTATTGCTTTCAATTTAAAGAAGAGTTCACACCCAAAGAATCAAAAACTCTCTTAGGTGTTTGACACCCCACGATAATGCGACTGCCCAAAGAACAGCACTGATGCCCATGTATTTTAAAATCTTCATCCTAGGACTTTTAAATGAATTAGCGAGGATGGCTCCACCGATTGGAGTAAGAAACAATGGGGTGAGGAAAGCCGTCCCCTGGATACCATACTGTTGCCAGATATATACTAGTCGTCTATTTCTTTTTGAGAAAACCCGTCTTTTTTTGCTCCAAATAAGCGCAAAGAGAAATCGGATATACCTTCCAAAAAATGTTAATCCAATGACCGAAAACATCATGCCTAAAGCGGTAAAAAGTGCAGTTTCTCCTACAGTCAAATCAGTTGCCATACCTATTGTAGGACCAGCGATGAATTTCACCGCACTGGAAATAAAGATTGAAAAATATATACTGATTCTTTCAAGCATTCTTTTTCTAAAGTTATGGTTCTTTAATTTGAATTAAAATTACCTTTCTTATTGTGAAACTCCTCAAACAACTCTGTGAGATCTCCGCTACATCAGGAAACGAATTGGCGATGAAAGAGTTCATTCTCGACTACGTCAAAAAAGAAAAGAATAATTGGGTTGTTCAACCGGAAGTTATTGAAGGCCCTGAATTTCAGGACTGTCTGATGCTTAAATTTGGAAAGCCACAAACAGCAGTATTTGCTCATATGGACTCGATTGGTTTTACGGTGCGGTATGAGAATCAATTAATTCCAATTGGTGGACCTGAGGCCAAAAACGGGTATCAATTGGTTGGTCAGGATGATCTTGGACCAATAGAGTGCGAACTCTCTGTAGACGATGAGGGGCACACTTTTTACAAATTTGGCAGGTCTATTCAAAGAGGAACGGACCTTGTATTCAAATGTAATTTCCGCGAGTCGAATGAATATATACAAAGTTGTTATCTCGATAACAGACTGGGAATATATTGTAGCCTGAAGATGGCCAAAACACTCCAAAACGGTCTTATTGTTTTTTCTACCTGGGAAGAACATGGGGGGGGGTCGGTCCCATTTTTGATCAGGCACATTTATAAAAAGCTTAAAATTTCTCAGGCTCTTGTTTGTGATATCACCTGGATAACGGATGGAATTCTTCATGGCAAGGGGGTGGTAGTGTCAATGCGTGACCGGAATATTCCCAGGCAAGCATTCGTCAAAAAGATCATTGATCTGGCCAATGAATCTGGTGTGGATTACCAGTTAGAGGTTGAAGGATCAGGATCGAGTGATGGCCGCGAATTACAGCATTCGCCTTATCCGATTGACTGGTGCTTTATCGGAGCCCCCGAGGACAATGTCCATTCACCTGATGAAATAGTCCATAAAAGAGATATTGAAAGTATGATTAAGCTATATCAATATCTTCTTTTGAACCTGTAGCGAGCCTATTCTCGGTTAAAATTGGTTAAAAGGCAACAAGGAGGCATTTCATGGCGTAAATTAGTACGGTGAGTAAACATGCTTTAGGTTGGGTAATTGGTCTCATGAGTTTTTCACTTCTGGGTTTAACTGCCTTTCAGGTTTATTGGATTGCCAATGTATTGATGGCCAATGAGCAGCGTTTTAATCGTGATATTATTGAAGCGATAAATAATGTATCCTTAAAACTTGAGAAACAGGAAGCGCTCCATGTTGTCAGTGATAATCTTGATACACGTTTTAAATTAAGGACGGCCACTACAATTAAAAAAGATTCCATCGAGCTTGTTGAGAGCACTTTTCAAAAAAGGGTGATAAGTATCTCCAATAGTTCAGAAGATTCCCTCGAAAATCTGGTTTTCCTCGATTTTACCTATGACTTCGAAACCAATCAATTTCATGAAGCCTTTAATCTTGAAGATTCAACCATAAACAGGGATACCCGGCTTAAGGAAAATGACATGGATAAAGAAATCAAGCCGGCGGCTAAACATATAGATTCGGTGAAGATGGAATTGGCGGAATTACGCGGTGAACTGCAAAAAGTTGCAAAGAAGAGTGAAATGGTAAATGTGGTTATCCATGAACTACTAACAGGACAACGTAGTATTGAAAATAGAATAGATCAAAATCAACTGGATTCTCTAATAAGATTGGAGCTGATCAATGAAGGAATTGATATTGGTTATGGTTATGGAATTTATAACCAAATTAAAGACAGCTTGATATATGTTTCTGATGAACAAATGGCGACGGCAATTCGCTCATCAGAACTAAGAGGGAGCCTTTTCCCGAATGACATCCTCAATGACACTAACTACCTGCACATCTATTTTCCGGATCAAAGAAATTTTCTTCTAGGTAAGGTTTGGCTAACCTTAGCTTCATCGGCAATTTTATTGATCATAATTGTTTTGTGTTTTGCTTATGCCATCTTCACTATAATACGTCAAAAGAAGATATCAGAAATCAAAAATGACTTCATCAATAATATGACTCATGAGTTTAAAACACCAATTTCCACTGTGGCTCTGGCTTGTGAAGCCCTGCAGGATGAGCAGATTAATACGACAAAAAGTCTCACGGAGCGTTACTTGAAGATCATTACCGATGAAAATAAAAGGTTAGGACTTCAGGTAGAAAAAGTATTGCAGATGGCAGCCCTTGAACGAAAAGATTTTAAATTGAAAATCGACGAGGTAAATGTCCACCAGATCATCGAAAAAGCGCTTGAAAATATTAATCTACAGGTTGAAAAACGAGGAGGCCTGGTAACCAAAAGACTCAAGGCTGAATACCAGTTGGTCAAGGCTGATGAGATGCATCTCACAAATATTATTTACAACTTACTCGACAATGCCAATAAATATTCACCGGAGAAACCTGAGATCATAATTAGTACTCAAAGTTCTGCTAAAGGAATTTTTATCAACATTATTGACAAAGGCATTGGTATGTCAAGAGAGGCGGCTACAAAGATTTTTGAACGCTTTTATAGAGTACCAACTGGTAACCTTCACGATGTAAAAGGTTTTGGTCTGGGCCTTGCGTACGTAAAAAGCATGGTCGAAGCGCATGGCGGATCTATAACGGTTAAGAGTGAACCGAAAAAAGGCAGTAATTTCCAAATTTATCTGCCATTCGAATATGGAAAAATATAAGCTACTGATTGTTGAAGACGACGCCAATCTCGGCCAGGTTTTAAGAGAATACCTGGAGCTTAAGGGATATGAAACAGTACTCTGTGCTGATGGAGATATAGGTTCTAAGACATTCCATAGTGATGTATTTGATCTTTGCATACTTGACATAATGATGCCAAAGAAAGACGGTTTTACCCTTGCAAGAGAAATTCGGGTATCGGACAAGCAAATACCAATTGTATTTCTAACCGCTAAGTCAATGAAAGAGGATACCATTGAGGGATTTAGGCTGGGGGCTGATGATTTCCTTACCAAGCCATTTAGCATGGAAGAGCTCCTCCTGAGATTGAAGGCTATCCTGCGAAGAACTGTCGGCAATGAAAAAATAAAAAGTGGAGAAACGGAATTTCAGTTTGGAAACTTTCATTTTGAAAGTACAAAACAAATTTTAAGGTGTGGTGGAGAAGAGATAAAGCTGACTACAAAAGAAAATGAACTGCTGAGGCTTCTCTCTCTCAATATGGGTCAGATGCTCGACCGCAGTACCGCCCTAAAAAAGATTTGGCATGACGACAGTTATTTTAATGCCCGCAGTATGGATGTTTACATAACAAAACTGAGGAAACACCTCAAAAGGGATAAAAATATTCAGATTTTAACTGTCCACGGGCATGGGTTCAAGCTTGTCAAGATGGATTAATTTCATTAATTTTCAATAGGCTCGTTTTCAAGTGCATTGTTTAATATTCAGGCGAATTTTTTAGTTCTTTAAAAGAATGATTCAGCTGGTTCCATCATTATCCGTAATTAATGGAAAGACAGTCCGTCTTTCCAAAGGCGACTACTCACAGGAAAAGGAATATAAGGAAAGCCCTTTGGATATTGCTAAAAAATTTGAGGAGTACGGTATCAAAAGGATTCATCTGATTGACCTTGAAGGTGCTAAAAAAGGCAGTATAGTTAACTATCATATCCTGGAAACAATTGCTGGGCATACGACCCTTAAAATTAATTTTTCAGGAGGTATTCATACCGATGGTGACATCTCAAAAGCATTTGAATACGGCGCTGAAAGCGTGACAGCTGCCACTATGGCTGTTTACGATTCTGATCTTTTTGTATCATGGCTTCAATCTTATGGACGAGAAAAAGTTGCACTTGCAGCGGATCATAATGAAATGCTGCTTTATATTGGTGGGTGGCAGCGCAAGACTGAAATTGCTCTTTTCGATCACATTGAATATTTCTATGAACGCGGTCTCAAATATTTGAAGACCACTGATATAAATCGTGATGGAACGCTGGTTGGTCCAGCTTTTGATTTATACAAGGAGATTTTGGAGAAGTTTCCCGGGATTTGCTTGTTTGCCAGTGGCGGTGTTAGAAATGTTGCC
This sequence comes from Bacteroidota bacterium, assembly GCA_027592755.1. Lineage (GTDB taxonomy): Bacteria > Bacteroidota > Bacteroidia > Cytophagales > Cyclobacteriaceae > JAJCYL01. The sequence goes on along the minus strand of JAQCLE010000037.1, from coordinate 15,836 downwards.
GATATTGAAAAACTTAATGAGTTGGGCGTTTATGGTGTTCTCTTCGGGAAGGCTTATTACGAAGGAAAAATCACCCTGAAAGAACTGGAGAGATTCCTGGTGACGGTGTGATTAATCGTCATCTGCTTCTTCATGGGTTTCCTCAAGAGAATCAGAAAACTTCAGCTTATAAACCATATAAAAAAGGAAGTTGTATGTGAGCATTGCTGAAGGCTGTGAATCTTTATTTTTAACTTCTGTATAATAGTTATGCCCTTCTCTATCATCAGTGGTTTCTTCAGTAAAGTAAGTCCGCGATTCGATTTGGCCATTATCAATAACCTCTTCAGTTTCTCTTTCATGATAAAGAGGATCATTTGAGTCTTGAGCCAGCAATAAATTGCTCATACACATGGTTGAAATCAATAAAATTAAGCTGAGAGACGCTTTCTTTAATTTTACGCGCATTATATCTAAATAGCCAATGACTAATTTAATAAAAAATTTACTGAATTGACTGATAAATAGTTTTGAGATATCTACTCTATTAACTTATGACTATGTTATTTGTTCTAAATGCCATTGGTTGCCGTGCCTGAATCATACCATTATTACCTGCTTCAGCAAAAACACATGCCCCAGATGCACCGATCATTCACGGAGGCATTTGAAGATTATGCCGTCAATTTTGAACTTTCCTATCATCAATTTGCAAATCGACTATTAAGAAAATTGAATATCGAATTTGATTATTCTATGGGTGCTTTTTCTGGTGATAAACTTGTAGGGTTTTTGTTTCATACGATTAATACTTATGACAGAAAAATGATGGCCTACAATGGTGGTACTGGGATTATTCCTGGGCATCGTGGGTATGGTTTAACGAAGAAAATGTATGAAATATTAATTCCTTCCATTGCAACAAGTGGAGCACAAGCCATCGTCCTTGAAGTGCTGAAGACAAACAAGATTGCAATCAAGACTTATAGACAAATTGGTTTTGAAAAAATACGAATTTTCGAATCATTTAGATTGATTAATGAAGTCGAGATGAAAGAAACAAGGGATCTCAGCATATTGAAAAGTGTCGATTTGAAAGCTGAATATGAAACATTTGGTAACCAATCAGTTTCCTTTGGTGATACTTTCGATCAGCTACAATACAATTTAGAAAATGAGCGTATTCTTGAAGCCTGGATTTCAAATGAACCAGTCGGCTATATAATTTTCCAACCATCTTTGGGACGAATATCACAATTTGCAGTACAAAAACAATTCCGAAGAAAAGGAATCGGAACTAATCTAATTCGGGAAGCGCAAAATGAATCTTTAAAGCCATTGACGGTAATCAATGTTCATAAAAGAGACCATGAGACAATAAAATTTCTTGGTGCAACTGGATTCATTCATTCTTTAACTCAGTTGGAAATGCAATTACCTTTAACATAGATGGCAATTTTATTTTCACAACTTGCAGGTATTACCGGGGGCGCTTTGGTTCAAGTTCATTCGGATCAGCAGTTGTCACATCTTCTAATTGATTCAAGGAAACTGTCAAAAGCGCTGGGTGCGGTATTTTTTGCAATTAATGGGATTCATCATAATGGACATGATTTCATTGATATGGCTTACGAGTCAGGAATCCGCCAATTCATAGTCAATGAAGGTTATCAATTCAACCCCCTTCTTTTAGAAAAATGCAACATCCTGGTTGTTCAGGATCCTGTAAAAGCCCTTCAGCAAATTACAGCCTACCACAGGGATCAATTTAATTTAAAAGTTATTGCAATTACTGGAAGCAATGGGAAGACTATTGTTAAGGAGTGGTTGAGTCAAATACTTGCCAGAAATTTCAAAGTAGTCAAAAGCCCCAAAAGCTATAATTCACAAATAGGTGTACCACTATCAGCCTGGCAAATAACAGACGACGACGAAATCGGAGTTTTTGAAGCTGGAATCTCCCAACCAGGAGAGATGGCCAATCTTGAAAGTATTCTTAAACCAGATATTGGAATATTTACCAATATCGGACCAGCTCATGCTGAAGGTTTCGTTTCAATCGATCAAAAAGTTGATGAGAAATTACAGCTTTTCAAAAACTGTCCACATGTGATTTATTGTGCTGACCATACACGATTTGCAGAGATAATTGAGAAGAAAAAGACTCAATTTTCCAATACTGAGTTTGTTTCATGGTCCGCACAAGGTATTAAGGCTAATTTCAATTTTGACATTAATAATAATGATGTAACACTTCAATCATCAGATTTGTCAGTTAATGTTAATGCCAATGATCCCGTTTCGCTTGAAAATTTACTTCACTGCATTGTCGCATCTCAATTGCTGGGGATGGCCAGTGAAAAGGTAAAGGATGGCATAGTTCATCTCACACCTGTTGAGATGAGGCTGGAACTTAAAAAAGGTATGTTTGGTTGCTATCTTATTGATGACTCATATAACAACGACCTCGCCAGCCTTGAAATAGCCATTAATTTTGCCCATCAACAGGTTGCATCCCTTCCCAAAACACTGATTTTGTCAGACATTCTCCAGTCAGGTCTTCAATCTTCTGAACTTTACCTTGAGGTTAACAGACTTATTTCCTCTAATCAAATCTCAAGACTGATCGGTATTGGCAAGTCAATCATCTCTGAACAAGACACCTTTGCTATTCCTGCGGTCTTCTTTTCGACAACCGAGGACTTTTTAAAGACCATATCTAAACAGAAATTTGAGAATGAGACAATCATTGTAAAAGGCGCCAGATCTTTCCGATTTGAAAGAATTGTAAGAGCCATACAGGAGAAATCTCATGGAACAAAACTGGTTGTAAATCTTGATGCTATAGTCCATAACTTCAATTTTTACCGGAAACTGCTTAATCCGGATACCAAAATAATGGTGATGGTGAAAGCCCTGGCCTACGGTGGAGGAAGTTTTGAAATAGGAAGCTTATTGAGTTATTACAAAGCTGATTACTTAGCCGTCGCCTATGTGGATGAGGGCATTGAGCTAAGGAGCAAAGGAATCAAAACGCCAATAATGGTAATGAATCCCCCTCCCGATTCGGTAGAATCTCTGATCCAATACGACCTGGAGCCGGAAATTTTTTCCTTGCTGCAACTGAAATCTTTAATTGAAAATATCGCAGAAGGTGCCTCTCTAAAAATCCATTTAAAGATTGAAACCGGGATGAACAGGCTTGGTTTTCAGGAAGAACATATTGATGATTTGTTCGACCGACTAACCAACGCACCAAACTTGAAAATTGGAAGCATTTTCAGCCATTTGGCAGCTTCTGAAGACCGGAAACTTGATGAGTTTACCCAACATCAGTATGACGAGTTTCAAAGGATAAGTCAAATGATAATCAACAGGATAGGCTATCAACCGCTCAGGCACCTTTTAAACTCTTCAGGGATAACAAGATTCCCTGAAATGCAGCTTGAAATGGTACGTCTGGGCATCGGACTATACGGAATAAGCACTGAAAAAAATATTCACGATCAATTGATGACAGTTAGTACCCTTCAGACGACAATTTCACAAATCAGGCAGATTAATGTAGGTAAGAGTGTAGGTTACGGCAGGGCATTTTTTGCCGAAAAAGATACAATGATTGCTACGATCGCAATTGGCTATGCCGATGGCTATGATCGTCGTTTTGGTAACGGAATTGGTAAGGTTTTGGTCAATGGCAAAATCGCCCCGGTTATTGGAAATATATGCATGGACATGTCAATGATCGATATTACAGGAATAGACGCTTCTGAAGGTGATGATGTGATCATATTTGGCAATGAACCCCCTGTATCTTCACTATCAGAATCCATTGGAACTATCCCCTATGAAATACTTGCTGCCATTGGAAGCAGGGTAAAAAGGGTTTTTCATTCCTCTTAAATGTCTTTGCAAAGAGGAATGAAATTAAAACACCAGCTGAAATACTGGTGTTTTAAAAACTCATGGAGATTATGGATCACACCTTTCCAAGTGCATAAGATAATCTATCGCCCAAATCCTCCGAATGATTGCATGAAAACTGCACCAAACCCGGCCAATGCCTCTTTTACCTGAGCACTAGACTTGCCATAGACCATAAAACGTGTGGGATCCACATAGGTCATGAAACGCTCTGCGAACTTTGAACCAAAATTTCCCAAGTGGGCCATAGCGGCATCTGAATCGGCGTATCGTTCATAAATGTGGCAGGCAGATTTATCCTCACTTAGCCACCACTCATAATTGAGCGCTCCGGGTTCATCACGCTTTGTGGCTTCTACCATTTCATTCATCAACTTCTGGAAGTTATTCAATTGGCCATCTTTGATGGACAGTTCTAATACCCAGTATACATTATCAGTCATATCTGTTAATTTAGTTTCAAGCAATATAATGGATTTTGAAAGCCTCTAAAAGCAAAATTTGTGAATTTGAGACATCTTCCGTTAAGTCGAAGCCAAAATACACTAACCTGAGGGAGAATAAGGTTTGTTTTACGAGAACGAACCTATTCAATATGCTCTATCTTAATTTAAAACAGATTAACTGATCAGGATCATTTTCTTTCATCACAAAGAATGCTATTTTAAAGAATGCTATTTTTTCAAAATGATTTTTAAGAGAATCAGGATTTTCGAAAAAAAATAATGATGGTTTTAAAATTAATCACCGGAATAATGACTTTTATATTCGGCCTAATTAGTTTAGGATTTACCATCTATTTCTTTTTTTATGAATTTGGGGGGGATTCTGATCTGAAATATATCCTGATTCTCTTAATCTCTTTCTTGCTCTCCCTTTCCGCGGTGATATTCGCCACCTGGACTAAATTCGGAAAATAGGTATCAACTCCATTTTACTAATTACTTACCGTTACTTTTGAGCAAGGAATTTAATCTGAAGGAATTTAATCTGGCAGTACGAAAGCAATATAGGAATCACCTGATGGTGAACCGACTTTGCCGCCGCCGCCTGCAGCAATCACCAGGAATTGGCGTCCCTTAATTTCGAAGGTAGTCGGGGTGGCATAGCCTCCGGCAGGGAGTTTGTATTCCCAAACCTGTCGGCCAGTTTCTTTATCAAAAGCGCGAATTTTCTCATCCCTTGTCGCTCCTATAAAAACAAGACCACCAGCGGTTACAATTGGTCCACCAAGGTTGTGAGTACCCGTAGCCGGTAATCCCTTTTCCATCAATTCAGGGTATTCACCCAATGGGATGCTCCACTTGATTTCACCCTGGTTCAGGTCGATCGCATTAAGGGTTCCCCATGGAGGTTTTACGCCCGGGTATCCAAGCGAATCCAGTAATACATTCCAGCCATCGTGTACATACCGAAAGCGGGGAGAACTTGTATTTTCAGTTCCATTGTTTTGGTTACTATTCTTCGTTTCATTAAACAAAAAGCTCACCAGTGCTTCTTTCTCTTCTTCAGACAGGTTGGGAAACGCAGGCATCTGACCTTTTCCAGTACGCAGCTCTTGCATCACCTCATTTTCCGTCAGCTTCTCAGACACGCCAACAAGTGATGGAAACACACCGTTACCTTCGCGATTAGCTCCATGACAAGTGGCGCAACTATTCAACGCATAAATGTATTCACCGTCTGGTAATGGAGACTCAGCCCCCGGCAGTTCGATGGGCTTCATTTTGATCAGCATGGGGATTTCGTTGGCATTCACATATAGGATGCCAGTCTCAGGATCGAAGGCAGGCCCACCCCACTCACCTCCACCCCGAGTGCCCGGGAATTGAACTACACCCCTCGTATCCGGAGGGCTGAAAATCGGGCCCATACTCACATCTCTCACTTTATTGCTTATATAGGAATGAGCCTCAGGTGATAAGTCAGAAATAGCTTCTACTGAAAAGTTTTGCCGGGAAAATGGCGGCGGTTTTGCCGGAAAAGGTTGTGTACGCCACGATTCTTCTCCCAACAATGTGGATTTTGGAACTGCTCGTTCTTCAATGGGAAACAATGGCTCTCCTGTCTCACGATCAAACAGGAACACCATACCCATCTTGGTAATCTGGGCTACACCCTCTTTTAATTTCCCCTCGTGTCGGACGGTCACCAAAGTTGGTGGAGATGGCAGGTCATAGTCCCACAGGTCGTGATGAACCAGTTGATAATGCCAGATACGTTCTCCTGTAGCTGCATTTAATGCCAGAAGGCAGTTGGCAAATAGATTTGGCCCTTTTCGATAACCACCATAAAAATCAAATGCAATGGAACCAGTTGGCACATAAACAATTGCACGTTTGGCATCCAGGCTCATGCCAGCCCATGCATTTGCACCCCCAACTTTCTGATAAACCTCTTCATCCCAGGTGTCGTATCCAAACTCTCCGGGCTGTGGGATGGTGTGAAAGGTCCATGCGATTTCACCTGTCAACACATTGTAGGCCCTTACAAATCCGGGAGCAGCATCATAGCCCTCACTTAGGGATGTTCCTTGTATGATTAAATCTTTGTAGATAATGCCCGGAGAAGTAGCGCTAACATCGAGTTTATTAGGATCCCGACCCAAACCGATACGGAGGTCTATTTTCCCGTTGTCACCAAACTCCAGAAGCAAAGAACCATCCTGAGCATTCAGGGCATAAAGGTAGGGCCCCGCTGAGAATAATATTCGTTTGTCGTCTCCATTTTCCCAATAAGTGACTCCCCGATTTACACCTGAAGACTGTTTGTTTTTAAAGGGGTCAAATTGCCAGATATCTTCGCCGGTTACGGGGTTGAGTGCTGTGAGTTTCAACTTTGGGGAGGTAACGTAGAGCCGGCCATCGGCCAAAATAGGATTGCATTGGATGGCTGATCGGTTTCCATCACTTGCATCTCCAGTATGGTATTCCCAGGCTACCTGGAGCTGGCCAACTGTTTTGCTGTTAATCTGAGCCAGTGAAGAATAGGCGGTACTGGCTTGATCACCACGGTAAACACTCCATGTCTCATACAGTTCATTCGGTTGAGTACATTGGCCGAGGAACAGCTGAAGGATTGTCCAAACAAATACCGAAGAGGTCTTCTTATTCATTAATTAGGGCTTTTAGCGGACAGGACAAGAAACAGGAATTTTTAGAAATAAAAGTAAATATATGGTTCGTGTGTCGGAAATCAAGGTCCTGTCGCAACGCCAGATGCCTTCCAGGTGAATAAAAAACCAACCAATCTATCTCGAATCCACATTTACACCATTTTCGGATTGATTTGTTTAACTTGTGCATGAACTTGACACACTCAAGTGCATTTTTTGATCCAAAGGGATAAAATATGACCATTAGTCACCATTCTAACCAAAAAATATGAAAAGACGTAAATTTCTAGTCAGAACCAGTCTGGCTTCTTCTGTGGGTTTGTTTTTTCCATCACTACTTCCAGGACTCAATATCGATCCGGAATTTAGGAAGAAGAGACCAGCTCAAAATCTTGATAAGGATACTGTCATCACGGTTACTGTAGATACAGCCACGGTGAACGCCGATATAAATGAAGCTGTCATTATAAGTGATAATCGAAGTGAAAATTCCGGTTTAGCAAACAGTTTTTTATCTGAAATTGATAAAATGAAAAAAGTGATTTGGCAAGGTCAATCAGAGAGTGGTGATGAAGTATGGATCACGAAAATTGAAAGAAAGGGAGGAGCACAACTTTTAAAAAAAGATGTTTACACTGGATCTACTACAGTTGAAGGCAAAGTAAAAGACAAATATATCGACGGGGTTGAAAGCTATAACATATATTTCACAGTTGTTAGCGGTGGTGTTGAATCCTCTTATGTAATTGATCCAAAACTGCAAATGAATCCTTCTTAACATCTATGTTGAAAGGCATCGGGAAAGTCTGCATATTAGTAGGCTTCTTGTTTCTTGGCTATTTAGATTTAACCGGTCAGAATCAAAATACAGCTGATAGTTTGAAGAGCATCTATGAAGCAGGAATCTACTCTGATTCTGCTTTGAGGCCGTTGTTGTGGCAGATATCCTTCAACGAAACCAATCCTGATCAGAAGATTTCATTTACTGACTTGCTCATCGCCGAAGCATCCAAAGATTCATCTGATAATTGGCTTTTTAGAGGCTATTTTCAAAAAGGGAATGCCTATCGATTAAAAGCAGATTATGACCTCGCTTTTGAGACCTATTTCAAAAGCCTTGACAATGCCGTAAAACTCGATAATCAGGAGGGAATTGGTGCCGTATATAGCGCACTGGCGGACACTTACTCTTTAATAGGTAATTCAAGGAATGCGGTAGCTTACTACAACCAAGGAATTGATGTCTTAAGAAGGACGAACGATTCAATACCACTCGCCACCGCTTTACTCAACGCGGGAGATGAATATTTTAATTCAGATAAATTGGATTCAGCCTTGCTCTATTTCAATGAGTCAGGTGTCATATTCTATAAAGTTAATTACAGAATAGGCCAAGCTTATAACCTTGGGAATATGGGCCTGGTCTATGCTAAACAAGGCAAACATGAATTAGCTGAATTTAACATTGGTGAAGCTTCCAGGGTATTGGATGAGTTGGGTGAGCATTATTCCATTACCGAATATCAGTCTTATATGGTGGATATTTATGTAGAAAGAGGTGAATATGACAAGGCATTAGAATATGCCCAAATTGCCTACCAAATTGCGGTGAAGGAAGGCTTTAAGGAGTTGATCCAGAATACTTCACTGAAATTATCAGAATTGTATGAAGCTACAGGCCAATTTGACGAAGCCTACGGGTACCTCATAAATTATATTTCATACCGGGATAGTATTAATGCCAAGGGTGTCATTCAGCAAATGGCTGATTTGCAAACAAAATTCGAAGTTTCACAAAAGCAACTAGAGGTTGACCTGCTCAACCAGGAAAAACGTAATCAGCAAATCATTGGGATTGCGCTTAGTCTTATCCTCGTCTTATCAGGAGTGATCCTCATTGTGCTCTACCGAAACAACCGGCATAAGATTAAAACAAATAAGCAATTGGAAGCTCTTAATCATACCAAAGACCGTTTCTTCTCCATTATTTCCCATGACCTGCGTGGTCCGGTGAGCGCTTTCCATGGCATCAGTAGCATCATCAAAATGCATATCAGGAAAAAGCAATATGAACGACTGGTCGAAATGACAGAGGATATTGATAACAGTGTTGATCAATTGGGGGGTCTGTTGGACAACCTCCTTAGTTGGGCTGTGCAACAACAGGGTCAATTTCCGTACCACCCAGAAAAGGTCAGTCTTATTAAGCTTGTCAATGAAGTGGTGGATGTGTTTGCGGCAAGGGCATTGGTCAAAAGAATTGAGCTCAAGACTGAACTGGTTGAGGATTTAGCGCTCTGGGTTGACACAAATAGTACGATGACAATCTTCCGAAATCTGGTGAGTAATGCCATTAAGTTTACCTATGAAGGAGGGCAAGTCATAATCTCCACTAGACAAGAAGATCTTAAGGCTTTAATTGAAATAAAGGATAGTGGTGTGGGCATACCTGATGACAAGACCCGAACACTATTCGAGCTGAAGGATAAAAAAAGCACCTATGGCACCACAGGGGAGAAGGGAGTTGGGCTGGGGTTACAGCTCGTTAAAGAATTTGCTACTATGAACATGGGATCAATTGGTGTAGAGAGTATTGAAGGTGAGGGAACAACATTTAGTGTCCTGCTACCTTTGGCCGTGGATGAAAAGCTTGCCTGACTCTCTTTTTATCCCAATTTTTCATGATTGGACAGCGCATCTTCAACTATCATTTCAAGATAGTGCGAGCCAGTAAGGGCTGTTTTATTAATATAACACAGAAATTCGTCATTGATCTCATGGGATATTTCCTTATTGGCTGAGATTATGACAATATGAGGCTTTTTTTCCATCATATTGAGGTTGGGTAATAATCATTCTACCAGGGCATAGCCATCCACATTGGGCATTTCTATATCAAGAAATATAATGTCAGGCTTATGGATGATGATACCAGAGGCTGCTTTTACCGGTTTATCATAGGTTTCAATTAATTCCAACCAATTGATTTCATCAATATAAGCTTCTAATTGATTGAGAAATAATCGGTTGTCATCAACCGCTATACATTTAAGTATTTTTTCCATTTGCCCGCAATAAATATACAGAAGTTCTCGCTCCAAAGGGCAGAATTAGTGATGACGCATATTTTTGATGACCAATAAGGCAGCGATTTATTCCGGAGGATTAGGTAAATTAGGTTCTTTGAAATGGATTCACAAGAATATGGTTTTATGTAACCTCCCCAATGAAGCGTTGAAAAGCAACAGGATACCTCTGGCATCAGTTTCACGATACAGCTGGTTTCCACTATTTGTTTTTTTGTTTTTTGACAATTTTCAATCAATCTCTCAGATAAAAATCTATGTCAATACTGATCTAGAAGGCATAAGCGGTGTTTACAAATTCGCCCAAACAAGAGAGAAAAATACCCCCCTGAACATTCAGGCCTGTGAATACTTTATGGATGACCTGGCTGCTGTAATTCGCGGGCTTCGTGACGGTGGCGCTACAGAAATTTTAGTCCTTGACGGACATGGAAACCAGGCAGTTGTACCTCACATGATGGTACCGGGCGTAAAATACATCACTGGAAAACCCAGACCACGACATAACGGGACAATGTATGGCCTTGACAGTACATTTTCGGGGATGGTTTTTGTAGGATTTCATGCAATGAACGGAACTTCAGATGGTGTGCTAAACCACACGCAGAGTTCCGTAGCTGAAAAGCGGTACTGGTACAATGGTATTGAGTCAGGAGAGCTGGTGCAGGATGGCGCTGTTGCAGGGTATTTTGGAGTTCCTCCCATTATGGTTTCAGGGGATGTTGCAACCTGTCGTGAAGCAAAGAGATTTTTTGGTGAAAATTGCGTAACCGTAGCCGTTAAAGAAGGGATCGCCCGCGAATCGGCAATTTTATACCCTTTTGAGGAAACACGCCAGGCCCTGTATGAGGGTGCGAAGCGAGCGGTTGAAGGAATTGACAAATGCAAACCATTTTTGCTTGACCTACCCATCAAAGGAAAGATAGAGTACCTCGAATTCGACTCCGCCTTGCCTGAACCAAAACTGATTACAAAGGAGGCCATCTTTAATGACGCCCTGCATATGCTGGATTTCTAAGAAAATCAATAGCGATAGCTCAAAATAGGTGCCTGTAGTATTTCTAATGCCTGGTTAAATCACTACCAATTGCTCAGATTATCCACCTTAAGAGGCACATCCATGTGCTCAATAATAATCTCAAAACGGCGCTGCTCTTCTTTCTTAAATTTTTCCTGATCAGGATATAATTTTTCTGCTATCTCTTTTGAAATATCACTGTTGTGAGCTGCATCGAAGTCTTTGAAAACGATGGTAAACCGGAAATCCCATCGGTCGGATTCCCCAACATGGTTCAGTGGATAGACTGCTGACAAGTCGAGAATCTCGCCACGCGTTTTCATTTCAGCCAGGATTGGATAATGGTTTTTCTTGTAGAGTTCCAGAAATTCATCGAAATAGCCCCATTTGATTTTATAATAGTAGTCCACAGTATATCCATCCTGATCCTGGGCACTGGATGGTTTGGTTGAGATGATTAGGAGAATCGCAACCAAAAGAAAAACCTTAAGAAAAGAGGATTGATTTTTCATGCTTTATTAAATGTTAATAATACCTGGTAAATAAGTAAATTAGGTAATTAGAAATTAATGGACAACCCGGTTACTCATGGACGTTTGTGATTTTGGTATTCTATAAATATCAGGGCGATGAATTATCAATGAATCAAATATTATAAATATGAAAACAGGAACTTTGATGACAGCGATCTTTTTAATCCTGGTGGCCTTGGTGCATTTGTACCGTGCATTGGTGGAGCTTCCATTGATAGCAGGAAAGTACCATGTACCCATTTGGATGAGCTGGATAGCGGTATTCTTGACTTTAGGGTTGGCAATTTCTCTCTGGAAAGAACATCGAAACACCAAATAATATTGGTTGGTATTTCATTGGGCACTACGTATTAATGTGGAATAGCTAACTTCCTATTTCCGCTCAGTAAATACGAACCTTCTGAAGTATCAGCTTTGCCTGTCATCGAATCACCTTCAACAGTTATAGTTATAGATACATTGATGTCTTCAATGTATACACGAAAACTAACTTCACTTTTATCAACCTCTACATTTGTTGCTGTCATCGTTTGAAAATTGGCGTAGAGAGTGGCATTGTAGCTCTTGTCTTTTTTTGTAATTACAATTTGCCCTGTTGCGTATTCAATTGGAGTGCCCTGCGCCTCGTAATTCCAGGTCCCTTCTATCTTTGGTTTACCAGCTATTGCCAGGGAGGAAAATGAGACAACAATTATGAGGGAAAGTTGAGTGGAGCGATGTAATAATTTCATATCAATTAATTATTTAAAACCTCACCATGGGCTTTTGAGATAAGTCCCAAGGGAATGAATTTTACACTAAAGGATCAGCGGGTATGACAGTATACATTTGTTGCGCTAACCACGTAATTTGGAACTTTATTGTAGTCAATATTGATACATTCATTAATTCCATTTTTTTGAAAATCATCTATTGCATTTTGTAATATCTTCTTTGCTAATGGAAAATTTTGTTGTGCTATTACCGGAACAACCCAAGCTAAAGGGGTAGCCCAAAAAGCGCCATTTTGATAGGTTCCCTCTTCGCAAGATAGAAATAAATTATTCCAACCCGAATCGCTTCCTGGAAGATGTCTTATTTGCCCATTCAAAACAATTTGATCTGCATTGTGAATCAAATATTCTGAAATTCTTTTGCTTTGTTCCACATTGGTTATGCCAATATTAACTGCGTATGCACTTCCCCATATATCAATTTGTTTGCAGTCCATATCAGCGGCCCAAAACATCCCTGATTTTTTATCCATAAGTTTGATAATGCTTTTTTGGATCTTTTCAGAGCGAGTTTTGTAGATGTCTGTATTTTCGCAATTATATTTTCTACAAAGTTTTTCCATCTCCTGGCATGCTTTAAAGTATATAAGAGATGAAAACAAAACATTCCCTGTTTTTTTCACAATATCGGTAAACCCATAAACACACTATGGATTTTTGGGATCATTATATACCAGGCCACTTCCTTTTCGGCTAATAAAATCGAGACCTTTCCGAAGCCTTCTCTCAACATCATGAAAAAGAGCTTCGTCCTTAAATTGATTGACGTATGAGCAAACAAGAAGAGCGATAAAAGGGCCATTGTCCAGTGCATGGTCTGCCAACGGACTGCGATCCGGACCGGGACTATAAACCGCTTTGCCTTCAATATTTACGCGGTCAGGAATACATCCATCTTCGCGCTGACCATTTAAAAGGTAGTATATCGACGCTTTTATTTCTTTTGGATCCATTAAATCACCGGCATATTCAACCATGTAGTAAAAATCTCTTGTCCAAAGTGCCTTATAATTACCAACTCCATCAGGCGTATGAAGCCAGGTATCTGCTGCTCCCTTTACCCTACATCCTTTTAGTTGTTGTATTGTGGCTTCACGCATCCATTCCACGTCATTATTTGAGAGGCCATACGGATTCCTCTGTTTTGATTTGGTTTCCTGAGAAATAGCCAGATCACAGCATAGTATCAAAGTGATTAGAATGAAAAAACAATTTTTTGCTTTCATAAATTAATTTTTGCAGTATCGTTTCTTTACATGGTTACTAATCCGTAGTGAGTATCCATGGAGAATTATGTAGAAAATAAAGATATGAAAAGCAACCGTAAAATGCGTGAAGGATAGATGCTCGTTTGAATTGCAGATTAAAGAGGGAAAGAAAGATTCAATAGTAAGAATTGCAAGGAGATATTTTTAATTCCAACTTGCCCGTTCCTGTACCCGAAGCGGCAGTTGAGGAAGCGGTAGTTGATGAAGGTGCAGCAATTTAGCAACTCATTACTCCTTACCCCTCCAAACACCCATACATACCACCAACTAAGAGATTGTTCAAAATAGAGGGTACTGTTCTTAGAAAGATGGAGTGTTTGATTACCCCACCCCTAAATTATCCCCTTTTTATTGTGGGGTAATTGTTTACCCTTTTGTATGACTGCATATTCATAGGCCACCTTTCCAATATCAGCATAGAATTCGTCTCCCTTAATCCAATCAAGCTCCAAACTTCTATGCTGATTATCACAGCTTTTTAAATAGTCGTCTGTAGCCAAAATATATTCGTTCGAATTAATACTATTTTTTAAAAGGCGATGAGATACAATCATATCAAGCCCTTTCGCTTTCATAAATTTTGATATCTGAACTTCCTTGATACGACCGTAGTGTATAACAAATTTCAAATTAAGATCAACCCCATCTCGACATGCAACACAATCACACGTTACCTGCATTTCTAACTCGTGTAGCTGCTCGTGAAATGTATGGTGGAGTTTGATGCAGTGATTTACTAACTCTTTACAATCAACAAGAGCACCGATTTTGTAAAAAAGCACCGCGTCACCCTCAACTTCTCCCACGGTAAAATCTAAATTATTGAGCTCGATCATTTTCTCAATTAAGTTTCTTAATATAAGCGCACTATGCTCCAATTCAGATTCGCTCAGGAATTTGGTATAACCACTGATGTCTGGAATAAAAATTGTCGACTTTTGGTCTGGCTCCAATTGCTACTAATTTAAAGATCACAGATGAAAGGCATGTATGCTTGTCATCTTGAGCTAAGTAAAAATATAAAAGAAAAACAAATTTCTTTGAGTCATCGATTTTGAACGAAAATTAAGGGTCCGGCGTCATTATCTTAATAGGCTTCCCCGATTCTTTTAATGCTTGGGTTTTCGACAATGACTCAAGGACAGTAGAATTAACAATTTCAATTAGCTCGTCCTTTGATAATTTTAATACTACAAATTGCTCCATTTGATATGAGTTTTACTTTAAACATATCAAATCCTAATCAGGGCAACCATACATTCATACAACCCACAAAGAGATCGAGACCGTTGCAAAATCCTGTTGTTTCTGGGATCAATTATTGATTGTCAAGATTTTTGAAGTTTTCCTGTGATCATTTCTACTTTTTTGGTATTTCATATGGGTTTATAAGAGGTGTTTGACCTCATTTTTCATGCTATTTCAAATTTTTGATTGAATTGGACATAATTATCCCAGGGGATCTGTAAAGGTTGTAGCTGATGGCCTCCATTAGATTCTGGGTGTGCATCTTTTTGATTCCCCGATATCTGGCCACACCTGCACGGAACCACCTTATGATACTGCCAAAAGTACGCTCTACTTTATATCTGGTCTGACCGATGATTTTATTGAATCTCTTTTCCCATTTGGTCAATGGATGATTCTTTTTGGCTTTCTTAAGTATCTGATTTTTGAGCTTACGCCGTACCAATAAATCAGCATTCTTCTTTGATTGGTAGCCTTTATCAGCCTTTATTGGAATGCCTTCAGGGAGTTGGGCACTATCAAGAACCTCTTCCAAATTACTGATTTCATTAAGGTTGGCAGCAGTGGTGACTACTCCCAGTATTAAACCTTGTTCATCGGTGAGATGATGCTTTTTATTGCCATAGCGTAGCTTTCCGGCTTTTTTAACCCAGGCCCCTTCTATATCAACATTGGAGGCTATTTGCTTGTCAAGTCTTTTTGACTCCTTTTCTTTTGCTAACTCCTCACTGGATCGTTCGGTTGCTTCTCTATCTTCTGCTACTTTATATGTGGCCTGCCTTTTGGCTTTAGCGGACTATCTATAATACTTGCATCAACCAAGGCTCCGGTCTTTACAATGATGCAATGTGCTTCCAATTGATTATTGATCTGTTTGAATAAATCATCATAA
>JAQCLE010000159.1 GCA_027592755.1 Bacteroidota bacterium | reverse complement strand
GAGTTAATAAAGCATTTTACACGGTTTATTTGTTCAAAATATTTATTTATTAAGTGCCTATTTCAATAATTATATTTCAACATACGATATTTAAGATAGTAGAAAACGTAAATGAAAAAGACCCAACTCATCATATTATCATCTACTCTATCGATGATTGCTATTTTTGGCTGGTATTTCTTATTATCATCTAATTACAACACCCACCTTTCCTACAACCAAGACATCCAGCCCATTTTAGCAGCAAAATGCTACACCTGTCATGGGCCAGATAAGACTAAGATAAAGGCTGGTTTGAGGGTCGATATTAGGGATTCTCTATTCGTAAAACTGGAATCAGGTAATACTGCATTGGACCAATATGACTTTAGCGAAAGTGAGTTGATTAGGAGAATAAGCTCTGCCGATCCTGATTACATGATGCCACCGCCAGATGCACCTAAACAACTGGATGCAGAAGAAGTGCTAATGCTGAGTCAATGGGTAGAAGCAGGGGCTCAATGGGAAAACCACTGGTCATATGAACCCATTAAGGAAAGAGAGGTTTCCAAGGTTTCAAAAGCTTGGTCAGAAAACCCAATAGATGCTTTTGTCCTTTCAAAGCAAGAGAAATTAGGATTACAACATTCTCCAGAAGCAGATAAGCGGACGCTCATTCGACGACTAACCTATGACCTCCATGGCCTGCCACCAAGCCCGGAGCAGATAGAGGAGTTTTTGGCGGATGATTCGCCAGAGGCGTATGCTAATTTGGTGGATAAACTATTGGAATCGCCTCGCTTTGGTGAACGTTGGGCACGACACTGGTTGGATGTGGCTCACTATGGTGAAACCCACGGGTATGATAAGGACAAACGTCGGGAAAATGCCTGGCCGTATCGCGATTATGTCATCAATGCATACAATCAGGACATTCCATACAGCAGATTTATCGAAGACCAAATTGCGGGGGATGTGCTCTATCCAGATGATCCACAATCTACTGTGGCACTAGGCTTTTTGGCAGCAGGCCCCTGGGATTTTGTTGGTCATGTAGAGGTCTTCAACGGCACTAAAGACAAACGCATTGTTCGCAATCTTGATCGGGATGATATTGTCAGTTCTGTTATGGGTACTTTTTCCAGCCTGACTGTACAGTGTGCCAGATGTCATGACCACAAGTTTGATCTTATTGAGCAGAAAGACTATTACAGTTTGCAGTCCGTTTTTGCAGGAATCGATAGAGCAGATCGACCGTTCGATGAAGACCCGGTTATTCATCAAAATAGACTACAGCTAAAACAGGAAAAGCAGAAATGGGAAAGCCAGCTAGATGTGCTGGGTGAAAAGCTAGGTGAAAAGGAACAACAAGAAATTACTGATATTCAGGCAAAACAAAAAGTACTAGAGAATAAAATTGCTCAATTGAAGAGACCGAAAAGCAAGAATTTTGGTTATCACTCTGCCGTAGAACAGTTAGCTGGCAAGGACAAGTGGATTTTGCTTGACCTAGGTAGAACCTTCGATTTGGATAAAATAGTACTGGTGCCATCACATCCAAGTGAAGGGATTCCCATGCCGGGCTATGGTTTTCCATTGCGCTATAAAGTGGAGGTTTCTACCAATTCAAATTTTTCTCCAGCGACTACCATTATTGACTTTAGCAAGGAAGATCATCATGAAAGAACAGATCGGTCTTATACTATTGAGATTGAAACAAAAGGCGTGCGTTATATTAGTTTGTCAGCCAACAAACTGTGGAGAGGAAGGGGTACTGATCACTTCCTAGCCATGGCAGAAATTCTTGCCTATGCCGATGGAAATAATGTAGCTAGAAACGCTCAGGTAAAAGTCTCTGACACCTTCTCAGACAAGAGATGGAATCCAAATTTTGTAACTGACGGGTTCAATAGTTATCATTTAATCGATGGTGAGTTGTTGCCTGCAAAGGTGAAAATTGAATTGGATAAAACTGAGCTGGAATTGACTGCCTTGCAGAATCAAGAAAATAAAGTGCGCAGAAGCGTCTTGGAGGAAATGGAGTTGGAGAAACTCGATCGCATCAGAATATTTTTGGTTGATATTGAAGATTCACTTCAGCGACTCCCAACCCCAAGTTTTGTTTATGCAGCAGCAACTGAATTTAATGACATCTATCAATTTACTGCTCCTGACAGTATTCGTACAATACACAGATTGGATCGTGGCGATACCGAGCAACCCAGAGAAGAGGTTTTTCCAGGAACGGTTGCTTCATTTGAAGGGCTATTAAGAAATTTCGACCTGAATGAGGGTCATAGCGAGGGAGAACGACGTGCTGCTCTGGCAAAATGGATGACTGATAGTCGAAATGCCTTGACCTGGCGATCAATTGTCAATAGAATTTGGCAGTACCATTTTGGTAAGGGCATAGTAGCCACCCCAAATGATTTTGGGAAAATGGGCAGGCCACCGAGCAATCCCGAGCTTCTTGATTATCTCGTTCAGGAATTTCTTGATCATGGCCAATCATTAAAGTGGCTTCATCAATTGATTGTAACCAGTTCGACTTATAAGCAGCAAACAACACATAACGCAGAAAACCATTTGATTGATAGTGAAAACACCTACCTATGGAGGGCAAATAGAAGGCAATTGGAAGCGGAGGCGGTGAGAGATGCTGTATTGGCTGTTAGTGGTAAGTTGGACCTGAGGATGGGTGGCCCAGGCTTTGATGCCTTCCGTTATGAAGATGATCACTCTCCCCGGTATGTTTACAAAGATTATGATGCGGAAGACCTATCTTCTTTCAGGAGAGCGATTTATCGCTTTGTGGTAAGGAGTATGCCTGATCCATTTATGAGTACACTTGATTGTGCAGATCCTTCGCAGAGCGTTCCAGTAAGAAATGAAACAGTAACTGCATTGCAGGCCCTATCTGTGTTAAACAATCCTTTTATGGTGAGACAATCGGCATATTTTGCTGCCCGATTACAACTAGAAAGAAAATCATTAGATGATCAAATATCCAGAGGTTTTGAATTGGCACTCCAGCGTTTACCTGAAAAGAATGAGTTGTCTGAGCTGAACGAATATGCCTCGAAACATGGACTTCCAGCGACTTGTAGATTGATTTTTGCTATGAATGAATTTTTATATGTTGATTAAGATTATTTTACAAGAATAACAAAATCAACCTGTTTTACCCCATACCCTGAAGGGAGTCAGGTTGATTTTCGCCTTCTTTCCTTTAGGGATTTAGGGTGAAAAGGAGGAGAAAATCAAGAGCTTACCCAACTTTGCAAAATATAAATAAAAATGAAAAGTAAACACAGACCTATCTCAAGCATTTCAAGGCGTGATTTCCTTTGGCATTATGGCGGAGGCCTAGGTGGATTGGCTTTGGCTCATTTGATGGGATGTGATCTTAAAACGATACCTACCGGGTTATCTCAAAAACCAGTAATGCCTCATCACTTGCCCAAGGCCAAGCGAGTCATTCAATTGTTTATGTCTGGAGCAGCCAGTCAGGTCGATACTTTCGACTATAAACCGGAATTGATCAAAAGGGCAGGTCAGCAGTTCGATCCAGGTGGAAAAGTGGAATTGTTTCAAAGTGCTCCAGGTGTCGTAATGCCATCTCCATGGGAGTGGAAGCAATATGGTCAATCGGGTAAATGGGTGAGCAGCTTGGTTCCTCATTTGGCTCGATGCGTGGACGATATTGCTTTTCTACCTGCTATGACCGCTACTTCTAACATACACGGCCCGGCTACTTTTATGCAAAACACAGGATTTGTACTTCCTGGTTTTCCAAGTGTGGGTTCGTGGGTAAGTTATGGGCTTGGAAAAATGACGGACAACTTACCTACATTCGTGGTGTTGCCGGATTCCAGAGGTTATGGACCGGGAGGGCAGAAAAATTGGGATGCAGGATTCTTGCCCTCTAGTCATCAGGGCACTTTGGTGAGGCCGGCATTAGAAAATCCAATAGCTGACCTATTCCCTCCTGAAGATAAATACCTGACGCCTCAAGCAGATAAAGATGGTATGCAGGTGCTCAAGGAACTGAATCAGTCTCATCTCAAAGGTCGTGAATATGATTCCAGACTGGAAGGACGCATCCAGAGTTATGAGTTGGCAGCAAAACTACAAGTTGCAGCACCCGAAGTATTTGGTATGGAGGGGGAGTCTGATGGTATCAAAAAGCTATACGGACTTGATGATCCAATTACCGAAGACTTTGGTCGTAATTGTTTGATTGCAAGAAGGCTATTGGAGCGTGGAACCAGATTTGTTCAAATCTGGAGTGGAGCAGATAATGCTCACCCTAGAAGAAATTGGGATTCCCATGAAGACTTGAAAAAGGATCATGGAGAAATGGCTGCAAGTATGGACAAACCGGCTGCAGCCCTATTAATAGACCTCAAACAAAGAGGTATGCTTGAGGATACTATTGTATATTGGACAACAGAATTTGGCAGAATGCCCTGCAGTCAGGGAAGTGCTGGCAGAGATCATAATCCATTCACTTTTACTTCCTGGGTTGCCGGAGGAGGTATCAAAGGTGGCGTGACATACGGAGCTAGTGATGAATGGTCATACAAAGCAGTAGAAAATACCACTTATTGCTACGACCTCCATGCCACAATTCTACACTTACTAGGTATTAATCACGAAAGGCTCACTGTCCAGAATAATGGTATTGACCGTAGGCTCACTGATGTTCATGGTCATGTGATCAAAGACATTCTTGTATAAGGTTGTGCATTCAATTTGGTATTTTTGGTTTTGACTTACCATGAATCAAAAGTTCCCTGCATTATGAAATATTTAATTACATTGTTAACCTTAATCCTTGCTTTGACTTCTTGTAAAGAAGAAAAGAAAGACCTGTGGAACGACTACAGCGGCATTTAATCCTGGATGGTTACAGTAGCCTTATGGGATTTAGCTCAGGAACCGCGACGGGTGCCAGAAATCAAGTTGAAATACCTTAATACAAAACTATTATTGCATGGAAACAGAGAAAATTAAAGTTGGAATTGTTGGGCTTGGTTTTGGCGCAGAATTCATACCAATCTACCATGCACATCCGCATGCGGAGCTTGTTGCCATATGCCAACGTACAAAGTCAAAACTGAATGAAATTGGTGATGCATTTGGTGTCGAAAAAAGGTATGAATCCTATGAGGATTTATTGAAAGACCCTGATATTGATGCCATTCATATTAATACACCTATTTCGCTGCATGGTATTCAATCCATTCAGGCATTGAAGGCTGGTAAGCACGTGGCTTGCACAGTGCCAATGGCCACCACCGTAGAGGAATGCCGACAAGCTGACAATGCCATCGAGCTGATCCGACATTTTCCAGGAACGGTACTTTGTACTGTTCAATTGCCAAGTGGCCGTCATGAACTGGAACAACGCCGATTAAATCTTGTGGCTAATGTAAATTCAGTTTCAAAACGAGCGGCTATTGCTGGTATTAAGTGTTCATTTCATCCCAATTCGCCTGAATCTCTCAACAAACCGAACAGCTGAAGATTACCTTCCTTTGTTGGTGTTGCGCAGTGGAAAATGAGCGTTGGCTCCACCAACAAACATTCGGCCTTCAACAATTAAACCCAGAATTGTCATTAGAGATTTTAAGTGGGCACGAAAGGCCTGCTAAAATTTGGAGGATTCCTTCCATATACCCT
>JAQCLE010000158.1 GCA_027592755.1 Bacteroidota bacterium | reverse complement strand
TCAAAGGTTTGAACTTTTTCCGCTATTTTATCCGTTTTTTGAAATTAGACTTTCGGATAGTTGTGACAAAAAGTGAAACGGCCTGTCCCTCTATATCAACCGGGATAATCAACTGCCCGTCAGAAACACCCTGCTCCATTGGACCACCAATCATATCCAATTGGCCGGCTTCCTCCAATTGCGCATATTGGTCACCGCTTACATCCTGGGGAGAACCCATTTTCTTCCAAAGTTCATAGGAGTTGCTGTTCTCCTGATCAATCCTGTAATGACTGACTGTCGCTTCGGAAGCGTCAATACCATTAACAGTCACATTAACGGAAACAGGCGGTGAGATTATGTTCAGGTCATGGTAATTCCATACCATGAAGGTTGTTCTTTTTCCTTCGACAGAAGCCAATGCATTGATATCCCTATCCTCTCTTCTCACACTCGAATCCCGGACTGTGATATAATCGTAAGCCATATCACCGGAGACTTCAACGCGATCACCTCTCATCATTCCAAACATGCGAAACACATTTAAAACAGGTTTATCCACGCCATTGGTGGCCAGGTCACGATAACCATTGTACCATGGCTGATCTTCAAACTCAAAACCCAGGTCACCGCACCTTTGAAATTTATCCCAAAATGATCGGCAAGTTTATACTTTCTTGCAAATGCTGCTGCAGTATAGCTGCTGTAAAGTGTCCCATTGCGGTAAGCGTTCGCAGGATAATCACTCATTGAACACGCTGCACAACCTTCAGGATCTGATTCTCCGATAACTATAGGTAATTCCTTCAATGCCGGGTAAGACGCAACAATTTCAAAGCCATTCGAAATGTCCCTTAACTGGGTACCCAGATTCATAAGAATAATGCTATCTCCCTGCAATGTGGGCCTTCCTTTGGCATGAAATCCAATAAAGTCAATGGGTGAACCTGTTTCCCCGGTAACATAGTTTGTTCCACTCTCCACATGATCTAAAAAAGTCCGTAGAAATTTTTCCGCCTCATCCCACGATGGACCTGTTGAATGGGGTCCTCCAAAAATTATGGTGGGCAATGCTCTTTTGGCGGCTTCTACAGAATAGTCGTAAAGCTTGATATATTCTTCCGTGGTGCCCTGCCAATAGCCAATATTGGGTTCATTCCAAGGTTCCCAGTACCACTTTTCTACTTCCTCCTTACCATATCGGTCAACACAATGAGTCACCCATTGGAATACCAGCTCTCCCCATTTCTCATAATCGTTTGGCGGATAAGCCCAACCCGTGTAGATATCTCCATAAGCTGCACCCGGCTTCCATTTGTGCTGATAAGGTTGTGGTTTTGATGATAAGGCCTCCGGCATAAAGCCGACTTCAACCAAGGGTCTCATTCCTCTTTCGATGTAAATATCAAAAATGCTATCAGCAATGGACCAATTGTAGATCGGATTCCCCTGATCGTCTTCTGTATAGGCATTTGTCGATCCCCATTTAAGGGCTGGTGTCCCATCGCCCGTTGTCAGCAGGTTATGAGCCCTTACATAAACCGGAACTGGACTTAGTTCAGGAATTTCGGATAATAACTTTTTGCCATCTTTCATGTAGGTGTAGTTGGGCTCGTCATAGCCAAACCAGGCCCATACCGGCGTCATGGAGCCTACTTTCTTGTTTAGATCAATTTGAATGTTGAGGTCAGCTTCGGGAACTGATTGCTGATCGCAAGCCATGAAAGCAAGGCAGATAATGAAAATTAGATTGATTGATCGTGATAAATTCACATACAAGGATTCATAAGGTTCAGTAATGTCTCTGCAGCTATTTCGTTGAAAATCGGGTGATTGTTTTACTGCTATATTTCTCCCCGGGGTTTAAAACAACGCTTGGAAAATCTGGCCTGTTGGGAGAATCAGGATAATGTTGTGTCTCAAGACAAAACCCGGATCGATAGGCATAATTCTTACCATTTTTACCATTGATCGACCCGTCCAGGAAGTTGCCTGTGTAGAATTGAATCCCAGGTTCAGTGGTGAAGATTTCCATATTCCTTCCACTTTTGGGTTCAAATACGGAGGCTGCAAATTTTAATTCATCGTCACTTTCATCAAGTACCCAGCAGTGGTCATACCCTCCCCCATTTTTCAACTGGATGTCATCATTGTTAATTTCCTTCCCAATCACTTTAGCACTTCTGAAATCAAATGGAGTTCCTTCAATCGATGCAATTTCTGTTGGAATAAGCGTGCTGTCGACAGGTAAATATTGAGAGGAACTAAGCAATAACTCATGGTTTAGGATGTCATCCTTCATACCACTTAAGTTATAGTATGAATGATTTGTTAGGTTTACGACAGTTCTTTTATCCGTAGTGGCAGAATATTCAAATGTTAAAGAATTATCGTCATTCAAAACATAGGTAACCACCACTTCCAATTTACCCGGATATCCTTCTTCCATATCCGGACTGGTGTATGATAATTTTACTCCGACTGTATTTTCGGCAGCAAATGGTTGCGCATCCCAAACCACCTTGTCAAATCCAGCAATCCCGCCATGTAAATGATTCCCCATATTATTTGTTGCGAGTGAATACTCATTACCATCAAGCTCAAATTTTCCCCTGGCAATGCGGTTGCCATATCTGCCAATAATTGCCCCGAAATATGGGCTGGCATTTAGATATCCTTCGAGATTGTCATAACCTAAAACGATGTCTTCAGATTTACCTTCCCGGTCCGGCACTTTAATTGAAGTAATTATTCCACCATAGGTTATCACTTTGACTTCTATTCCACTCTTATTCCTGAGCGTAAACAATTTTATTTCAGTTCCGTCTGGCATCTTACCAAAAGGCTCCGTATTGACTGAAACTTGACTTGTTTCCTTTTTTTCAGACGAACATGAGATTATCATAACAAATAATAGTATCAACAGTGGTTGGATCAGTTTTTTCATGATTGTTTTAAGCAGGTTACATGTGATTTTGGAATAGATGATAATAGACTTCATTCCATTTCAAACTTTCTTTAAAATTTCTCGGATTCGTATTTTTATCAATTACCACGCATTCAATTCCCGCCATCTCGGCAAAGTCTTCCAGGTATTCTGAAGTGATGGCTTTACTGAATACCGTATGATGACCTCCACCAGCAATTATCCAGGACTCCGCAGCAATGCCCATGTTGGGTTTTGGATCCCATAAAACCCTGGCAACGGGGAGTTTTGGCAGGTCTTCATCAGGCTGAACAACATCAACCTCATTGACCACTAATCTAAAACGCGTTCCCATATCTACCAGTGAGGCATTAACTGCTGGTCCGGAATCAACTCCGAAAACTAGTCTGGCGGGATCTTCTTTACCCCCAATAGACAGTGGATGAACTTCACATTTTGGTTTGTGAGAAGCAATTGATGGGCAAATCTCCAACATATGTGAGCCCAGCACCCTTCCTCCATTTCGGAAATCATAGGTGTAATCTTCCATGAAAGACGATCCGCCATCCAATCCCTGGCCCATCACCTTTACCGCGTACACTAAAGCCGAAGTTTTCCAGTCGCCCTCGGCACCAAAACCATAGCCATCAGCCATAAGCCGTTGTGCTGCAATGCCTGGAAGTTGCTTCAATCCATGTAAGTTCTCGAAAGTATCGGTAAATGCCTGGAAATCTCCCTGCTCCAGGAATGACCTTAGTCCTAATTCAATTCTGGCAGCATCTTTTAAAGATTTACCATTAAGCACCTCTTTTTCTATGATGTATTGATTGGCGTATTCAGTGATCAATTGCGCTACAGCGCTATCAGATATGTCATCAATACTTTTTAGTAAATCTCCAACACCATAACCATTTACTGAAAATCCGAAACGAATCTGGGCCTCAACTTTATCTCCTTCCGTCACTGCTACTTGTCGCATATTATCTCCAAACCTGGCAATTTTCGCATTTTTTAAAGCATGCCCGCCAGCAGCAACCCGGGTCCAATTTCCCAGTTTGATTCTTGCCTCTTCATTCTTCCAGTGTCCAACGATGACCTTTCGATTCTTTCTCATTCTACTGACCAGGAAGCCGAATTCACGCCCCCCGTGTGCCGATTGATTTTCATTCATAAAATTCATATCGATTTCACTCCATGGAATAGCTTCGTTGTATTGCGTATGAAAATGTACCAACGGTTTGTTCAGGATACCCAAACCTCGTATCCACATTTTTGACGGCGAAAAAGTATGCATCCATGCAACAATCCCAATGCAATTTTTGCTTGAATTAGCCTGTTGAATAATTTCAAAAATTTGATCAGAGGTGGTTACCACCGATTTGGGAATGACTTTAACGGGTATATGTTTGCTGTCATTTAATGCATTGGCAATTTCCGTTGCATGGCTGGCAACATTTCGCAGGACTTTATCGCCGTACAAATGCTGACTGCCTGTTACAAACCAGACTTCAAACTGACCTATGTTTACCATACGTTTGGATTTTTTGGCAAAATTTAACCAGAACGCTTAGCCTTTATTGCGGACTCATTACAAGGTATGCTAAGTCTTGAAAACATTAATTTATTGGAGAAATTCGTTGAGAGTTTAATTTATTACTAATCGGCCATCACAACTTTATTGCGCAACACTCCTACTCCCTCCAATTCTATTTCGACCACGTCATTTGGCTTCATAGCTTTTGTACTCCCGGGTGTTCCTGTGAAAATAACATCTCCTGGTAGTAATGTGACATACTTGCTTATATAACTCACTATTTCTTCAACTGAGTAGATAAGATCCTTGGTTCGTTCGGATTGGACTAACTCGCCATTCAGCCGAGTCTGAAGCAACAAGTCATTATAATTCAAACCCTGAGCTATTGTTGGACCAATCGGACCAAAAGTATCAGATGCCTTTGCCCTAAACCATTGAAGGTCTATTTGTTGCCAGTTTCTTTCACTGACATCATTTCCTACGGTAACTCCAAAAATGTAATCAGATGCCTCTGAAATCGATACTTTCTGCGCCTTTTTACCAATTACAATAACTAACTCTCCTTCATAGTGCAGGTCGGTTGCATCGGAGGGCATGAGAATGTCTTCTTCGTGAGCAATAATACAAGTGGGGTATTTGCTGAACAGACCTAAGTGGTCAGGTATTGGTCTGTTGCCAATATGACTTTTGTAGTTCAATCCTACTGCCAGTACTTTCGATGGATTGCAGGGTGGTAGAAGTTTTACCTTAGATAATTTTAAGGTTCTACCTGTTTTTTGCGGGGAAGAAAATAGATCCCCTCGAAGTTCCTCGATAGATTCACCCTTTAAGACACCGTAAGACTCCTTACCATCATAGCTGTATCGAACATAATTGGTAATGTCCAATTGCGCCAGGGAAGGATTGGCCATCAATACCATTATTGCAATTAAAGAGAGAATATATTTTGTCATTTGAAGAAGTTTCAATTTTTTGGTTGTGCCAAATTATCAATCTAATGATTAATATCGTAAAGCACAATTGAAGATTGCAATTCATGGCTCTGGACTAAGCCCTTCATTACCCTATACTGTTTCGACATGATCAGCAGGATAAGTTCAAACGAAGAATCAATAGGGATTTATAATCCTGACAATTCTCCATGCCGACGGATAAAAAGATCCTTTTTCGGCATCACCTAAGGAACATGTTGCTCACACCCGCCGAGACTCGAACTCGGAACCCTCCC
>JAQCLE010000036.1 GCA_027592755.1 Bacteroidota bacterium | reverse complement strand
AGCTGTGAAACTATTGCCCCAACTAAGCATAATGCTGATGATCACAATAGCCAATAGCCACCATCTCTGGTTTGGGCATGGCCGAAACTGCCTCTTTGAATTATGATGATCTGGATGGCTTCAACATGCCTCGCTTCTTTGATGAATATCTGGAGTTGAACTATGATAGAAAAGAAGGCAATGATTTTTACTCCAGGGACGTGGTACCCACAACGCCTGACTATACGTGGGATTTCTCCATTGTATCCAATTCGAACGAGCCCATACTTAGTTTGAGATGGGACAATTCCTATTTCGGTGAGAATGACAAGGAGTTGTATCTATGGGATGTGAATTTGTTGCGCCCCATCAATATGCGCCAGGTGGATAGTTACACCTTCGATAAGTCACGAAGTCAATCCTTTCGGGTATTTTTTGGATCGAAGGAATTTTTGAAAGAAAAAATTATCGTGAACGAATTGGTATTGCACACTGTGTGGCCCAATCCTTCAACAGGGTATTTTAAGGTTTCATTCACGTTACCCGAAGCCAGCCAGGATCAGCACGTTGAGTTAATCTTAGTCGATATGTTGGGCCGGCTCACCTGGAGTACCAGCGGTGATTTTACAAGCGGTTATCATGAAATAACATGGAATAGAACAAATGAAATTGCAGAAGGCCTGTATGTTATTCAACTGAAATTGGGTGCCACTTACAAGCAAGAGCGGCTGGTATTGAAAAATGAATAAGTGAAGAATTTATTAAAATTATAATCAGATGAAAGCAAAACTCACATTATTATCGATTTTATTATTTACCATTACCATTACCAGCTACGGTCAGGCTGTAGAAGGTACCACGCCGGCTGTGTCAATTAAAGTGGGCACTCAGCCTGCACCGGTGGTGGCCGATCCTGTTGTTAACAAAGCCGAAGAACAGTCCAGAGTTACATTGGAGACATTGGGAATCACCAATCTACCCAAGTACCATGCGCTCATTATTGGTGTTTCCGAATATGACAACGCGGGCTCGGAGTTCCCCAATTTGGAAATGCCCGCAAAAGATGCGGAGAAGTTATATGAGTTACTAACAGAGAATTATGCATTTGACAAACAGAACACCACATTACTAAAAAACCCAACGCGTGAACAGATGATTAATCAATTCGACCGCTTAATCCATGAAGTCGATAAGACGGATAACCTGTTAGTTTTTTATGCCGGACACGGATATTATGACAAGCGCACTGATTTTGGGTTCTGGCTTCCATCGGATGCCAAAACTACCAGCCGAAGCGACTGGATTGCAAATTCCACCATCAAAGATTACATAGGGGCCATTAAAACAAAACATACTCTGCTCATCACCGATGCTTGCTTTGGCGGCAGTATTTTCAAAACCCGATCAGTGGGTACCATAATGAAAAGATTCAATGAATTGTATGTGGTCAATAGTAGAAAAGCTATCACGAGTGGCAATCTTACTGAAGTGCCTGATAACAGTATTTTTCTGAAATACTTGCTTAAATCTCTGGGAGAAAATCAGGATGTATTTCTTTCGTCGTCCCAATTGTTCACCAGGATTTATGAACCTATCTTAAATAATTCGCCTTCAACTCCACAGTTCGGTGTGATTCAAGGAGCAGGCGACGAAGGCGGAGATTTTGTGTTTATAAGCAGAAAAGGCCAATTTTAAATTAACATTATCTGCCGCATGAATTTAAAGCTTAAAAAAGCGAGATAATTAATAATCATTAATAATAAAGTAAACTGATGTTTCATCTTCTCCATTTCCAGTGAATATCTGTTCTTTAAAATAGATGTGATAGGTTTAACATTATGTTAAATAGAATGCCCCCCAGAGAGGCCTTTTTAGCCCAGCTCCTCCAATACAAAGAAGGCGAGCATCTTTTTTTAAAATTTGGTAATTAGTAGATATTTTCAATTGGATCGACCTCTATTTCAATAGTTGAATTGTTGAAAGAGTAAAGCAAAATACAATCTAATGCAAAACTGCATCGAGAAAGGCCCAAAATGCAGGTGGTGATAGTCTGTACAGGAAATAGTTGAAATAGTAAGCAACAAAGTAGGGAGTTGACACCGCAAAACCCGCCATCAAAATCCATCTGACCCTGTTTGCACCAAAAATTGTCAGTATCACCCATAGATTATAACCGAAATTTAGTGAACCATAAACCATCCTTATGAATTGTTCATTCCAATTAATAAGGACGGGAGAATAACATATAAAAATTACGAATTGACCCACGGCAATGTAAATGTTCAATACTAAATGCTCAATAAAATTGTAGGACTGCCTGAAATAAACTATCCAGCTAAAAAAGCTAAAAATAAGGATCCCCGTTATGCTAAAAAAAAGGAAGTATTGCCCTGAATGTTTATTATATCCATTAATACTGGGTAATCCAAAACCCAAAGGATCACTAATTTGTTGGTTCATGCCCTCACCAAAAAATTGATAATGGACAGCTATCCAGGTCGAGATGGCTCCAAGAATAAGACAAATTTTAAATGGATTGGAAAACTCTGCTGTTTTTCCGCTCAGGTACTTTCTGATTGAGGTGCCAGGTCGGATAAAAAGAAGCAGAATAGTGTGTAGGAACCCTTTGCTGAGGTCAAAAGCGTCTATAAATTTTTCCCACAGGAAGGAAGCATTAAACTCCTCTTTTTGAATGGATTTACCACAATTGGGGCAGAAATTGCCCTCAAATTTATGATTGCAATGGGCGCAGGTCTTAATTATTTCTTCGTTTCGGATGGCCATTGACCGAGAGATCAGATCCATTAAGGTAGCCAATTAATTTATTCAATTGATAGTTAATGTCCTAACCATGATAATCTCGACTGAGTTACGCTTATATCATATTTCCGGTGATGAGCAATTCTTACCGCGTGTCGAAACATTTGACTGATCAAGGAAAAATCAGAATTGCTAATGGTTTGGAGTTACAAAAAAGACTAACTTGAAATTTCCTACAAATTGTGATTATGATGAAAAAATTAAATTTAGTAATTACCATTCTCTGCCTATTAGGTTCTTCCTGGGTTTCTGCGCAAAGACCCGAAATCGATATTGACGTCCTGATCGAAGAACTTGGAATCTATGAGTCCAGGGTTGCAAGTCGTGATATGCCAGGTTGGGAGCGTCCAAAAAAGATAATTTATCAGCGTTGGGTACCAGACTCCGGCTTTGGTTCTGCCGATTGGTTTAAAGAAGTTGCTGACGGTGTAGAAATTGAATTCTTACAGGGAAGCGACAATCTTGAAAGGAAATTAGCTAATACTGATGTATACTTTGGTGGTTGCAACACTGCAATAATGTCAAGCAAAAACATTGATTATATTCATATTTTATCTGCCGGTGTTGACGCATGCGCCCGGATACCCGGCATTCAGTCGGCTGGCTTAATTGTGACAAACAGTCAAAAAGCGCATAGTGAAACGATAGCGGAACATGCAATTGCTTTGATGTTGGCACTAACCCGTAACCTCCATTACTATCATAGCATGCAAATGAAATCTGAATGGAGTCGTGGCGGTCCATCCGACATGCCAGAAAGTATATCTGTTAAAGATAAGACCCTTCTGGTACTGGGACTTGGCGGAATAGGATCTCAGGCAGCCAGTCGTGGTTACAATTTAGGTATGCGGGTAATCGGTACACGGAACTCAAGTCGCGAAGGACCGGATTACGTGGAGTATGTTGGGCTAAGTGACGAGACCAATGAGCTCGCAAAACAAGCAGATGTTGTAATTAATGCGCTACCGCTCACAAGTACCACTCAGGGCATTGCAGGAACTGAGTTTTTTAACAACCTGAAAGATGGCGCTTACTACATTACCGTAGGACGCGGCCCTACTACAGATACCGATGCCCTGGTAAAAGCTCTTAAGAGCGGTAAGTTGAATGGAGCAGGCCTTGACGTCACTGATCCGGAACCATTACCTTCAGATCATGAGCTTTGGACCATGCCAAAAGTGATTATCTCACAGCATACTGCAGGTACCTCTGATTTGACGTCGCGTAACGTGTTAATGATTGCCAAAGAAAATTTGCGGCGTTATATCCGGGGAGAGAAGCTGTTAAACATGGTTGATCTGGCCAGGGGGTATTAAAGCTATAGTAATTTTCAGAAGTTCATAAAAAAACAGACCACCAAAATTTGACAGCCTGTTTTGGTCGTAGTTAATCTTGTAATATTATTCAACGGGTACTTCCTGAACGATTATATCAAGTTCTATTGAACCAAGCGCATCAGCTCCGGGGGTTAAATTATTCACATAAATTAACCCTTTTTTTGACCCTCCGTCCTTGTCGCTGTCAGTTGCGAAGGCTATTACACGCCGATTGCCAGACCGGCAATATTACCGGGAGCTGTAATTTCTGTAGCAGCCTCAAAAATTTCATCGATATCTTCCCAGGAGTCCATTTCCAGGAACTCCGCTTCAGTAACATCAGTTTCTTTAAACGTTATGCCATTCACAACAGTCCAACTATCAATTTGAGCATCTAAACCCGCTACTCCGAGAAATGCTTCCGGAGAAGCCAAATGTGCCCCGGATGATAATCCATAATAATAGCCGAAATCTATGGTGGTGGAGATGGCTTCGGTACTGCTAATTACGCTATTGGCTGAATAGATTTCTCCAGAGCTGGTTGAGAAGTATGTTTCTGATGATTTGTCTTCCAGTGGTGCAGCTAATAATATGGCCGAATATATCCTTGCAGGCGTTTCGGGTACTGCTTCTGTTATTACTGTCAGAGTCTCCGATTTAGTTTGGTCAAGATCATCTACCGCTTCAATCAAGAAGTTCACTGTTTCTCCAACTTCCAGTTCAAGAAGAACATAACTGAATGAATAGCTATGTGTTACAGGTGTTGTTCCCGAGGCTTTTAATTCTTCGATTGTTGTGAATGCTTCCCCTCCAGTTTTGGAGATTCTCATGACATTAAAACCTCCTTCTGCTGAAATATTAATGGTAGCAGTTACTTCATCTCCTGGAAATCCGGTTGCTGTCAAGGTGACGTCATCAAACTCGCTGGAGGTAATTGATATTGTGGGGAAGGCAGCTGTTGGGTCTGGCTCGTCAGAACCACAACTCATGGCAAATACAATTAAGCCTAATGCCAAAAAGCTTAAAATAAGATTGCTTAATTTTTTCATTGTTTAATTAGTTTTTAATAATTGTAATTTTTTTAATAAAAATTTGTTTTAATTTAATATTAGTGCAAGATTATTAATTGGGAAGGGTATTAAAAAATATTTCGTGTAATAATGATGCAAACTTCCGCTGAAGTACGAATTTCATATGGACTTTAAACTCTTTGTTGACATTATTGCTACTCTTTGTTAAATTTCATGTTGATAAAGTTTTGAACGACATTTAATATATTTGTGTGAACTACATTTGGAATTGATACTACTAAAGAAATAACGATATGCAAAAGATTTCAGCAGAATTATTATCAACCTGGAACCAATACGGGGTCTGGGCAGCTTATGCTATTGCCGGTATAGGGGTTTTGATTCTTTTGGCTCATTTATTCAAACTAATGACAGCAAAAGATTTTAAATCTAAGTATGATTATATCAACATGCATGAGATCAATTTCTTATGGTACAGTGCATTGTTAATTATTATTGGGGGCACTATTTATACCAATACAATAAGGGATGAGTCAACAGTCATTATTTTTATTATTTGGATAGTTGTGAGTGGGATGATGGCGGGAATTGTCAGTGTCGTGGTGCAGCAAATTCTAAAATTCTATTATCCTTTTTATATTGAAAAAAGGCTAAAAGCATTAAGGTATACCCCCAGAACCAACCCGGAGAATGGCAACAAGATGAAACTCTTATCTGAGGAAGAGGAAGATGTTTATTTGGATGAGGGTATGCAAGCGGAAGAGAACGCATTCTCCGTTGATTATGATGTATGGATGGATGAATCAACAGGATATACAAAAATAGAAAAATACAATGGCCGTTTGCATGCACTCAAATGTTCTGAGTGTAACTATCAAACCTTGCGAGTAACCAAAGAGGAGGTCATAAAAGATGCAACGCATGAGGAAGAAGGCGAATTAATGAAATATTATGATTGTGGTTATTGTGGCCATAAACAAAGGAAGTCCTTTAAAATTGCTCAATTGAGAGACACTCCTGCCTGATTTGAGGAAAGAATAAAGATTATCTACCTAAATAAAGGCAAAAAAAAGCTGAACAATATGTTCAGCTTTTTTTATATATCACTATAGACATCTTTACTTCTTATCGTCTACTTCCTCATATTCTACATCCGACACATCACTATTTTGTTTATCGGTTGCGCTGCCGTTTGCATCAGCAGTTGCCTGAGAATCATCAGAAGCAGGTTCCCCTTGCGTGGCATTGTAAATTTCCTGAGAAGCACCCGCCCAAGCCTGGTTCAAAGATTCTGTGGCAGTATCTATTGCTGCTATGTCCTGATCTTTATGTGCCTCTTTCAAAACACCCAGAGCGCTCTCTATTTTCCCTTTATTATCTGCCGATAACTTTTCGCCATATTCTTTGAGCTGCTTTTCAGTCTGAAAAATCATCGAGTCTGCGCCATTCAGTTTATCTACTTTCTCCCTTTCAACTTTATCAGTATCAGCATTGGCCTGAGCCTCGTTTTTCATTTTTTGTATCTCCTCATCAGTCAGCCCTGAAGAAGCCTCAATCCTGATTTTTTGTTCCTTGCCAGTACCCTTGTCTTTGGCTGAAACATTCATAATACCATTGGCATCAATATCAAATGTGACTTCAATTTGTGGAACTCCTCTTGGTGCTGGTGGAATGCTGTCAAGGTGGAATCTGCCAATGGTACGGTTGTCTTTTGCCATGGCCCGTTCTCCTTGCAAGACATGGATTTCAACTGATGGCTGATGGTCCGCCGCCGTTGAAAAAGTCTCACTCTTCTTGCTTGGTATTGTCGTATTCGATTCGATAAGTTTTGTAAATACACCTCCCAGTGTCTCAATTCCTAAAGAAAGGGGAGTTACATCAAGTAACAGGACATCTTTTACTTCGCCAGTTAATACACCACCTTGTATTGCAGCACCTATAGCAACCACCTCATCAGGGTTAACACCTTTTGATGGTTTTTTGCCAAAGTATTTTTCCACCTCTTCCTGAATTTTCGGAATTCGGGTTGACCCACCGACCAGAATTACTTCATCAATATCAGAAGGTGACATTCCTGCATCTTTTAAAGCTTTTTTTACTGGACTCATTGAGCGCTGGACCAAACTATCCACAAGCTGCTCAAACTTCGCCCTCGACAACGTTCTTACCAGATGTTTTGGCACACCGTCAACTGGCATGATGTAAGGGAGGTTAATCTCCGTGCTGGGTGAGCTTGATAGTTCAATTTTGGCCTTTTCAGCCGCTTCTTTCAGCCGCTGTAATGCCATAGGATCCTTTCTCAGGTCAATTCCTTCATCAGTTTTGAATTCTTCCGCTAACCATTCAATTATTTTAGCGTCAAAATCATCACCTCCAAGGTGAACGTCCCCGTTTGTTGACTTAACTTCAAAAACTCCATCTCCAAGTTCCAATACAGAAATATCGAAAGTGCCACCTCCAAGATCGTAGACCGCAATCTTCATATCCCTGTTTTTCTTATCAAGGCCATATGCCAGTGCGGCAGCTGTTGGTTCGTTGATAATTCTTTTAACTTCAAGACCAGCAATCGTTCCAGCCTCCTTTGTAGCTTGACGTTCAGCATCATTAAAATATGCCGGTACTGTAATAACTGCTTCTTTGATTTCAGTACCGAGATAGTCTTCAGCGGTTGATTTCATTTTCTGGAGTATCATTGCTGAAATTTCCTGAGGTGTGTACGTCCGGTCTCCAATTTTAATCCTAAGTGTGTCGTTATTACCTGATTCAACTTTATAAGAGACATTTTTCATTTCTGAAGTCACATCCTTGAACTTCTTTCCCATGAATCGTTTTACTGACATCACAGTATTCGCGTAGTTAGTAATCGCTTGACGTTTGGCTGGGTCACCTACTTTTCTCTCACCCTTGCCAGCATCAAGAAATGCAACAATGGATGGTGTGGTCCTTTTTCCCTCGCTATTGGGAATTACTACCGGCTCATTACCCTCCATCACAGCCACACACGAGTTGGTAGTCCCTAAATCAATTCCTATTATTTTTCCCATGATATATGTTTTAAAAAATTAATTGCACCAGACTGTCAGGTCATAATGCGTATTAAAATTATTTTTTAATATGAATTGACGAAATCAATGGTTGTGCCAAGTAATAATCACCCATTATTTTGTGACATATTGTCAGAAAAAACCCTATGATTGGGCCATCAGTAGCGAAGGGTGCTATAAATTAATTAACCTGTTCCTTTATCCTGGAACAGGTTGATATCAATTCTTCTTGCGAAAGGGTCAACTTTTGTCGACTAAAATTAATATCATCCATGCTATTTAGAGGAACGAGATGAATATGGGCATGAGGAACCTCAAGTCCAATAATTGCAACTCCAATCCTTAGACAGGGAACCGCTCTTTCAATCGCCTTCGATACCTTTTTACAGAAAATTTGAATATCCTTTAAAGTATCATCGTCCAGATCGAAAATGTAATCAACTTCTTTTTTAGGAATTACCAGGGTATGGCCCACAACAAGCGGATTGATATCAAGGAACGCTAAAAACTTGTCGTTTTCTGCTATAATATGTGCCGGGATTTCTCGATTGACTATCCTTGTAAAGATTGAAGCCATTGTTAAAGGCTTATATCTAAAATTTCAAACTCCATAATGCCTGCGGGGGCGTTAATAGTAGCTATGTCACCAATTTTTTTACCAAGAATACCGCTCCCAATGGGTGATTTAACCGAAATTTTACCTGTTTTGAGATCCGCCTCTTCCTCAGAGACTATTGTATAAGTAACGATCATATTATTCTTAGTATTCCTAATCTTGGCTTTGGAAAGAATAGAAACCTGAGAAATGTCTATTTTGGTTTCATCCAAAATTCGGGCATTGCCCACAACTTCTTCAAGTTTAGAAATTCTTAACTCCAAAAGCCCCTGGGCATCCTTTGCTGCATCATATTCGGCATTTTCACTTAAGTCTCCCTTATCTCTGGCTTCAGCAATCTGCCTGGCAATATCATGCCTTCCTTTGGTTTGCAGCTCACTCAACTCTTTCTGGAGTCTTTGCAGGCCATCAGCGGTATAATATGAAATGTTCCCCATGTCTAACTATTTGGTATTCAGCACTATAAAATAAAATAACGGTTCCTGGAGAGAAACCGCTTCATTGTAATTATTGAAAATCCAGTACTTCTTTGTTCTGGCAAAGATAAATTTTTCCTTTTCCATTAACAAATTGACATGCTAAAGGAATAATGACAATTGCCTAAGTTTTTCATTTTGGACTAACTTAACCGAACAATAATTCAGAATGATTTTATACAATTTAACCGTCAATGTCGATTTAGACATTGAAGTAGAGTGGTTTGACTGGATACGCGAATCACATATCCCGAGAGTCATGGGCACCGGACAATTTGTCGATTTTAAAATTTACCGGGTTCTTGTTGACACTGAAAATGAAGGAACAACATATGCTCTCCAATTTTTCGCTAAATCTCTGGTTGAACTTAATTGCTATTTCGAGCTGTATGCACCTAAACTTACGAAAATGCAGTTGGAAAAATTCAAACATAAGCATGTTGCATTTGGTTCGATACTTGAATCAGTTATCTGATAATCCCTCGATCTGAACAGTTTCGAAACCAATTGATGGTATCCCTGATGGTTTCCTCAAGAGGACGCGGTGCATGCTTCAAATATTGCATCGCTTTATTCCCACTAATTTCTCTAAAGGCTTTTTCAATAACCTCAATGCTTTCCCGCGTAAAAAGGGGCTCATATCTTGTCATTTTAGTTTTTATTCCAACAAAAGAAGCACCCAGTTTTGCCAACCAAAATGGAATTATAATTTTGGGTGGAATGGATCCGGTTTCGTTAAATACCAGTTGCGCAATTTCCTTATTTGTTGCAAAATGACCAGGTAGTAAATAAGACTCTCCACTCACCCCTTCATCAATTGACGTAATAGTGCTGCTCACAATATCCCTAACATCAACCCAGTTAAAACCACCGGGAATCAATACGGGTATTTGCCTACTGGCATATTGTAGAATCATTTTTCCCGACAGGGATGGGGAATGATCCTCAGGGCCAATTACGCCTGTCGGGCAAAGTACAATTACTTCAATCCCATGAAATTGGCCGTCTATTGCTATTCTTTGGGAATCTGCTTTGGTGGTTCCATAAGAAATCTTCCCACTCTCTTTAAGTGGCATTGTTTCGTCAAGCTTCTTCTCAGGATTGTTATCATAGGCATCAACTGAGCTGAAGTGGATCAATCTTCTAATATTATTATCGACGCATGACTTTACAACATTTGAGGTGCCTTCAACATTTGTTTTTTCGAGGGTAATGGCATGTTTTTTACTATTGATTGAAATGGCAGCCGCCAAATGAATAACAACTTCTTTTCCCTTAATAAATTTGTTTAGAGATTCGACATCCATCAAGTTTCCGGAAACGGAGGCTACATTCAATGTCGAAATATTTGGGTGCGATTGTCGCTGCAGCACCGTTACCTCATGTCCTATTTCAACCAACTTTTTACAAAGATTGAAACCAATATGGCCGCTCGCACCGGTAAGAGCTATTTTCATTCTTCTATAGGAAGAATTGGGAATTCAAAGTTGTCAAATTCAGTAATTGCATTCTCCAGAATGACTTCAAATTCTCGAAATTCCCTTTCAGCGGCTAAATCATATAATTTAATAAGTTCATCTTTAGCGTAGTTAGCTAAACCAACCTGAACACATTCAAGAATGAAAGCCTTGAGCAACCGTTTGGAATATGGATTAATTTCAACGGCATTCAGGAGAATTGCATATGCCTCATCATGATTTTTTAAATAATTACTAAAATAAGAAGCCGCAATCAGAACTTCAGATTCTCGAAATGGGTTGGTAAACCCCAATGAACGAAAATAATCGATAGATTCAGGATTACCATCATTTTGCCATTTTTTAAAATGAGTGCTTATTTCAGAATCATTGTCGAACTCGAGTAAAGACATTGCCCCAGCAGCTATCCGGCCAAGTTGAATTTCATTTGCCAGAAGACTTACTTCAATTTCAGTTGATCCCCTGTCAATCTGACGAATTTGTTCGAGTAATGTACTGACCTGATTGAATTCTTCAACCCTTATGAGCTTATCTGATAGCATAAGTAATGTACCTGTCAGAACCCCTTTATCCTCTATGGAATTAAGAATCAATTCCAATGCGCCATCGTCAAAGGAAGAAGATCTGTATCGCATTACCTGGTATTTCAATGCATCATTTGGTTCTTCAAGAATATCACTGAATGTGGCAGTTAGTACAAAAATCATATCCTTTGCGGCCGATACCGAATCCGAAGTATAAATTCTTTCCCACTTCTCCAGAGCCTCTGTTGTCTCACCGGCTTCAGTTTGTGCTATTGCGATATTGACCTCTGTCCCGGGATATTTTTCTTCCTTTGCTCTACTAAAGAAAATAGACGCCAGTTTTGGTGCATTTTGTTCAAGTGCCATTACACCCAAAATATGGTTATAATACCCCTTTTTTGAGGATCGTTCTTGTAAGACGTCGAATTCTCGAAAAGCATCCGTAATCCTTCCATTGCAATAGAGCGCCAGAGCCTTTATGAAATGGAGTGTCTCCCGAAAACTGGCATTGTCCAAATTCTTGGCATATGCGGAAGTGAAGTCAATTGTTTTTGATTGTGGATTTCGTAGAGAGGCAAATATCTGATTGTAAAGAAGAGCAAATGTTTGCAAGTTGAGCACTGAGTCCCTTGGAATAATTATGGGCTCATGCAACCAGTAACCCGTGAGGTTACTGTAAGCGATCAAATTAGATTTTACAGGGACGCTCTCACTGTTTCGGAATAGGCGAATAATTGAGTCTGTTGGAAGCTTCAGCTGATTTCTGGCAAGGATATCGATGATATTGGCTGCATTGGCTTTACCTCCCCAATCACTATTAACCCCATTTTCTAAATAGAATACAGCAGAATCAAGAATATTGGTCTTCTTAAAAATCAACCCTAGGTTATTCGATATTTTTTCACTTTCTGGAAACTTTTTATAGCCATCTCTAAGTGTAAAAAGGGCATCGAAAAAGAGGTTAGCATTATTTTGAGCGTTGGCGAGATTGATATAAGCGAATTCAGTTGGATTTTTTGCAACTGCTTTTTTTAATCGGGAAATTGCTTCTTCAATGTTATCCTGCTGTATTGCCATCCCCCCAAGGCTATAATTTGACCGGTGATTGTTGTAACCGAAAAGGGCACCCCTTCTGTAATACTCTCCGGCAAGTAGCGTATTCCCCTCAATGCTGTAAGCACTACCTAGCCCATTATAATATCCCGCAATGGCCTGGTTTAATGCCGCTTGATTTGATAGGTAGTAAAAAACGGCTGTCAATACTAATCCAGCGATATTGGCTGAAAAGTAGGGCATATTCGCATCCTTATAAGCCACCTTGTATACTGACAATCCCTTTCCCATCAAATTGATAAAATTGGAAAGAATGTAGAGAAAAAACATGGTCCCAAATCCGATGTGTGAGAAAACAATGGCATCCTCAAAAGTTTCAAGAACAGGGTCATTTGCCGTGATCAAATGATATGATATAGTGCTAAAGCAAATGATCGCAAGAGTTACATAGAGATAACCACCAATAGGGTTGAAAGGGAAAATATTTTTATACTGGTTTTCTCGCTGTTTGAGTCCCCAGAATCCGATAATCGACGAGACAAGTAATAAAAAAAACGCATTGATATAAATGATATTCCAATCAATGACTTTTGCATTTCTGAAATAAACCAGGGCAACATTGGTAAGGTAGATGAGGCTCAAAGCTATGAAGTGACCAAGGTTACTTTTCCCTTTCTGAATATTCGCCCCCGAAATGAGAAACAAAATAAAATAAACAATCTCATGCGAGACCATAAGAATAAAAATGATGCTTAGAACTAAAGGAGCCGAATAATTAAGGTTGGCCATGTAGAAAATAGGAGATGGTACTCTGGCGAACACAGAGATTAACAGGAGAATTGTTCCAAACAGGATTACAAAAATGCAAAAGCGAATGATTAGACTTATATCCTTTGACGTAGAGTGGAGATAATAACTAACTGGCAGAACGAGTGTAAGAACTACGATAAGGAAAGTATTATCCAACCAGCCGAATATCTCTAATTGACTGAACTGAAAATTTACAAATACAAAACTCATCGCTGACATGAAGATGAGATACCAGATGCGAGAAAAATAGGTGGAAATTGTAAGAAGAACCAGTAGCATGGCGCAGAAAATACTTAACAAAACATAACTACTAAACGGGGTGATTTTATATGCGCTACCCTGGTAGGCTTGTGTTATCAGGTAATTATCTGCTGCAATATCAAATTCAAACAGGCCTACTTTAAATTGACGCAATGGAACTTCTACAGTATCGAGCGTGCTTGTAATCAGCCATCCAAGCGCATTGTTTTCTCCCCGGATTAAGGCAAATAAGTAGATGGCCGTAATTCCAAAAAAAAGACTGAGAAGAATAAGGTAGATATTTCGATGAGGATGTCGCCAGTCTTCTGTGAAGAAATCAAATCTCATTTTGATTTGTCCTTAATCACTTTGGGTACTCTGAAAAAATTGCCGTCATGATCAGGCGCCAGTTTTAAACCGTCCGCTTTGGCCAATGCATTAGTGGCTAAATCATCCCTGAACCCATTGATTTCTCTGGTCATATGGATTATTGGCTCAACACCATCGGTATTGACTTCATTTAGCTTTTCAACCCAAACAAGGATCTCATTCAAATCGTTTAACAAACCAGCTTCTTCTTCTGGCTTGATTTCCAATCTCGCTAAATGTGCGATTTTCTCAAGCGTTTCTTTTGTTATCTGCATAATCTATTCCTTGACTAACTCACCCGCAATAATATCAAAAACCTTTTTGTTAAGATCATTGATTTCGGATTCGGTATAATTTGAGGTCTCAATTTTCTTGTGAAAAATAATTTTTAGTGATCTGTAACTGAGTAGCATCTTCCCATCATCAGGAAAGAAAAGGTAGTTATATGGAAGTGTTACCGGCACAATTGGAATCTTACGTTCAATAGCTACTTTGAAAGCCCCTCGCTTGAAAGCAGCCATCTCAGGAGGATTCTTTGATATAATTCCTCCTTCCGGAAATATCGCGAGACTAAACCCACGATCAAAAACTTCCAGTGACTTTTTCATCGCCTCATACCGACTTTTATTGCTTTGACGGTCCACTAATACATGAAGATTTCGATACAGATAACCAAATAATGGAATTTTAGACATTGATATTTTCCCAACGAAAACAACGGCGAGAGGAATTGTACTCATTACCGGTATATCTATATATGAAAAATGATTGGCACAAAATACATACTGAAGTTTTTTGTCAAGGGGCTCTCTATATTCCTTCACAATTCTAATCCCCCATAAAAAGAATAAAATCGGGGTCCAAAAGCGATTCAGCCTGAGAGCATGAACATGCCACGATTTCTTCTGAATCAGAATCCAATAAAAAGGCAAGAACAAGATAAAAAGGATGCCAAATACAAAAAGGCAATAAATAGAATAGAGCCTTTTGAAGAAGTACATAAGGTAATTTTAATATGAAAATTAGTGTGTCTTTGTACTCTTTCTACTATCGATAGAAGCCATCAATGGTTCCAGCACCTTTTCAAGCATTTCAATTTCCAAAAGATTTGAAGGGTTGTCAGATGAAAAGTTCACAAAGCCAGCTTTTAACATTTGATAGACATCAAGTGCTCGATCCTGATCAATATCTTCATTAGGGATGAGTAAATGCTCTTTATTTTCGAATGCTCTGGTCTTTTCATTATCAGCCATCAATTTTTCATGAACTTTCTCATAGTTTTCCAAATGAGTAATGGAAATTTTACATTTATTGCTTCCAACAATTTTGGCCATGTCCATTATTTTCACAGATTGCCATTTTGGTATGTAGACTTCCCCTCCTTGCATGGTTTCAATGGCAAATAATAAAGTTTTGAAAGCCTGATGCACTGTTCCAAAGAAACGGGTACTACTGGCATGTTTTAGCGGTAAATTACCTTTTACACGGAGGGCCATAAAATGTGGGAGTACCGAACCGCTAGAACCCCAGATATTTCCAAATCGCATGATTGAAAATTTTGAATTTTGGTTGGATCTCGATTGAAAAATCTTTTCAGCAGCCTGCTTTGAGTTACCATAGACTGATATCGGCTCAACGGCCTTATCAGTTGAAATGAAAACAGATTTAGAGACGTTGTTTTCAATCGCCGCTTTCACCACATTCCGTGTGCCTTCGGAGTTCGTTTTAAGACATTCCCCTGGATTGCTTTCACAATAATAAAGATGCTTCATTGCAGCCGCATGAATTAAGACATCCACACCTGTTGACAAATCCTTTAACCTGTCAAAGTCTCTCACGTCCCCAATGAAATTTCGAATTTTTGGAAACCTGTCTGGTGGGAATTCAAGTGAGAATTGATAATGCTTTGATTCGTCACGGGCCATCACACGGATTTCACCAATTTCCGGATGATCTCTTACAAATGAGCGAACGAATCCTCTTCCTAGTATACCGGTTCCTCCAGTTATTAAGATCTTCTTGTCCTTTAACATGATGAATTTAAAAGGTAAAAATAGCCCCATAAATTTTAGTTAGTGGCTGACTACACATAATTTGGACGTATGTATGTTATCGTTAGTAGCACTAATAGACAGGGGTCAGTTTCCATAAAATTGGCGACTATATACTTCAATCTGCTGAAGGACAAAGGAATTGATTCTCAAATTATTGATTTATGTGATCTTCCAGATGACTATTTAAGTTCGGCTCTGTACGAAAAAAATGGTTTAAATAAGATATTCAATGGTCAACGAGAAACAATGTTGAAAGCTTCGAAGTTTGTTTTTATTGTTCCGGAGTACAATGGATCTTTCCCTGGAGTATTGAAAGCATTTATCGACGGATTGAAGTTTCCGGCCACTTTTACTGATAAAAAATGTGCCCTGGTAGGATTGTCAAGCGGGCAACAGGGCGCTGGACTAGCTCTCAGTCATTTAACAGATATTTTTAACTACTGTGGTATGAATGTCCTCGCCTATAGGCCTCGGTTATCAAATATTAAAGAGAACATCAACATGACAGAAAAAATGCTAAGCGACCAATATCGTGACTATCTTCAAAGACAGATTGATAAATTCATCCCCTATTAATCAGTCGACATTGTCATGTAAAAATCGATTGTTACCCAGAATTTTATTGTCATCGTTTAAGGTATATCTCGATAGATTATTTTCGGACGAATGGGGAACATCCTGTAAATGGACATTCTTTCTTTGATATGCAGGAATCTCTAGTTTTTCTTTAAAAGATGCCGCATCTATATCATCTGGATTTTTCAATTCTTTCAACCTTGAACGCCTCTCTTCAGCTTTTTGAATCAGAATCCATTTCCTTGATTGCGGAATAGCGCTCCCTGACAACTCTTCCAGTTCATCGTCTTCACCAAGGTCATGCTTGTTTACAAGTTCACAATCCTCTCCGATTTCAAAAAGGATCTTTTCATCTTCCTCTACCTCGTCTTCCTTTTCAGGGCTTTCAAAAAAGTATCCATTACTTTCGGTTTCTTCATCAACTATCCCCTCAGAGGAAGTGACTTTCCCTTCATTGAACAAATCAATTTGCTTTGTCGACTCCAGATCGAAAACCTTTTTCGATTCCCTTCTTTCTTCATAATAAGGTTCTTCCCTTGCCTCAAAACCAGTTGCAATTATGGTTACCCTAATGGAATCTCCAAGTGCTGAATCAATACCATGACCAAAAATAACCTCCGCATTATCTCCGGCACTTTCCTGCATATAATCTGTAATCTCAGCTAACTCATCCATTTGAAGTTCGGCTTCCTCACCAGAGATAATCGATAGTAGAATCTTTTGTGCGCCATGAATGTTTTTATTATTTAAGAGTGGCGAAGAGATTGCCATTTCAGCTGCCCTGGTAGCCCTGTTCTCACCAGATACCGTTGCCGATCCCATCACCGCAGCGCCAGAGTTTCTCATAACAGTTCTAACATCCTCAAAATCAACGTTTACATGGCCTGGAACGGTAATGATCTCAGCAATGCCTTTGGCTGCGGTTGTCAATACGTTATCTGCTTGCCCAAATGCATCACGAATCGATAAGTTGCCGTGAACCTCACGAAGTTTGTCATTCGATATTACCAAAACGGTATCACAAAACTCCTTCAGTTCATCTATCCCTTTATCAGCTGCGATCATTTTCTTCTTCCCTTCGAATGAGAATGGGGCTGTTACAATACCTACTGTAAGAATGTCGAGCTCTCGTGCCACCTGGGCTATTATGGGTGCCGCTCCGGTACCTGTTCCACCACCCATACCTGCAGTGATAAAGACCATTTTGGTGTTTTCACTCAGTAATTCCCGGATATCCTCCTTACTCTCTATG
Organism: Bacteroidota bacterium; assembly: GCA_027592755.1. Lineage (GTDB taxonomy): Bacteria > Bacteroidota > Bacteroidia > Cytophagales > Cyclobacteriaceae > JAJCYL01. Next base: position 14,503 of record JAQCLE010000036.1, on the reverse strand, counting down.
GCTGCATTTCGTCCCATTTCAGGATTGGCACCAGCGCCAAGGCCTTCTGTAAGGTGGATACCTATTTGTAGCCGTTTAGGAATGGGACTGCTCTCAAGTGCCTGCAAATCAGTATTGCATACCACAAACTCTACATCCTTGATCCCCTGGTTGAACATATGATTAACGGCATTGCTGCCACCACCACCTACACCAATTACTTTGATTATGGACTTGCGGTGTGTGGGAATATCGAACTGATAAGGTTTTTCTGTCATAACTTTTCAATTTAGACCTTGATTAACTTATGCACTCCTCTTTGTCAATACAAGGTGGTTTAATTATTTATCTCATTTAATAGTCCTCTTTTTCATCAATGTCATCAATAAGTAACCCTTTAGTCTTTTCGATGATCTTTTTGAAAAAGTTATCCTCATTCATAAGCTTCTGTTTTTGTTTTCTGTCAGTTTTAAATTCCATGTACTTACTTTCTCTATCATCCAGTCCCATAAAACCAGAAAGCACTAAACCAACAGAAGTCGCGTACATGGGACTTTTAACTGAATCCACCTTGGACTTGCCAAGGTGTTCATTAGGATAACCAACTCTTACATCCATACCCGTCATATATTCGATCAATTGCTGAAGGTTAATTAATTGAGCACCGCCTCCGGTGACAACAATCCCACCAGCAAGTTTTCCTTCATATCCAGACATGATAATTTGTGAGTGAACCAGTTCAATGATCTCTTCCATCCGGGCTTCAACAATATGGGCAAGGTTTTTAACGGATATCTCCTTGGGAGGACGCCCCTTCAAACCAGGTATGGAGACGATTTCATTTGGACTTGCTTCCTCAGCGATGGCTTTGGCAAATCGTGTTTTCAATAATTCTGCCTGTGGTTCAAGTACTCCACATCCTTGCTTGATATCGTTGGTTATTATATTCCCACCAAAAGGGATGACGGCAGTATGTCGAATAATATTTTCATGGAATATGGCGATATCAGTAGTGCCACCACCAATATCTACAAGGCAAATTCCTGCCTCTTTTTCTTCATCGCTTAGGACTGACAGGCTTGAGGCCAAAGGCTCGAGAATAAGATTTTCGATAACAAGACCCGCTCTCTTCACACATTTATTAATGTTGTTAATGGCGTTGGTCTGTGCAGTTATGATATGGAAATCCGCTTCCATTTTAACCCCTGACATACCCACGGGATCTTTTATGTCTTCTTCATAGTCGATCGTGTAACTCTGTGGCATTACATGGATGATTTCACTTCCGGGTGGAATCACGATTCGGTACATGTCGTTTGTGAGGCGTATGACATCCTCAACGGTAATTTCATCCTCAGTAGAGGCCCTCGTAATGGAGCCATGGTGAATTGTGCTTTTGATATGCTGTCCTGCAATGCCAACATTAACCACCCGGATATTAATGCCGGATTGTTCTTCAGCTTCAACAACGGCTTTTTCGATGGCTTTAATCGTCTTTTCGATATTGGTCACAATGCCCCTAATCACTCCATCAGAGACAGCCTTTCCCATTCCTAAGACCTCAAGCTTACCATACTCATTTTTACGTCCTACAATTACGCATATCTTGGTCGTTCCAATATCAAGACCTACTATTATTTTATCTTCTTCCATTTTCTTAAAGGTTATTCGCAGATGATTTGTTTTTCATATTTGACATTTACCCGAGCATAGATGTTCCAACCTCTTGCAGGGAGAATCTGTTGATAGAATATTCTTAGCTTATTGAATTTCGCATTGATGTTATCTGGTTGTCCGAACTCGATTCTTTGCTTTGTAATTTGTGGTTGAATGACTATTTCTCCGTCCCTGTCAATGAATATTCCGGCTATTTGGGATTTCCAGAGTTCATCTGTGCTAATTTTTTTGAGCAAATCAAATAATCGGATCCCGTACTCGGTTTCGTCCATGTTTTTATTGCCAATCATTCCGCCATTCTCCATTTCAAGTATCAAAACCCTCGCTGTGTATTTATCTGATTCCGGAATTAATTCTCCCGTTTCAGTGATGTAAAAGTCAGTTCCATTTCTTTTGAAGAGTCGGGCAAATGGTTTTTTCTGTTTGACTTCAACGCTCAGCACCCCCTGTAAATCGCGATAGATATCAGCTTTTTGTACATATGGGTGCTTCTCAACATTCTTTTCAAGTCGCCGGAGTTCAATATCTGTTAAAGGAGTACCCGTGATGTAATCCTTTTCACTTCCATTAATTAGTTCAGTAACCTCGGATTGTTCTACAAAATAATTTGTATAGTTGTTATCAATCAGCACTTCTACAGATTTGGTTTTAAGTATGTGCTGTCGCTCATGACTAAAAGCAATGCTCATGACAAAGGCAAGGAGTATCGCCCCAATTTGAAGATATTTTTTTATATCAATTTTGAACAGATTCATATCTTTTTTCTAACATCACTTTAATCGGAGCGACCAACTGGTCAATGTCACCAGCGCCAATTGTTGCTAATACATCTATTCTCATTTTGGACAATTTATCCAGCACATCCTCTTTCTTTATTATTTCTTTATCCGTATCATTTATTTTTTGTAGTAACATCTCTGAGTTAATACCTTCAATTGGTAATTCCCTCGCTGGGTAAATGGGTATTAGAATCACCTGATCTGCTAGTTGAAGACTTTCTGCAAAGCCATCCGCGAAATCTCTTGTTCTTGTATAAAGATGAGGCTGAAATATTGCCGTTATTTTACGGCCAGGGAGTAATTCTTTGAGTGCCGATAGAAACGCTCGTATTTCTTCAGGATGATGGGCATAATCATCATAGTAGACGGTCTTGTCATTCTCGAATATTTTTTCGAAACGTCTTCTCACCCCCCGATACGATTCGATTGCAGCCTTTATGTGATTCTCGGAAACTCCAAGATGAAGGCTTACACTTATTGCGGCTAATGCATTTTCAATGTTATGCCTGCCTGGGAAATGAAGTTTCAAAGGCCCTATATTCTGTTGAGACCTAGAGTACTCAAAAACAAAAAATCCATTTTCAATCCTGATGTTATCTGCTTTGATCTTTGTGCCGCTTATAGCGTAGGTTTCAATGTCGATGTTCAGCCCTGAAAGATCCAACTCATCTGCAACCCGCTCTTTAATGAACAGTTTTCCAGACTCTTCAATTTTTTCTATAAAATCCCTGAATGATTGCTTGAGATTTCGGCTGTCACCATAGATATCAAGATGGTCGGGATCGGCAGCGGTAACAACTGCTATGTTGGGGCTAAGTCGTAAGAACGACCTGTCGAATTCGTCGGCCTCTGCTACCACAATACAGTCTTCTTCTCTTGTCGGTAGAATAAGATTGGAATTATAATTAACCATTATCCCTCCCACGAAAGCAGCACAATTTCGACCTGAGCTTTTTAGAATGTGGGCTATCATCGATGACGTGGAGGTTTTCCCATGAGTTCCCGCCACAGCGACTGTAAAGTGGTTAGCTGTGATTATGCCCAGAACCTCCGATCGTTTGAAAACCTTTTGACCTTTTGCGATGAGGTAGTTGAACTCTTTATGATCCTTTGGGATTGCGGGGGTGTAGATGATTAGGCTCGTTTCAGGTGATCTTATAACTTCCGGATGAATCAAACTTGGATCGTCTTCGAAATGAATTTCAATACCCTCTTTTACCAATTGTTTGGTGAGTGGGGTTTGCGTTTTATCATAGCCGGTTACTGTATGCCCCATGTTCTTAAACCAACGAGCAAGGGCGCTCATACCGATGCCACCGATTCCGAGAAAATAGACGTTATGTAAATTACTCAAGGTCATGCGGCCATCAGTTTTATAATTTCGTCAGTTATGTGATTTGAGGCGTCAGATTTCCCAAGCTTACCAATATTCACGGCCAAAGTTTCCATTAGATTGTTATTCTCTGCAAGTTTGATCACCTCTTGTGCCAGCCTCCTATTCACTTCTTTGTCGGGAATCATCAGTGCAGCATTTTCATTGACCAAAGCCATTGCGTTTTTAGTCTGATGATCTTCGGCTACGTTTGGTGAAGGAATGAAAATTACGGGGCGTTTTGCAATACATAGTTCCGAAATGCTCAGAGCTCCAGCCCTTGATATTACAATACTGCTGGCCGCATAAGCTAAATCCATTTCTTTTAGGAATTCAACAATCCGAACGCTGGAAAGATCATACTCCTTGGTCCTTTCGATCATTTCCACATTATAAAATTTACCCGTTTGCCAGATCACCTGGAATCCATTAGAAGTGATTTCCGGTAAACTATTGACAACTGCTTCATTAATTGATCGGGCGCCAAGGCTGCCGCCAATAATTAACACAGTTTTCTTGTCACTCTTAAGAGAAAAATGAGCAACAGCTTCTGATTTTTTGTTATCCACATCCAAAATATCTTTTCGGACAGGATTGCCGGTAAGAACTATTTTATCAGTTGGAAAGAATTTTTCCATACCACTGTAGGCCACACAAATTTTCTGCACTCTTTTTGCGAGCCATTTATTTGTGAGACCCGCGTAAGAATTTTGTTCCTGAATAAGCGCAGGGATCTTCTTACTGGTAGCGGCAAACATAAGGGGCCCACTTGCATATCCCCCGACTCCAACTACGACATCTGGCTGGAAATCCCGAATAATCTTGAGCGATTTAATTACACTTCTTACGACTTTGAATGGGAAGGATAGATTATCGAGTGTAATTCTCCTTTGCAACCCACTGATCCAAAGTCCGATAATTTCAAAACCTGCTTCTGGCACTTTTTGCATCTCCATTTTGCCAAGAGCCCCGACGAAAAGAATCTTAACATTGCACTTTTCACGAAGTGTATTCGCAATGGCTATTGCTGGATAAATATGCCCCCCTGTTCCTCCACCACAAATAATCACACGATATATTCTCTGATCGGTCATGCCGCTACAGCTACGTTTTTAACTTCTTCCAATTGATTTTGTTCCTCATCAAACTCTTGTCTACTAACACTTAAAATAATTCCGATGGCAATTCCTGTAAATAACTGTGAAGTGCCGCCCATACTAATGAGAGGCAATGTCAAACCTGTAATTGGAAGCAAGCCAACAGCAACACCAATATTGACGATGGCTTGAAGCACAAGTGCGAAACTTAAACCCGCGGAAAGCAGTCCTCCATAGGCGCTCTGACTACTGATTACTGCCCTCATACCCCGAAAAAGGAGCATCAGATAAAGAACTATCACAAACAAGCCTCCTATTAAGCCATATTCTTCGATAACCACAGAATAAATAAAATCAGAGTACGAGTGAGGTAAAAATGTCCTTTGATCACTATTCCCCGGACCTTTCCCAGTAATGCCACCATTTGCAATGGCAATGAATGATTGCTCTGCCTGATAAGGAATTTCGTCACCTTGAATAAAAATATCAACCCGACTGATTACAGTTTCCCATCGCTGGCCAACCAACATCGCAATTGATCCAGCCAGTGCCCCTATGATGACGAGCATGGCCAGATATTGCAATGGTACCCTGCCAATAAACATAATTAGCATACAAGTCAAGAACAGCAATAATGCTGTTGAAACATTGGTAAGAGCGATTAATCCACAAATTGTTCCACACCACAGGAGTATGGGGATTAGCGATTCTTTAATGTCATCGATGTTATGCTGCTTTTTGGAAAGCATATTTGCCAGGGTGACAATGAGGGCCAATTTTGCCAGATCCGAAGGTTGAAAAGCCTGATTAAGCACTGGTATTGTAATCCATCGGGAAGCTTCATTAATATTTACTCCGAATTGCCAGGTGTATAGAAGCAGTGGAACCGATACCCATAATGCCATAAGGCAGATTTTAGAATAGTATCGATAATCTATTCTATGAGTAATCCACATAGCTACGAGACTTAGGACCACCAGGAACGTATGTTTCAAGAGGTAAAACTCAGTATTACCGTTGGCCATTTTATAGGCCAACGTTCCTGTGGCGCTATATACGACCAGGATACTGAAGACAGATAATAGAATCACTATTGACCATATTATTTTGTCTCCTTTCAGATAAGTATCTATCCAGTCTCTCATAAGGCCACCTCCTTTTTATGTCCATTTTGAGATTTTAAATGCATAACCTCTTCTTTAAACCGGTCTCCTCGATGTTCATAGTTATTGAACAGATCAAAACTTGAGCAAGCCGGGGAAAGCAATACGGTGTCTCCAGAATTAGCAAGCATTTGGCTCGTTTCCAGCGCCTGCCTGATGTCTTGTGTTTCAATAATAGTCTTCACTTTATCATTGAAATATGATGTTAATGGCTCATTATTCTTGCCAAGGCATATAAGGGCTTTTACTTTTTGGCCAACCAACTCAGATATCAATCCATAATCATTTCCCTTATCAATTCCTCCTGCAATCCAAATTATTGATGTGTCAATGCCATCAAGGGCGTAATAGACCGCATCCACATTAGTGGCTTTGGAATCGTTGATGTATTCAACACCATGTATTTGAGCTACTTTTTCAAGTCTATGAGGAGCATTCTTAAAGGTTTGAAGGCCACCAATAATAAACTCCTTGGATATCCCAATTATTTTCGCAGCGAGCATGGCCGCCATCGAATTGACAATGTTGTGTTTTCCAATGAGAGGTAAAATGCTCCGGCTAATTCGTATTGAATCTTCACCAACTGATAATATTAGATCATCTCCTTTTAAATGTCCTGGGCAAGTTGATTGTTGATTTAATGACAACGGAAAGTCTCGGGCTTTCCCGGACTTTCGATTCAGATTATTATGAATAGTCGTATCGTCATCAAAATAAACAAACGAATCGTCTGAATTCATATTCTGAGTAATTCTGAATTTGGATTGGATATAGTTTTCAATTTTGTTTCCATACCTATCCAGGTGGTCGGGAGTAATATTTAAAAGAATTGCAATGTTGGCCTTAAACTCATACATGCCATCCAATTGAAAACTACTTACCTCAACCACATAATAATCAAACTCATCCTTAATAACCTGTTGACCCAGGCTATATCCAACATTACCAGCTAACCCAACTTTGAGTCCTGCCGTTTTAAGGAGGTGATAAGTCAATAAAGTGGTTGTGGTTTTACCATTGGTGCCTGTAATGGCAATTATTTTTGCTTTGGTATACCTGAAAGCAAACTCAAGTTCGTTAATGATTGAAATGCCTGCGTTTCTGGCTTTCTTAAGCAAAGCAACATCATCAGGGATACCCGGACTCTTAATGATTAAACCCGCCTGAAGTATAATATCGGCAGAATGATAGCCCTCTTCAAAAGGTATTCCGGCAGCGACTAATTCCTCTTTTCGGGATTGTTCAATTGATTTTAATTCTGATACAAAGGGATTCAGTCCTTTGGCTTTGGCCAAAAGCCCGGCTCCTATTCCACTTTCTCCTGCACCTAATATGACCGTTTCGTAAATCAATCCGTTTCGTTATTAAGATCTTCTTTATTTTCTGCCCTGATCAGAATATTTTTAATCACTGATATATCAAAATCTTCTGATTCGTCATCTTCGTTAATCATACCCTGATCAAGCCCATTTATAAACTTTATTATATCTTCTTTTTTTCTCGATGGTTTATTTATTCCCTTATCTTTCATTTATCTCAACTTCAATGTTGCTAATGTTGCAATGGCCAATAGAATACCTGTTATCCAAAATCTGTTAACGATTTTTGTCTCCGGGATTCCCAATTTTTGATAATGATGGTGCAATGGTGACATTTTGAAAACCCGCCTCCCCTCGCCATATTTTTTCCTTGTATACTTAAAATAAGATACCTGAATGATCACTGATAAAAGTTCAATAAGAAATATCCCACATAATACCGGGATTAGGAGCTCCTTTCTAACTACTATAGCCAGTACTGCAATTACTCCACCGATCGAGAGACTTCCGGTATCACCCATAAAAACCTGGGCAGGATATGCATTGTACCATAGAAAACCGACACAAGCGCCTACAAATGCCGTACAGAATACAACAAGTTCACCTGAGTTGGGTATGTACATAATGTTGAGATATTCAGAGAAAATGGCGTTGCCTGACACATAAGCGAAAATCGCTAATGTCATGCCTATGATTGCTGAGACACCAGCGGCGAGGCCGTCAAGCCCGTCGGTAATGTTAGCGCCATTTGAAACTGAGGTAACAATAAAAATTACCAAAAGGACATACAGAATAGTAACACCATGTTCCCCTGCAAAACCAAAAACCGCTTCATAGTCCAATTCATTATCCTTAACAAATGGAATTGTCGTTTTAAGGCTGTGAACATCTGAGAATGCAGGAGCCCCAATAGCAACTCCGCTCTCTGCAGATTGGTAAAATTCACGTATCATCACATTTTTATTGGACAACAAGACCCACGCTATTATCAGCCCTATAACTACTTGTCCTATTACCTTAAACCGACCGGCAAGTCCTTTCTTATCCTCTCTTTTTATTTTCAAATAATCATCTATAAACCCAATTAGTCCCATCCAGATTGTCGTAATCAATAAAAGGATGATATAAATATTATCCAGTTTGGCGAACAAAAGAGTTGGGATTACGATCGCTGCAATGATTATTATTCCACCCATTGTAGGCGTCCCTTCTTTCTCTTTCTGACCTTCAAGACCTAAATCTCTTACAGATTCACCCATTTGATGTTTTCGCAAAAGCGAGATTATCGATTTACCAAATGTGATGGTAATGAGCAAAGACAAAGCGATGGCCATACCAGCTCTAAATGATATAAATTGGAAAACACCCGCTCCAATCAAATCATATTCTCTGTCCAAATAGTCGAATAAATTGTATAGCATTCGATTAGTTGCTTATTACATTTAACATTTCCATCAATACCTCGCGGTCATCAAAAGGGTATTTCACACCTTTGATTTCCTGATAATTTTCATGGCCTTTACCAGCAATGAGAATTATGTCATTCTTTTCTGCCAGCGTGCAAGCTGTTTTGATTGCTTCCTTTCTATCAGATATCACCAGCATCTTTCTGTAATTATTGGGAGTAATACCAACTTGCATATCCTTCAAAATTTGCTCCGGCTCTTCATTTCGTGGATTATCAGATGTCAAAATCACATTGTTGCTCAAATTCAGAGCGATTTTTGCCATTATGGGTCTTTTGGTTTTATCTCTGCTCCCTCCACAACCAACTACAGTGATCACTTTTTCGTTTCCTGTTCTAAAATTTTTGATCGTTTTAAGTGCATTTTCAAGTGCATCTGGCGTATGCGAATAATCTACAAGAGCAATTATCCCCAGATTATTGGGGACCTGTTCGAACCTGCCCTTTGCAGGAGTCAAAGCCGACATGGCGGTAAGAATATCATTTTTATTCTCTTCGAGAAGGCTGGCTGTTCCATATACCGCTAATAGGTTATAGGCATTAAAATCACCAATGAGTCTAAACCAGGCGGTTTCATGATCAATTTCCATTTCGAGACCTTGAAATGAGTTGGTGACAACTTTTCCCTTGAAATCAGCTAAATAGTTCAGGCTATAAGTCTTTTTATTAGCCTTGGTATTTTGTAACATAATTTTTCCTCGTTTGTCATCAATATTCACCAATGCAAACGCGGTGGAGGACAAGGAATCAAAAATCTGTTTTTTAGCAGCTATGTAATCGTCAAATGTTGAATGATAATCAAGGTGGTCATGCGAGATATTTGTAAAAACCACTCCACTAAATGAAAGGCCCGTCACACGGTGCTGAACAATAGCATGGGAACTAGCCTCCATGAAACAGTGCGTACATCCTTTCTCAACCATTTTCACCAGAAGCTGATTAATTTTTAAAGAATCGGGAGTTGTGAGTTCAGTCGAAATTACTTCGTCATTAATCTGATTTTGAATAGTTGATAATAAACCAGTATTGTAACCCAATTTCCTGAATAGATTGAAAAGCAATGTTACAGTTGTTGTTTTTCCATTCGTGCCGGTAACACCAACCAATTTCAATTTACTAGAGGGGTTGTCATAGAAGTTGGATGCTACTATACCCATTGTTTTTGCTGAATTGTCTACCTGGATGTAAGTCACATCATCCTTTATTTCTTTCGGCATTTCATCACAGACTATTGCTCTGGAACCCTTCTCAATTGCTTGATAGATAAAGTGATGCCCATCGGATTGAGTTCCTTTGATCGCAAAAAACAAGCAGTCCTGCTTCGACTCTCGCGAGTCAAAACAGAGACTGCTCAAGCCTACATTCATATCACCTGCGACTGATACGAGAGAAGCTTTATACAATAAGTCCTTTAGCAAAATCATTAACTTAATTCAATTAAAATTTCATCACCCCTGTTAAATTTTAGGCCTGGCCTAATGGATTGTTTTGTTACCCTACCAAATCCATTGACCTTCACATTGAGGCCTTTATTTTCAAGTAGAAATATGGCATCGCGTAAAGTCATGCCCTCTACATTAGGGGCCCAAATGTTATCGACATCATTTTCTGACCACCGGATTACATTATCTTCAATTTTGGTCCTTGCCCATTCTACGTTTGGATTAGATTGGTAAGGAACACCTAACACATCGCAAATTTTCTGAAGTTCACGGCCATTTCCCGACCGGATCAAGGGGAAACCCTGATTTTCCATGCTCGCTTGCGCAGTAAATGGCTCATGCAATTCCAGATCAACGGCATAGATCTTATCAGCAATTTCCTTGAAGACCGGGGCGGCAACATCACTTCCATAAATGCGATACCTTTTTGGGTTGTCGATAACAACAATGCAGGAATATTTAGGCTTGTCTGCAGGGAAATATCCTGCAAATGATGTGTAATACTCGTTCACATAACGTCCATTCTTAAGCTTTTTTGCCGTTCCTGTTTTACCTGCAATTTTATAGTGTCCCCCGCTGATATTTTGTGCAGTCCCCCGTTCTACAACACCTTCAAGCATTGTTTTGATCGTTTTTAGAGTTTTTTCGGAGCAGATAGATTTGTTGATTACCCTGGCTTCGTACTGCTCTACAGTCCTGTCCACGTTTTTTACACTTTTTACAATTATTGGCTGAATCATTTTCCCATTATTGGCAACAGCATTATAGAGCGATAACATGTGAAGAGGTGTGAGCTTCAACTCATAGCCATGAGACATCCATGGTAACGACACCCCTGTCCACGTTGAGTCAGAAGGTGTTTTAATGTAGGGATAACCCTCACCAATTATTTGGAAACCAAGCGGCTTTGTGAGCCCCATTTTTTCAATATATCTTATAAATTTCTCGGGATTACTTCCAAAATGGGAGGTAACCAACTTTGCAATTCCAATATTTGATGATTTCTCAAAAACTTCCTGAATTGTAATTTTTCCAAAACCTCCGGGTTTGTGGTCCTTCATTGTTAAATTATAGAACTGATACTCACCATTTCCAGTATCAATCGTGTCATTGGGACTGATATTGGAATCTTCCAGGAGTGCGATCATTGAAGCAAGCTTGAAAGTTGACCCCGGCTCCGTTGAACCCTGGCTTGCGACCGCGTAATTGTAACGCTCCCAATAATTACCTTCTGGATTCTTGCTCAGGTTGGAGATGGCTTTAATTTCACCGGTTTGTACTTCCATCAACACCAGGCTACCATAATCCGCATTATGTTCCTTTAGCGCCTTGAGCAATGCGGACTCAGCCACATCCTGGAGATTTACATCGATCGTGGTCTCAATGTCCCAGCCATGACGGGGAGCAATTTCAGTACCACTATACGCTGGTTTCCAACTACCTCCGGCAATTTTTTGAAAAAGTGCCTCGCCATTCTTCCCAGCTAACTGAGTGTTGAAGCTGTATTCTAAACCTACTAATCCTCGATTTTGTTCTTCGTCAATATTTCCAATAGTTCGAAAACCCAGATAGGAAAATGGATTGAACCGTTTGTCAATTTTCTCAAAAATTGCTCCACCCTTCATCTGACCCTCGCGAAGAATGGGCCAGGTCGAGATCAATTTCTTATCCTGATAATTTATATCGCGGCTATTCAATAAAAGATATTTGCGGCCTGCCTGTCTGGAATTATTTATGCTCCGCTTATAGTATGACGCGGGTCTATCACCAAAGAATTTTGACAGATTTGTAGCAAGGCTGTCGAGTCCTTTCGCAAAAGTTTGGTCATCAGCAATTGAAGGATCCAATGCAACTCTGTAGAAGGGCAATGAAGTCGCGAGTAAACTACTATTGTCGGAATAAATATTCCCCCGAGTAGCCTTCACTTGCTGATATTTAAACCCAATCTCCTGACCTCTCGCTTTCCATTTTTCGCCATCTCTAAATTGAACATTCAATATTTGGTAGATCGCGGAACCCGCAAAAAGAAGCATTGCCAGATAGGCAATACGGACTCTTAATACGATGGATCTTTTAATGCTCACTTTTTTTCAGGTATTATTTTGAACGGTGGAATTTTACTTTCTGTTAACCCGATTTTTCCTACTCTTCGGGCCACTTCAGATTGTTTACTGGCAAACATATATTCGGCTTTGAGGGTAGTATAGTCTGCCCTCAGATCCTCTACCTCTCTTTCTGTTCGATTAATATTTCGAATTGTTTTTTCAGCAAAGTGCTTATTGCCGATATAGAAGATGAGTAATCCTGCAAGAAAAAGAAGCTGGGGCAAAAACCTTAAGGGAATGCCCTGCTCAACGAAATCATCAACCTTAAGGCTCTTTTCAAGCCATGAAAAGAAACTATTTTTTGATGAAGCCGACTTTATTTTAAATGTATTGCCAGACATTACTTTATAGTTTTTCAGCAACCCTAAGTTTTGCACTCCGGGCTCTTTTATTCCTTGCTATTTCTTCCGTGCCAGCTGTAATAGGTTTTCTGTTCATTGGCATAAAGGGCCTGATCACATTGCCATATATGTCTTTCTCTGCATCCCCATAAATCTTTCCATTGTTAAAAAAATTCTTTACCATTCTATCTTCAAGTGAATGATAGGATATGAATGCTATTGTGCCCCCTTTTTTCATCACACCCGCACTTTGCTCCAAGACTTCCCGTAGGATATCCATTTCGTCATTAACTTCAATTCTTATCGCCTGAAAAACCTGGGCGAAGAACTTATTCTGCTTACCTCGGGGAGCCAGACGCTCAAGTACTTTAACTAATTCCCCTGTTGTCTCGATTGGTTTATTGACCCTCGACACACAAATTGCCTTTGCGACTCTTCCTGCATTCTTAACCTCGCCATAGGTGCTCAGTATAATTTTCATATCCGATTCCTTAATGGTGTTTACCAAGTCAAAGGCCGAATAATCGCTGTCTCTGTTCATCCGCATATCCAATGAACCATTCATTCGCGTACTGAATCCACGTGATCCTTCGTCAATCTGGTGAGATGATATACCAAGATCACCCAGAATACCATCCACTTGAGTTACTTCGTAGACTTTGAGGTATTTGGTAAGATACCGGAAGTTTGCCTTTATAAATGTGAAAGAACGATCTTCTATTTTTTCTGCATTTGCCAGTGTGTCGGTGTCTTGATCAAATGCGTATAAATGTCCCTTATCAAGTCTTTTAAGAATCTCCTTCGAATGGCCACCACCTCCGAAAGTGAGATCAACATAAATACCATCAGGCTTCACTTTTAAGGCCTGGACAGATTCCGTAAGCATTACCGGCATGTGGTATTCCGTCATGGTTCATCGAGATACTTTTGTGCCAACTGCGAAAATTCCTCCTGATCGTTTATCATATACTTTTGGTATAAATCGGGATTCCAGATTTCAACAGAATTACCAATGCCAATCACAATGGCCTCCTTTTCTAATTGTGCATACCTGAGGAATACGTTAGGAATGTTTATTCTCCCATTTCCGTCAAAATCAACATTGGTTATTGCACTGAAAAAACTTCTTTTCAGTTTACGATGTTCCAGATTAAAATCGCTGAGTGCTCCAATTTTGCTATACAGTCGCTTATACTCCATCATTGGATAGAGAATAAGAGATGGCTCAAACCCCATTCGAAGCATAAGCTCATTGGAAGACGTATCCGGCAGGTTGCTCTTAATCTTAGCGGGCAACACCATCCTTCCTTTGACGTCTATTCTACATTCATATTGACTGGAGAACAGAGACATTGAAAACTGATTTTATCCTGTTATACCACATAAGACAAAACTAATGACATTTTCAACCACTATCAACCACTTTATACCACTTTTATTCGAATTTCTCTATATTTTGATAACTATTAACCATAAAAGCAGTCCAAAAGGCATTTGTTTGAATCAGTAATCTCTATGAAAAGACACTTATCCAAGAGAATCAGGTGAAGATTAATTAAGTTGGCCCCTTGAACTTCTATTTGTCAGAGGTTCTTCGTAATTTTTCTGTTCTCATAAAAAACGATTGAAATAGGCACTTAATAAATAAATATTTTGAACAAATAAACCGTGTAAAATGCTTTATTAACTCATTGATATTGAGTATATTAATGAGTAATTTAAAGCTAAAGTTAAGTTTCAAGATATGGAGAAAAAGTATGAAAG
>JAQCLE010000035.1 GCA_027592755.1 Bacteroidota bacterium | reverse complement strand
CTCAAAGGTTTGAACTTTTTCCGCTATTTTATCCGTTTTTTGAAATTAGACTTTCGGATAGTTGTGAGAGTAGATAGAAATATTCTTATTGCTTTCATGATTGTAATTATTATGGAGAAATGAAAAAATTAGAGCTCTTCAATTTTCAGCTATATAGAACAAAAGGTCAATTTTTGATGAATAGCATTTGCTATCAGGTCATTCCACCATCGACGCTTAATACCTGGCCGGTGATGTAACTGGACATCTCCGACGCAAGAAAAACAGCACAATCGGCTACATCATTCGGATGTCCACCTCTTTTCAAGGGGATCGCATCTCTCCAGCCCTGAACAGTAGCTTCATCGAGTTTTTCAGTCATTTCAGTTTCTATGAAACCGGGGGCAATGGCATTACTTCGGATGCCACGAGAACCAAATTCTAATGCAACAGATTTGGTAAATCCGATGATGCCAGCTTTGGATGCGGCATAATTGGCCTGACCCGCATTGCCCTTCAAACCCACGACGGATGTGATATTAATAATTGATCCGCTGCGTTGCTTCATAAAAGTGCGACAGGAGGCTTTTACAGTATTAAAGCATGATTTCAAGTTGATATTAATGACCTGGTCCCACATTTCTTCGGTCATTCGGAGCAGTAGATTGTCCATCGTTATCCCGGCATTATTTACAAGGACATCAAGCTGACCAAAGTCTTCAACAATCTGGGTTACCAGTTGATTGGCAGCTTCATAGTCAGATGCATCCGAGCGATATCCTTTTGCTTTAACACCTAAACCAGAGAGCTCTTTCTCCAACGTTTCGCCTTGTTCTACGCTTGAGAGGTAGGTGAAGGCCACGTTGGCACCTTGTTCAGCAAATTTTAAAGCAATCCCTCGCCCTATGCCTTTTGATGCTCCCGTGATTAGAGCTGTTTTTCCTTCTAACAATTTCATATTTAGAATACATTCTTATTCATTATGGGCAAGTTTAATCCATTTATTTCAAAAGTTGGATTTTGCAAGTAGGGAAGGTTATCACAACAATCAGAAAGATTCTTTTTTAAGAATTACCTGCTGATGTTTTAAATTTTTTTCTGCAGCCATTAGAATTAAATTTGCTACCCATTCATTTAATGAGCTTCAAAAAGAATAGAATATGGCATCAAGATACGATTTGATCGTTGTTGGAAGTGGTCCTGGAGGATATGTTGCAGCAATCCGTGCTTCTCAGTTGGGAATGAAGGTTGGCGTTGTAGAAAGGTCTGAATTAGGTGGTATTTGCCTGAATTGGGGTTGTATTCCGACCAAAGCGTTATTGAAAAGTGCACAGGTTTTTGACTACATCTCACATGCGTCGGATTATGGCGTGGAAGTAAAGGATGTAAAAGTCAATTTTGACGGAATGGTAAAAAGGAGTAGGAGCGTGGCCGATGGGATGAGCAAAGGCATTCAGTTCCTCTTCAAGAAGAATAAGATTGATCACATTGCCGGATTTGGAAAGTTAAAGAAGAACAAGACAGTGGCGGTTACTGATGATAAAGGAGCAACGACCGACTATCAGGCCGACCATATCATTCTTGCTACGGGAGGTCGTTCAAGAGCACTACCAAGTCTGCCCATTGATGGTAAGAAAATTATTGGTTATCGCGAAGCCATGACACTTGGCAAACAACCAAAGTCCATGGTAGTAGTCGGCTCTGGCGCCATAGGTTCCGAGTTTGCATATTTCTACAACTCAATAGGTACGGAAGTTACCCTCATAGAATTTCTTCCTAATGTTGTACCTCTTGAAGACGAGGAGATTTCCAAACAGCTGGAAAGATCTTTCAAAAAGTCAGGGATAAAGGTGATGACAAGCTCGGAAGTTACTTCAGTCGACACAAAAGGGAAAACCTGTAAGGTGACAGTGAAAACACCCAAAGGAGAAGAAAAAATTGATTGCGAGATTGTTTTATCTGCAGTTGGTGTTTCAACAAATATTGAAGGCATTGGCCTGGAGGATGTCGGTATTGCTACTGATAAAGGAAAAGTGCTGGTTGACGATTATTATGGCACCAACATTCCTGGCACCTATGCCATCGGAGACATAGTTAAGGGGCAGGCTTTGGCGCACGTCGCCTCGGCTGAAGGTATTATTTGTGTTGAAAAAATTGCAGGCCAAAACCCCGTACCGTTAGACTATAATAACATTCCGGGTTGTACCTATTGTTCTCCGGAAGTGGCTTCTGTTGGTTATACAGAGAAAGCAGCCATTGAGGCAGGCTATGAGATTAAAGTAGGAAAATTCCCCTTTTCTGCGTCAGGAAAGGCAAGTGCGGCGGGGGCTAAAGACGGCTTCGTAAAAGTTATTTTTGATGCCAAATACGGAGAATGGTTGGGTTGCCATATGATCGGATTTAATGTAACCGAAATTATCGCGGAAGCTGTTGTTGCAAGGAAACTTGAAACCACTGGTCACGAAATCATAAAATCTGTTCATCCACACCCTACCATGTCAGAAGCAGTAATGGAGGCAACGGCTGCAGCTTATGATGAGGTTATTCATCTTTGAGAGACTCCATTCAAAAGGCATACTGAAAACTCTGGCCTCAGAATGTCATCTGTCGAGTTTTGAGCCAATGCTAAATCTCTGCAGTTGAGTTTATCTCAACAAATCCTAAATTAGAGGTTAATTCAATTTACAATTGATGGTTAAAGGCATAAAACATAAGGTAACCCTGAACAATGGTACGGAAATGCCAGTTTTTGGGCTTGGTGTGTGGAAAAGTGAAGCAGGTACTGAAACAGAGAATGCGGTAACCTGGGCCCTTGAGACAGGATACATTCACATCGATACAGCATCCCTTTATAAAAACGAAGACAGTGTTGGCAAGGCAGTAAAAGAATCCGGAATTCCCAGGGAACAACTTTTTATTACTACCAAAGTTTGGAATACCGATCAGGGATACAAATCGACATTGAAAGCCTTTGATGATAGTTTGGAGAAACTGGGAATGGATTACGTTGACCTTTACCTTATTCACTGGCCGAATGGCGATTTATCGGTTAAAACATGGAAAGCGTTAGAGGAGATACATTCCCAGGGCAGATCAAAGGCCATTGGTGTCAGCAATTTTATGGTGTCTCACCTGGATGAATTTCTTCCTCACTGCAATGTGAAGCCTGCTGTTAATCAGGTAGAATTTCATCCATATTTACAATTGAGAGAACTTCAATCATTTTGCCAAACCAATGGAATCCAACTTGAAGCATGGGCGCCTATAATGAAGGGACATGTTTCTGAAGTAAAGGAATTGATCGAGATTGGAGAGAAATATGGCAAAACACCGCCGCAGGTTACTATCAGGTGGGAACTTCAGCTGGGTGTGATAACCATTCCTAAATCCGTCAGACAACATAGAATTGTTGAAAATGCTGATGTATTTGATTTCGAATTATCGGCTACAGATATGGAAGTTATTGCTTCGCTTGAGAAGAATTATCGATATGGCATGGATCCTTATAATTTTGATTTTTAAGATAAAAAAAGGCTGCAATTGAAAACTGCAGCCCTCAATAGCTAGCTGAAAAGACTATTTAATATTAATACATGAACAGATGCGATACGGTTGCATCTTTAGAGTAAAGAAAAAGTATTTTAACTATCTATAGCTTGAGTAAACATTCACCGGTACTGGACAATCATGGCAGGCCAATGAATTACCTGCGGCTTGCGGTGACAGATCGCTGTAATTTGCGTTGCTTTTACTGTATGCCTGAAGAAGGTATCAAGTACCTACCGCGTAAAGAATTGCTCACATATGAAGAAATGCTTCGCTTGTGTAGTGTGTTGGCCAGTATGGGCGTATCCAAAGTCAGAATTACTGGTGGGGAACCTTTCGTGAGATCGGAATTAATGAGTTTCATTGAACAACTCAACCAAATAGATGGGATTGAAAAAATCCATATAACTACGAATGGCGTTTTGACCCATCAATACATTCCGGATTTTCAGAAAGTGGGAATCAAATCTGTAAACCTCAGTCTCGACACCTTTGATAAAGATAGATTTTATAAGATCACGAGGCGGAATGAATTTGATAAAGTAATGGAAACCTTCCGGATGTTGATGGATTATAAAATAACTACCAAGATCAATGCGGTGGTTATGGTGGGACAGAATATTGAGGATATCAATTCACTTGTTGAATTAACAAAGAATCACCCTGTGGATGTCAGATTTATTGAGGAGATGCCGTTTAATGGGGAAGGAATGCACTATGATAAACTAATTTGGAACCATAATGAGATTATAGATCATATTAGAACGGAATTTCCTAGCATCGAAAGGTTAAAGGATCCAGAGAACTCTACATCCTATGGGTATAAAGTTCCTGGCTACCAGGGTCAAATTGGCATCATTGCTGCGTTCAGCAGAACATTTTGTAGTTCCTGTAACCGGATTAGGTTAACGGCCCAGGGTCAGTTAAAAACCTGCCTTTATGATGATGGGGTTTTTGATCTGAAAAACTTCATTCGGAATGGTGTGTCTGATGATGAAATCAGGGAAGCTTTCAAGCGGGCGTTCAATAGCCGTGCCAATGATGGTTTTGAAGCAGAAAAAAGAAGAAAGCTGACAGCCCCATCTGAATCGATGTCAACCATCGGGGGTTGACATAAAATCAATCCAGAATCCATTCAATTGATTGCATGGCCTACCGTCTTATGACTCATATCAGTTGTCGCTTACTTTCCCTTCAACTAAATTTGCATTTCTCTAAATGTTGTTCAGCATAGTTTATGGCCAAAATCAAAAAAGAATTCGTTTTTTCTGAAGATGTAGAACCACATATTGCCAGGACAAGAGGAATATTAAAAGATCACCCGGATGTCAAGAAATTGATCGGGAAAAACCCCAGCACCTTTTGGATAATTTTATTTCTGGTAATTGGTCAAATAGCAATTGCGGGTCTCCTTGCAGGTCAATCCTGGTGGTTGGTTTTTGTTGTTGCTTACTTAGTTGGAGCCTTTTTCGATCATGCCATGTTCGTAATGGTTCATGAATGTGCACATAACTTGCTTTTCAAAAAACCTGCTTTAAATATCCTGGCCGGGATTCTGGCCAATGTTCCGCAGATTTTTCCAAGTTCCGTTTCGTTTCAGAAATACCACTTAAAGCACCATGCCTTTCAGGGAGTTCATGCATTGGATGCTGACCTTCCGGGAAATTATGAGGCCTGGATTGTTCACAACTCCACAATAAAAAAAGCGCTTTGGTTTCTATTTTATCCTTTCGTTCAAATTACGAGAACATTTAGATTAAAAGAAATTAAAATGTGGGATGGATGGACCTACCTGAACTGGGCAGTACAGATTGCCACGGTGGTAGCAGTTTTGTTTTTCTGGGGACCTCAGTCACTTGTTTATCTCATTGCCAGTCTCTTCTTCTCTATCGGTTTGCATCCGTTAGGTGCCCGATGGATACAGGAACATTATCTTACCCTCGATCCGATTCAGGAGACTTATAGCTATTATGGTGGATTGAATAAAATCGCAATGAATGTTGGGTATCATAACGAGCACCACGACTTCCCCTCAATTCCGTGGAACAAGCTGCCTGCTCTGAAACATCTCGCATCCGAGTATTACGACTCTCTTAAATCACATCAGAGTTGGACCAGATTGTTTTTCTTTTTCCTTTTTAATAAAAACTTGTCACTCTACTCAAGGGTCATCAGAGAGAACAGAGGAAAGATCAGGGTTACTCAGGAAAAAGTTTATATCCCTGATCAGGTGGAAAGCAAGGGTGAAAAAGTAGTCGCAGCCTAATCGGTCATCGTAAAAACTCCCTAAATTAAGAGTGTTTCTTTACTGAAATTGGGGTTAAGGTGTTATATCTACAGCTTACAACAAATCTCTGCGCCCTTCTCTAAAGTTTCATCGGATTTTGCAAAACAGAAACGTAGGATATGATCGTCCTGGCGGTCCTTGTAGAAAAATGACATAGGAATGCTCGCCAAACCTGATTCCTTCGTAAGCTTTTGAGCCAGTTCATAATCACCTAAATCATACATGCCCTCGTATGACATTAGCTGAAAATAGGTTCCATAACTTGGAAAGGGTTTAAATCTGGAATTTTTGGTATGCTCCAAAAACAAGTCTCTTTTATTTTGAAACATAGCTGGCACGTGCTTGTAATTTTCAGGGTTTTCGAGGAATTCAGCAAAAGCCCACTGAATAGGCGTATTTACACTGAAGGTCACAAACTGGTGAATTTTTCGGATTTCCTCTGTCAGGTGCCTGGGGGCAACAGAATAACCGATCTTCCATCCCGTGGCGTGAAAAGTCTTTCCGAATGAAGACACGCAAATTCCTTTTTCCATAATTTCCGGATACTTAAGGATACTTTCATGAACAAGCCCGTCAAAAATGATATGTTCATAGACCTCATCACTCAAAACATAGATCTCAGAGTTGGTGACTATTGATGAGAGCTCCAGCATATCTTCTTTACTCAATGCCGATCCTGTTGGATTGTGGGGACTATTAATCACAATTAGCCTTGTTTTATTAGTGATCTTTTGTCTGACTTCATCCCATGGGATAGAGAAATCTGGCAGCCTGAGCTTGATTCTTACCGGTACGCCACCATTGATTAACACATTGGGCTCATAGCTGTCATAAGCTGGTTCAAAAATGATAACCTCATCTCCAGGATGGACAAGCATGGTGATAGCGGAATAAATTGACTCTGTAGCCCCAGCGGTTACGGTCACTTCACTCAACCCATCGTATTTGCACCCGTGAATGCCATTGACTTTGGAAGCAATTCTTTCCAGGAGCACAGGTACACCGGGCATTGGGGCATACTGGTTTCTCCCGCCCATCATATGTTTGTTGATCAAGGAAATCACTTCAGGGGACACTTCAAAATCAGGAAATCCCTGTGAAAGGTTAATCGCGTTGTAGTCAAGGGCCATTTTTGACATAATGGTAAAAATGGAGGTGCCTGTGTTAGGGAGTTTGTAAATCATAGTTTACAGATCAATCCTGCAAAGAAGTAGAAAAAAAGGTTAGTGGTATTTAGTTCACAAATGTTTCTTTTAGAATTCTTTTAACCTCGATAAATACCCCGATTAGCTTTAATTTAACCCTATGTTTGGCATATTTAAAAAGAAAAAGAAAGCAGATCCTGATACGCCAATGGTTGATATAAACCAGAATCCACTTCTGGATGGGGATATGGTAATTTCATTGCGGTATGACATGGGATTATGTAAGGTATTAGAAACAGAGCAGGGCCTGGTTTACGAATCAGTTGAAACGGGCAAGCAGGAGAATTGGACACGAATGATTGATGCGTCGACAACTTTTCAGAAAGTTGAAAAAGTCAAAGACGATCAGTCCCTTACTAAATAACCAAAATTCTACATTTTGAAAGTGCGTTCTGTTCGAAATCGGACTTATCCAACAAATATTTGAGGCACACTTAATTCTAAGTGTCAGATAGACAATATGTTATGATTTATGGCATGGCTCTTGTTGTAAAACAGCCGTAATGAATTCAACTGATCAAACCAATATCCAAAAAAGCTCAGGCAGATACCGCACACTGGTAGTAATTATCGGAGTTTTGGTTGCTTTGATCATTGGATTCAGTGTCTCAGCAACGTCATTTGCGCCAATTGTTACAATGCATCAAAATTTAATGGATGCCTCTTCATCACACAAGATATGGAATGATGCTTCAAAGGGAGTATCGATCTTACACCAACTGTTTTTCAATTAGTAAAACTCCATTTGCAAGCTTACGAGATTGCTGTATACGCCATTCGGTTTTGCAGTAAGTTCTTTATGGGTGCCGGCTTCAACAATCTGACCTTTATTAAGGACATAAATTCTATCTACTTTTCTTATGGTTGCCAGTCTATGGGCAATAACGATAGTTGTTCGACTTTTCATTAATTGGTCAAGCGCCTGCTGAACAAGATTTTCAGATTCAGAATCAAGTGAACTTGTTGCTTCGTCCAGTATCAGGATTTTAGGATTTTTTAAAATAGCCCTTGCGATCGCAATGCGTTGTCTTTGACCTCCCGATAGTTTGACTCCTCGTTCGCCAACAAGCGTTTCAAATCCCTCAGGAAAAGATTCGATAAAATCAATGGCGTTGGCCTGACGAGCAGCTTCAATAACTTCCTCATCGCTTGCTTGTGGTTTACCGTAGAGAATATTTTCACGAATAGTGCCCCCAAAAAGAATTACTTCCTGGGGTACAATTCCAATCTGCGACCTCAGAAAATGCAAATCAAAGTCTTGAATTGATTGATCATTAACCTCGATATCACCTGAAGTGCAATCATAAAACCTCATCAGCAATTGAATGATGGTGGATTTTCCAGATCCGCTCTGACCGACAACTGCCACCTTTTGACCTGATGCGATATCAAAACTGATGTCTTGTAAGACATCGAACTCTTTTCTTGTAGGGTAGGCAAACCGAACGTTTTTGTAACGAATTTTTGCTTCACTAAACGGCGCAACCTTCTCAGCTACATTACTTATTACTTCAGATGTTTCATTCCTGAGTTCAAGGATTCGCTCAGTTGCACCAATGGCTTTCTGTACTTGTCCATATAAATCTCCCAAGCCTGCAATTGAGCCTCCTATAAACGCTGTATAAATTACAAATGACATAAGGTCGCCGGTAGTCATTGTGCCGGATTCAACCAAAGTGGCCCCATACCACATGACTGTAGTGATTGCTCCAAACATTCCGAAAATGAGGAAGGATATGAAAGCTGCACGATATTTGGCCGCTTTCAAGGCAGTAGTGACAACTTTTTTTAGAGAACCACCATACCTGGCAATTTCAATCAATTCACTTGTGAAAGCTTTAACTGTCTGAATTGATTGGAGTGTTTCTTCCACAATTACATTGGCAGATGCGAGTTCATCCTGAGTCTTCTTGGAGAGTTTTCTGATAAATTTCCCAAAAAACATGGTAATCACTACAACAGCAGGAAATGTTGCCAGCATGAAAATGCTTAGCTCGGGTGTGCTGTAAAAAATAAAAACTATTCCGATGGCCAATGTGGCGAATTGCCGGATTAGCTCTGCCAGGGTTGTCGACATCGTATCCTGTAGCATCGAAACGTCTGAGGTGATGCGACTCATCAATTCACCAGTTCGTCGCGAATCGTAAAAGGATAGGGGTAAGGTCATCATCTTTTGATAGAGATCCTTTCTGATGTCAGCCATTGTTTTTTCACTGACCAATGAAAAGAATAATACACGGAAAAAGGAAATTATACTTTGAAGTAGAAAAACGCCGACAAGAAGGAATGCAATAAGACCGATATCGTTGATGTACCACTTTTGCCCTGAAGCGACATCTACAAGTTTGCCAACAAGGAACGGGAAGGTGAGCAATAAACTGCTTGAAAATAGCAGAAAGACGAGTCCTGTTATAAAATATCCCCTGTAAGGTGTTATATACTGATAAATACCGTAAAGTTTCTGGAGATTCTCCTTATTAATCTTTCGCTTTTCTCCTTCTTCAAGAGGTGTTTTCTTTGCCGCCATAACTAATGTGGAGCGCAAAAATAGAAGGATCATTTGTCCTACCTACCTTAAGTCGTAATTTTGTCAAATCTCCATAATTGGTTAGCTTAATTTTTCAATCCTAAAACGAATATCATGTTCCAACTAAGCAAGATTCTTGTTTGTCTTGATTTAACCAAGATGGATGAGTTTGTATTAGGTTATACAAAATTGGTAGCGACCACAATGAACACCAGTAAGGTTTATTTCATCCACATAAACTCATATTTTGAATTGCCCCTGAGTGTCCGGGAGAAGTACCCCGAGCTTTACGGTCCAATAGACCAAAATCTGTTACAAAAGATGCAAAAAACAGTGGTTCAATATTTTCCAGATTATAAGGATCATGATCCTGAATTTATAGTAAGGGAAGGGAGTACATCTGAAAAAATCCTTGATTGGCCGGGGATTGGAGAAGTGGATTTGATCATTTTGGGTAAAAAATCTGAATTGAAAGGAAAAGGGGTCAATCCAAAGAAGATTGCTAATATTTCTCATTGTTCGGTCCTATTTGTGCCCGAACACACAAAAATGACCCTTAACAAGTTGTTTGTTCCGATCGACTTTACTATCAGGTCAACTACAGCAATCAATCAGGCACTGGCAATCAGAAAAAATAACCATGCAGCAATTATCTTGCAGCATGTGTTCCATGTTCCCCATGGATACCATTATACTGGTAAGACCTACGAGGAATTTACGATCATCATGAGGGAAAATTCTGAGAAAAATTACGAACATTTCATGTCTGAACACAACTACAACATCGCAGATTTTAAGGAAATATATACTTTTGACGACGATGATGCTCCAGCAGATAAAATATACCTTGATGCGCTAAACCATGATGCTGATATCATCATACTTGCATCGAGGGGACGAACTAAAGCTGCGTCGTTGCTTCTAGGTAGCGTTGCCTTGGAATTAATTAAGTATGATAAGGAAATTCCTTATATGTTAATCAAAGACAAAAGGGAGAATATGGGTTTCTTTGCAGCATTAATGAAAGTTTAAGGTAGTCACTCTTTTGTTATCAGGGCCGGTAAGTTTTGTCTGGCCATATATCTTTGCCCTATGATATTAATTCTGGATGCCGGAGGTTCGAAGACGGATTGGAGACATTTATGTTTCGATGGTTCAATTGAACAAGGGAAAACCTCGGGATTCAACCCATTTATTCAGGGTATTGAAGAATGTCAGACCATGGTCAGTCATTTAAAAGATTCTATTTCAAAGCCCGTTAGCAAAATTTACTATTATGGTGCCGGATGTCATACTCAGCAACAAAAGGAGGCAATCAGCAATTGTTTTTTGGCTCATTTTAATGGCGCAGCGATGGATGTCAATGATGACCTTCTTGGAACGGCAAGGAGCTTATGTGGGAAAGAACCTGGTATTGCCTGTATCTTGGGAACTGGTGCCAACTCATGCCATTTCGATGGGAATAGAATTGTTCAACATGTCCAGTCATTGGGCTATGCCCTTGGTGATGAAGGGAGTGGAGCAACCATGGGAAAAATGATATTAAAATCTTTTTGCCGTGAGGAAATGCCCGATGAACTTATGGATAGTTTTAGAAAGAGGTATAATATGGATGTAAGCGAAATCCTTGATAATCTCTATCGAAAACCAAGACCAAACAAATTCCTCGGTGGTTTTACACGTTTCGCGTTCCATCATTTGAATGATCCTTTTATTTATAAGCTTGTCTATGGCGTTTTTGAAGAGTTTTTAAAGGATGTTCTTATAAAATATGATCAATTAAATACACTGCCCATTCATTTCAGCGGTTCAATAGCATTCTATTTTTCTAATATACTCCGGCAAATGGGAACGGATAATAATCTGAACATTAGTAAAATTGTAGAAACCCCTATTGCGGGTTTAACCCTTTATCATCAACCGGAAATAGAACTACTACTTAACAAATGAACTATACAGAATCAGCATCCAATTACAACGACCTCGAAAAGATGACAACCCGTGAACTGCTCTCGGGTCTCAATCATGAAGATCAATCCGTGGCGTTAGCGGTTGAAAAATCCATCCCTCAAATTGAAGTTTTGATCAATGAAATAACCGAAAAAATGAAGAATGGAGGAAGACTATTTTACATTGGTGCCGGTACCAGTGGAAGGTTGGGAATATTGGATGCATCAGAAATTCCTCCTACGTATGGTGTGACGGCTGATCATGTTATTGGCATCATGGCTGGTGGCGATGTAGCCATTCGAAAATCTGTTGAAGATGCCGAAGATGATCCCAACCAGGCCTGGATCGATTTAGTTGGACATAATATCTCTGAAAATGATGCCTTAGTGGGCATCGCCGCTTCCGGACGAACACCATATGTTATAGGCGGAATAAAAATGGCCAGAAGTAAAGGGATACTCACCGGATGTATTACTTGCAACAGCGATACCATATTAGCAGCGGAATCGGAATACCCTGTGGAAATTATTGTGGGTCCCGAATTTGTAACTGGAAGTACACGCATGAAATCCGGGACAGCACAGAAATTAGCGCTCAATATGATATCAACCGCGGTAATGATTAAACTGGGCCGGGTAAAGGGTAATAAAATGGTGGATATGCAGCTGAGTAATTCCAAGTTGGTTAATCGAGGTATCCGAATTGTCATGGATGAGCTATCTGTTGACGAGAATACTGCTAAGCACCTGCTTGACAAAAATGGTTCTGTTCGAGCGGCAATAAATAATTCCTCTAATGCATGAGATACAACCTTTTCATCGCTGGCTGCAATATTATGATCCTGTGAGTGATGAGGTGACGCCTTTCCATGGTAAGGAATATAACTATGATGTTTATTCCGAGACAATTTATGGTTACTACATCGATCCCGCCTGGGATTTTATGGGGTCTGAAACGCTCTACTTAAAGATACTATTCACCGATTACGACCTGCGATATAGCATCATCGAATTTATTGGAGAGTGGAATGATGCCATCAACAATGATGTGATGCATTTAAAAAGAAACGTATTGGAACCATTAATTGAGAATAGTATCGATAAGTTTATCCTGATAGGTGAAAGCGTTTTAAATTTTCACGGTTCGGACGATTGCTACTATGAGGAGTGGTTTGAAGAGATTCAAGACGGGTGGATTGCCGCGGTTAATTTCCGCGAGCATGTATTGAATGAATGGACCAACTATAATATTGATTCTTATGTGAACTTCGGTGGTTCGCTAGAGATAAACAACTGGCGGACAATGAAGCCCCATCAATTCTTTCAGAAAGTTGACAGCCTAATTCAGAGGCGTATCAGCATTTAACAATTTCATGCTCCTCTCTGGCAACACAAACAACGGGGCTTTTGTATGAAAAGTCATTTTTTGAGTTACGCTGTTGTGAAAAAGTTTTTCCGCCAGGTAGTGCTTTCTGGCATATATGGCCAGCATATCAATGCGGTTCTCCTCAAGGTATTTGTTCAATCCATGGACAACATCGTCTTCCTCGATGAAATGATAGGAATGGCTTAATGATTTTAAATATTGCTCCTGACTCTTGCCTACCTCCAGTTCCTTCCTGGATATTTTACTTTCCTGGCCTATATGCAAAACATGAATTTCGGCATTCCTTTTCTTTGCCAGTAGAATGAGTGGTTCAAGATCATCAAAATCATCAATTCGTTTATAGTCACTTGCAAGTGCTATTGTTTTCAAATTGAATAGCGAATTATCTTCAGGAACTGCGATCACCGGACAGCTGGCATCCTGAATTACTTCATAAGTATTGCTCCCTATGAAAACCTCTTTTGCTCCGGTAGCTCCTTTTGTACCCATTACGATCAGGTCGATATTGTATTGAGCAATCTGCTTTATTTCGGAAAGGATAGAACTGAATTTCAACTTAAAATCGTGATCAACTTCATTGAGAATCGGAAGTTTTTCTTTCAACTCTTCATAACTCTTCATGATTTCATTTTCAATCTCAAGACTTGTCTCATCATCAATGTCACTAAGTGCAGGTACCTGGATAGCATGAAGCAGGGTCATATGACCTGATAATACCTTACACAGGTTGGCAGCATATTCAACAGCTTTAATTGAACAGCTTGAAAAATCCAGAGGTACAAGTATGTTTTTCATGGCTCATAAAATTCTTGATCGATAGGTAAAGTATTGATCCTTTACTAAGAGAACATTGACTTTACTCATAAAAAAAATTGATTGAACTTTTTTATGGGTCAGATACCCTCGAATATCTCAAGGCTTTCCAAATATTGTGGGACAATTACATTGTCCCAGCCTTTTTCCAGTCTTATTTTACTGGCAAGACCTTCTGAGTTTTCCTTCTCCCCGTGCACCACAAAAGTTCTTTTTGGAGCGGATGAGATGTTATCCAGCCAGTGGAGCAAGTTTTGTTGATCTGCATGAGCCGACAAACCATCAATGTTGGAAATTCTGGAATGAACCGGGACATCAACGCCAAAGATCCGGATGGTCGGTTCGCCATTTAGTATTCTCCTTCCCCTTGTGCCATCGGCCTGATAACCAACGAATAGGACGGTGTCATTTGCTCTTGGTAATCGGTGATACAGATGATGTAATATTCTTCCACCGGTACACATGCCACTGGCACTTATGATTACGGCACCCGTTTTTATCGTGTTTAAGTTGGCTGATAACTCTTTTAGTCGGTGATACTTGATAAGCGGATGGTCAAATGCGCAGCCGATATCTCTTAAATCTTCATCGTCAAGGATGTGGTTATCAAGATGTTTTCTGTACAATGATGTGGCGCTAATTGCCATTGGACTGTCAACATATACCGGAATTGCCGGAATCTGATTGGTTTCTAGCAGTTTTTCAATGTAAAAAAGGAGTAATTGTGTTCTTCCTACTGCAAATGAGGGAATTAGCAAACAACCATGGTTGATTGTGTCATTGATAATTGAAGCGAACTCCTGTTCTATGTTTCCATCATGATGATTTCGATTACCATAGGTTGACTCAATAAAAAGAACATCCGCCTGAGGTGCTTTTTGGGGCCTGCCATGAATTGGATCGTCATCCCTCCCGAGATCACCAGAGAAAAGTATCGTTTTGGTCTGTTGATTCCCGAAAATCTCTAGTAAAATACTTGAAGCACCTAAAATGTGCCCTGCGGGCTGAAATGTTCCAACAATTGTGTCTGATATCTTTATTCTTTCTTGAAAATTATGTCCGTTTAAAATCGACAAATAGGCCAAAACATCTTCACTTGTAAACAATGGTTGAGGATTCTCATGCTTGGAGTATCCCTTCTTTTTAGCCCAGCCTGCTTCCTCTTCCTGTAATTTGGCAGCATCTGTAAGCAATACTTCCAATAAATCCTCTGTTGGACTTGTGCAATGAATTGTACCATTGAATCCTTGTTTTACCAATCGCGGTAGATACCCTGAATGATCAATGTGCCCATGTGTAAGAACAATGGCGTTGATCGATTTTGGGTCAACTGGAAAATCATCCCAGTTTCGAAGGCGTAATTCTTTAAGACCCTGAAACAGACCGCAGTCAATCAGAAGCTTGTAATTATCTATTTCAAGTAAAAACCGAGATCCGGTAACTGAACCTGCTCCTCCGAGGAATCTAATCCGGACATTCATTAAAAACGCCCCTCATTTAAGGGATTTTCGTCAGAAGTAGTTCCATGGATTGCTGACTTTTCGCTATAGTATCTCGGCTGGGACATGGCTTTGAGGTTTATGATTTGTCAATCGTAATGTAATTTAAATCTTCGTTTCCCTTTCATCAATCTTAGCCTTATATAAGTTGACAATGATATATACAATTATGAAAGAAAGGACGCTGATTGGGACATTCAAAGCCAGGTTTCCAATAATGAAGTTTTTGGAGTGGTCTAAGAACCGGTCCAATCCTGTCAATTCGATAAGGGGTGGGGGATGAACCATAATCCATTCACCAATTTGAAAGCTTAAAATGTATAATGGTGCCACGGTCAGTGGATTCCACAAAGCCATAGCTAAAAAAAGACCGTATTTGCTTAGGCGTTTAAAAATAGCCAGAACCAGCAATCCGATAAGAACGCCAAAGCCGGTAGTTGGTAATATGGAAATGAAAGTGCCAATTGAAAACCCCAGTGCTATGGCCTCAGATGAGGTTTTAGTTTTTAAAACCTCCTTAAAATGCCGTTTGATTGCTCTCAATCTCTGTTTCACAGTGCTTATGTTTCGATTATTAGATCCAAAATTACCAAATCCAACTGATCAGATGCCACTGTCGGTGTTATTCCCGACAAATCTGGGCGTAATTTCCAAAACAGTAGGCGCACCCAGAGTATTCTTGATAAATTGGAGTACATTTTTAAAAAATTGAACACGTGGAAGAAAAGAAAGTAACCAAGGAATATTCAAATGGTGAAGTCACCGTAGTTTGGCAGTCGAAACTTTGCATTCATTCGGAAAAATGTTTCCATGGGATGAGCAGAGTCTTTAATCCCAACCAGAGACCCTGGATTAATGTTGAAGCTGCATCGACTAATGAAATGATAAGTCAGATCAGGCAATGTCCTTCTGGGGCGCTTTCCTATTATATGAATGCCGATGGTCGCCCAGAGGAGAAAGCAGGGAGTAGAGTCTTTACCGATCCAAATACACCAGCAGTTTTAGAACTGGAAAAAGGCAAAAAATATGCTTGGTGTTCCTGTGGTCTTTCAAAGGGCCAGCCATTTTGTGATGGAAGTCACAAAACCACCGATAAACGACCGGTTGTGTTTGAAAATCAGGAAACAGCTACGAAAGCACTGTGCATGTGCAAGAAGACCGGGAATTCACCTTATTGTGATGGTTCCCATGCGAGATAGAAAAATAACAGCATCAAATTGGAATATCGATAGATTCGGAATTCTAATTACTCCTTGACGAATCTACCTTGTACCAAAACATCATCAATGATCGCCCTGATAACATAAACCGCTTCCGGCAATTGACTGACATCCATGGAATAAAAATTTGTTCCATTTACTCCGCTTGTACTAAATGCATCAACTAATCGCCCATTCAAATCTGTTACTGAAAACCTGATATCAGAATTATCATCAACTCCAAACCATTCTATATTGATTGAGCGTGTACTTGGATTTGGTGATACTTTAAGGGACTGACTTTCGGAGTCGGTAAACTCCTCATCATAATCGAAGAAAAAGGTGTGGCCGCAAGGCAAGTTAGGACAATACCTAAGCGAATTTCGTCATAAAAAGGAGTGGATGATGGATCCGAAAAAGGGATTTTTTGATTTAGGCGACATAGCCACATTAGTAGATCCATCCCTCGTCAAGACTGAGGAAGTTAGTTGTCCTGAAGTTGATTTTGATTTAACGTACAGGCTCCTTATTTTTACAATAATGATGATCTTTCAATTAGTGTTTGTCTTGAAGATAATGCCCGAAACTAAGGGCCGTTCTCTTGAAGAACTTGGGAATGAATTAATCACCGAAATTAAAATCCCAAAGCCTATGGAGACAGACAAAGTGACAATTTGAACTAAACCAAGATAATTTTTTTTAAAATATTTTTCAATGTTCAATTTAAATAATAGATAATGAAACTAAAAATACTAATGTTCACAATGCTCCTACCGATGCACTTTATGTGGGCACAAAGTGTTACCGTGAGTGGAACCATTTTAGACAATACCAACGAACCCATACCTGGGGTGGCTGTGGTTGAAAAAGGGACCACCACAGGAACTATTACTGATGTAGGAGGTAATTATTCAATCACTGTTAGCCCAGATGCAACTTTGATTATCAGTTACGTGGGTTTTGCTACCCAGGAAATAACTGTTGGGTCCCGATCGGTAATTGATGTGTCTTTGCAGGAGGATATCCAACAACTGGATGAATTAGTGGTTACTGGTTATAGCATTGAAAGAAAGAAAGACCAACTAGGGGCAGTTGCCGTGGCTGATATGGGTAAAGTGAAGGATCTTAATAGCCCTAATGTGATAGCCCAAATGCAGGGGCGAATACCTGGTGTCTTTGTCAACACATCCGGGAATCCCGGGCAAGGCGCGAAAATCACAATTAGGGGCAGGTCGACATTGGGAAATAACTCTCCTTTATACATCGTTGACGGAGTTCCCATCCAGCCTTATACGGGGTCAGGTACCAGCACTACAATTCCGAACTGGGACCTTGGTTGGTTAAATCCCAATGACATTGAGTCTATGCAAGTATTGAAGGACGGTGCTTCAGCGTCGATTTATGGTTCCCGGGCTTCCAATGGAGTTGTTATCATAACTACCAAGAGCCCCCAGAAGGGAAAATCCTCCGTTACAGTAAGTGCCAAATTTGGCTTTGAGGATGTGACTGCTGTGCAGGATCTTGCGACTAGTGAAGAGAAAGCGATAATTCAGTGGCAAGCCGCGGTGAACGATGGGGCAAATCCCGACGCGGGTGGACGTTACACTTATGACTGGCACCTTGACCAAAGTTTGGGAGCGGGTATCCAAGGTACTGGAGTGCCGGTGCTTGATAAGATCAACTACCCCGACTGGCTGGATCAAGGCCAGGGACTGCGACCCGCTGGCCATCCCTCCAGTTTTTGGACAGGAACCAAATGGGGTGGGAAGAGCCTCGAGAGAGGTATGGATTGGAATGATGCTGTATACCGATCAGGATTTTCCCGGAATTATGACATAGGCCTGAACAGGGCCGGTGAAAATGGCGGAGTAACGTTGGGGTTGAATTATTTCGACCAGAAGGGCGTAGTCATGCGAACTGGCTATAACCGTATCAACATTCGTCTGAACTCCTATTACAAATTCGCAGGCGATAAAGTAACTGTCGGTCAAAATTTAGGTCTTAGTAAAGAAGAACGTCTATGGTCTGACAATGGATTTGGCGGCACTCCGGATAATCTCATGCTCAATATGAAACCCATTTTGCCGGTAAGACATGAACCAACAGATACAAGCAACCCCATAGAAACAAGTAGAATCTCAGGCCCTCCAGGTCAGGGATTTGACGATAGAGACAATCCGGTAGGGCTGGCAGATGACAACAAGAATGACAGGATACACAATACTAAAGTGGTTGCAAGTGTATATTTGAATTGGGAGATAATGGAAGGCCTTTCCTTCAAAACGACCCTTGGGGTTGATTATGATAATATCTTTAGCCGCGACATATTCCCTACCTTCAATCGGGGATTCTTGAACAATGCGACCGCAGAACTTACTCATGCTCAGTTACATCAAACCAACTGGGTTTTTAACAATACCCTGACATACAACAAAACAATCGACAGGCACTCGATCACTGTTTTAGCGGGGACTGAAGCAATAGAGAATTTTATAACGCAATTTAGCGCCAGAGGAAAGGGTTTCGCCCTGGAAACCAATGATTACGTCCAGTTGGATGCAGCTTCAGGTGAGAGATCCTCTACCGGCTTTTCAACCGGTTTCTCGTTATTCTCTCTCTTTGGTAAAGCAAACTACTCCTTTAACAACAGGTATCTCGCTTCTTTTACCATTCGACGTGACGGCTCTTCCCGATTTGGTACCGAAAATCAATATGCCTTATTCCCGGCAGCCTCTGTGGGTTGGAGAATAGTGGAGGAAGAATTTATGTCGGGCTTGACTTTGTTGTCCGATTTAAAGGTTAGAGCTGCCTTGGGTAAAACCGGAAATCAGGATATTTTGAATGAGGCCAGATTTGGGTTGTATGAGGCAGTTTATGCACCACCGAGCACGTACCTGCCCTGGGGGGGTGGTTGTGCCCAGACCATTTGTGATAATGCTGCAACTTCCTATGACATAGACGATAACAACAGCGGCCAGTTGCCTTCAGGATTCCTCGCGATCCAGACAGAGAACAATAAGCTGAAGTGGGAGTCTACAACTGAGATCAATGTAGGTCTTGACTTTGGATTGATGGACGATAGGATTACCGGATCAGTGGATGCTTTTAAGAAAAAGACCACAGATATCCTGATCCGACCTTCCGTCGTCGGAACCTATGGCGATGGTTTCCGGCGCTGGGCGAACGGAGCCGATATGGAGACTACCGGTTGGGAGTTTTTGATTGGCTACAATAGTTTGTCAGTGGGAGATTTGAGCTACTCGGTATCCATTAATGGTGCGCATTACAATGATAAAATTACCGATTTGCCGGAGGACCTATGGGCTTCCTATCCAGGAAATGTTGAGCAGAATATTATTGGTCACTCACCAAATGCTTTTTTTGGCTACGTTATGGAAGGTA
Organism: Bacteroidota bacterium; assembly: GCA_027592755.1. Classification (GTDB taxonomy): domain Bacteria; phylum Bacteroidota; class Bacteroidia; order Cytophagales; family Cyclobacteriaceae; genus JAJCYL01. The sequence continues at coordinate 12,579 of JAQCLE010000035.1, read as the reverse complement.
TACTCCAAAGTCCTGAAGAAGCAGCATCCGCTCCGCAATATCCTGGGATCAGGGTTGGAAGCTTCAGGTACGCCGATCTGAATAATGATAACGTTATCGATGGACTGGATCGGAAATACCAGGGAACAAATGGTCTGGCTAAGTTGGAATATGGTATCAATGGACAGGTTGGCTGGAAAGATTTCGATCTAACTATGCAATTCTTCGGAATGACCGGCAGGAAGTTAAGCAATGGCGATTACGAAGAATTGGGTGGCCTTGCTCCGGGTAGAAACTCCGGGAGTGCATCCCTTAATGCATGGAGCTACACCAATACAGACACCTGGATTCCTGCTTTGAGTACAAGTACCAGACCGCTGGGATTCGGTAGCTACTACATAAGAAATGGAGGTTTCCTCAACTTGCGGCAGATTACCCTGGGATATACCCTTCCTCAAGCAGTTATCGGGAGCGTGAGCTGGTTATCCAATCTTAGGGTGTTTGTAAGTATGGAAAACTTAAAGTACTGGTACACAAGATCTGGGCGTAACGGCTTTAGATCAGCTGCCTGGTTAATCGAAGGGAATCAATTTAACACCCGCATACCCAAGCCACTGAGGGCTACATTTGGAATAAACATTGGATTTTAGATTATTTAGATTATAAAGAGCTAAAAAGATGAAAACGATAAATTTAAAAATAATTACAACAGTAATAATCTCCAGCCTGATAGGGTTCGGCTGCAGTGAGGACTTCCTTGATTTTTCACCCAAGGGAGTGATAGCAAGCGATCAATTAAATACTCCGGAAAATGTGGAGAAATTAGTTATTGCCGCTTATGCTGCTCAGGGAAACGATAACTTCTTCGCTCCGTTTCAGGACCTCTGGACCGATGGTGCGGTAGGATCAGGAGACGCCCATAAAGGTGGCGGTAGCATCCCTGACCAGTTTAATATCCATCGTCGTGAGATCAAGTCTATCCAAGTGGCAGCCGGGGATGAAAACAATGAGTTGATGTGGAAAAACCTGTACGTACTTGTTTCCAGGATAAATGATGCGTTAGCCAGGCTCAATAAACTGACCGATGCGGAATTAACTACTCGATCTCAGCGTATTGCCGAGATGCATTTTCTCCGGGCTCAAACCTATTTTAAGCTTAAGGTCCTTTACAAATACATTGTATATATCGACGAGAATGTTGCGAAAACAGAATACGCGCTTAAACACAACCGCGAACTGACAGACCAGGAAGGTTGGGCCTGGATTATTGCTGAATGGCGGGCGGCTGTAGCCGGATTGCCTGCTACTCAGGCGCAAGAGGGTCGGCCAACCAAAGGCGCCGCTCAACTCTTCCTGGCCAAGTCATTGATTTACAAAGCATACGTGCAGGATGCAAGTCACCAGGTAACCAGCATTAATACCACCGAGTTGAATGAAGCAATCAGCCTGATTGAAGGAGTTGAGGCCACCGGGGAGTTTGATTTGCACCCGGAGTTTTCTGCAAATTTCGAATGTGAAACTGAGAGTGAGATAGAGTCTGTTTGGGCAGTCATGAGGTCTATCGACGATGGTTCTGTTGAAGGTAGAGGCAATGCATCAACCGCCCTCAATTCTACCATGGGTCAGGGATACGGATGTTGCTGGTTCAATATCCCTTCCTTAAACCTAGCTAATGCCTTCAAAACCGATGTCAATGGATTGCCGCTCTTTAATACTTACGACGATCCCCCGGTAATATTAACGTCAGCAGACGTTGAAGCTCATAACATGGATCCCCGGTTTTCTCATACAATGGTTGTACTGGGTATGCCCTGGAAATACAAAGCTGATCGTATTTTTGACGCGACCTATTCCCGAGTACCCGGTATCTATGGTTTCAATGCAGCTATCAAAGATCAGGAGCAGCCTGAATCTCCCTGCTGGAGGGGTACTGTTGCTTTTTTCACTACTTCTAGAAATACTGATCAGATGCGCTATGCTTCAGCCCTGCTATACTGGGCCGAGGCGCTAATTGAAGTGGGCCGTCATACCGAAATTCTGCCGATTATCAATCGTATAAGAACCCGTGCTGCTAACAGCACGTCAAGGTTGGTAAAGGCCGATGGCTCATCTTCGGCACCGTATGTTATTGGTCTTTACAGTGCATCCGATGTTGACACCCCGGATAAGGCCCGAGAAGTACTTCGCTGGGAACGACGTCTTGAACTGGCCCTGGAGTCGCACCCAGGCCGTTTTTTCGACCTGGTTCGATGGGGTATCGCCGAGTCCTGGATGAACGCCTACTATAGCACCGAGGTAAAAAGAATAGCATACCTGGCTGATGCCAAGTTCACTGCTGGTCGGGATGAATATCGTCCGATACCGGATCCGGAAATAATCACTAGCCAGGGACTTATAACCCAGAATCCTGGATTTTAGTATAATTTTAAACCATTTAAGCAAGGAACGGACGATTTCGTCTGTTCCTTGCTTCTTGCTTTTGTTAGGCAGTTTGGATAGATTAGAGATGAATGGATTTGGAACATTCTCGATTCGGGGAGTCTAATTCTTCAATGGTCCTCGTCGACTCGCTCAGAAAATAGGTGTATTGGACATTGGATCGAGACAAACCGGGAATGCGATATAAAAGATATGAGACGGAAGGAGCTAAAGATAATATTGCTGTTAATAATTACGCCAATCGCGATTGACGCCATAGCCCAGAATTTCGTACGCGTGGAGCTCGAGTCGGGCTTTGGTCATATTAACGAATCCAACGGCGTTGCTGTGGCCGACTACGATCAGGATGGTGACATTGACGTTTTTTTTACCGGCATGTTCTCATTCAACCCCGAGGATGAATCCACCTGGAATCGGTTGATGAGAAATAATGGCCACGGAATTTTTGAAGACGTAACCGTCGCATCCGGGTTTGTGGTTCAGTTTGTAAATCCCGGAGTTACTTCAGGACATGGAGATAAACTGGGAGCATCCTGGGGCGACTACGATAACGACGGATTTCCCGATCTGTTTTTGGCCAACATCCAGAAAGATCAACTATACCATAATAAGGGTGACGGCACTTTTGTAGATGTGACCGAGCGGGCCGGTGTTGCAGGGACCGCCGATCGCTATAGTTCCAGCGGTTTATGGTGGGATCACGACCGTGATGGTGACCTTGATCTGTACGTCAATAATTTAAAAGGGGCCAACACCATGTATGAGAATAGGGGTGATGGTTATTTTTTTGATATTACTGCGGCAACCGGATTGGGTGGATTTGGAGTGACGTGGGCAAGTGTGGCCATCGATGTGGGTAATGATGGGTTCCTGGATCTCTACAACGCCAACGATACCCAGGAAAACCAATTTTTCGAAAGCCGGGCCGGTGTGTTTTTTAACGAGGCTTCAAAGGCTCTGAGACTAAATGACGAGGGTGCAGGCATGGGATTGGCGGTGGGCGATTACAACAATGACGGATTCTTTGATATTTATGTCAGTAACATTTTTAATTACCATCCAAATCCCTTGTTTACTTATAACAATATCAATCGCCGGTTTGAGGACCTGGCAGTTGAGATGGGGGTCGATAACGCCGCATGGGGATGGGGAACCAAGTTCTTCGATTGCGATCATGATGGAGATGAAGACTTGTATGTCGTTACCGGTGTAATGAGTAAGTCCACCATAAACAACGAGATACAGGTAGACGAAAACAATTTCTTCTTTAAGAATTTGTTTATGGAAGGCACAGAAGGCTTTCAGAATTGGTCAGTGGAATCAACTGTTGATGGTGAAGCCCGAGGTCGGGGATTGGAGACGTTTGACTGTGATGGCGACGGGGACCTGGATATGGTTGTCGCCAATGTTGAAGTACCTGCTTATTTGTACCGCAATGAGCTCATTACGGACTCGAAGACCGAACTCACAAATTGGTTACAAATCTGGCTTGAAGGGACCGCCTCAAATCGGGATGCTTTCGGCACTGAAGTGAAAATAGCAGTTGAGGGCAAATCGTACTACCGATGGCATCATGGCGCTGGTATTTTCGGCCAGAGTATCACACCAGTTCACTTCGGCGTTGGATCTGCCCAAATGATCGATGAGATACAAGTCAGTTGGCCTCTGGGAAAGGTTGAATACATTTACAATGTACCAGTGAACCAGACCATACGGATGAGAGAGGGAGAGAATTCAATGGTCACCGGCTTGGAAGATGAATTAGAAGAACGACTCTTAAAGGTTTACAACTATCCTAACCCTTTTTCTAATTCAACTACCCTTCATTTTGAGTTGGCTTCCTCCGGAAATTTGAACGTGAAGATTTTTTCGATTAGCGGAAAAGAATTATATAACACCACCAGAACTAGTTACAAGGCTGGTTCCGTTGATATAACCTGGAGTGGAGAGGATATAAAAAATGTTCTGTTGCCTCCTGGAATTTACTTTTATACAGCTGATTTCGAGAATCAAAGCTTCACGGGAAAACTTTTGAAAGGCCCCTCTGTAAAGTAATTACCCTAAGAGCGGTAGTTAATTTGTTAGGAGTCTTATATCAAGCCGCGTAAGGAGTCGCTGTGTGAAAAGAAGAGGTGACTTTTTGTACCTTTCTGAGCGAGTCCCGATCCAAAGGATTCCTTTGTCTAAGGCATGCCTTGCACCAAAAGGGACGAATAGTTTGTCTCTAATTATTATTTAATCAAAAAAATCAGTCTAAGGACTTGAACCAAGAAGACTTTTCAACTGACATGAAAACGAAACAATTAAAAAGCTTAACCACTGGTTCACGATTAATCACATTCGCCATCGTGATTCCAATGTTGTATAGTTGTGCACCAAGGCCAAAGATGACATCACCTTTCAATGATGCAGCGGCTTTATGGGCTATGAGAGATCTACAGAGTGCCTCTGAAAATGATGTAGGATTAGTGCCCCAGGGCAAGGTGGAAGTGGGAGTAAAATTGAAAGAGGAGGAAATACAAGCCTCTGAGGCACGTGGCGGCGATGGGTACGCTGCCAGATTTGATGGGGGGTATTTTTTAACAGGTGGGGCAGGACTGCAACTTACTGGCCAAGAAATGACTCTGCTGATGCGGGTCAAGGATGAAGACGAAAAATGGGAGAGCCCTCTGTTCGCAAGACATGATCAGGACAACAAATTCTCCCAGATAATATACGGAACTGGCAAAAAGCTGAATTATCTCTGGCAGACTGAGACCGGAGACAAACGACTGAAGAAAGAGGATGGTAAAATAATCGGGCAGCAAAGGCACTCACAGAAATTCATGGATGGTGTCCTGGATTTAAGCATTAGGACCGAAAACATTGAAAACAATGGTTGGCATGATATAATCATTCGATTTGCTGGTCCGAATCTTGAACTCTTTGTCGACGGAGTATTGGTAGACGAAGAATGGCCTCACGGCAATCTTTTCAAGTTTCAGGGACCGTTCCTGATCGGGGCGGAGTTGAGTGAGAGAGAAACAAAATCAGGATTTATTGGGATGATCGATCATGTTGCTTTGTGGGATCGTGCACTAAGTCAGGAAGAGATTACAAAGCTAAGCGGTGGCGGTGATATGGTGGCTAAACGAGATCTGGAAATACTTGGCCCCAAAGAGATTAACATACAATACTGGAAACCGCGAGGGCAAGCATTCGCCGGCGATTGTTTACCATACTATCACGATGGTATCTTTCATATGATTTATCTTTTCGATCGTCGTCATCATGGCAGTAAGTGGGGAAAAGGTGCCCACCAGTTTGCTCATTTGAGTAGTAAAGACCTGGTTAACTGGGAAGAACATCCTAAGGCAGTACCTATATTGAAGCAATGGGAAAATTCCATGGGTACCTGCAACATTACTTACAATCATAAAGACAACAAATATTACGCCTTCTATACCGATTGCGGTAGCAGGGCTGAATACATAGACAAGCCATATATCGGCAACCAGGTGTTTACATCGGTCAGTGAAGATGGGATCAATTACACCAAAGATTTCAATTCTCTTTTAGCAGGGCATGACGTTGAGGTTTTCTTTGATAAGAAATCCGATTATTTTTACCTGATCCGCCGTGGAGTTGAATTACTCAAGTCGTTAGATCTTATAACATGGGAGGATGCCAAGCTGAATCTGGTTGAGCTACCTGAAGGCACCTCTGATGAGTGCCCCGATCATTTTGAATGGAACGGGTGGTATTACTTTATTCTTGGCAGGAATGCCCTCTGGAAATCACCTAAGGCCTTAGGGCCGTGGGAAAGAATTGATCCGAATATATATGACGGATTAATGGTGCCTAAGGTATCCGAATACGCCGACAATCGTAGGATACTGGCTGGATTTGTAGATTTTCCCGGTTGGGGAGGGAATATTGCCATGAGAGAATTGATCCAATTTGATGACGGCTCCCTAGGAATGAAGTGGCCGATCGAGGTGATACCGGAAAGTGGATATCCACTTGAGTTTGGTGTAGAGTTACTATCTGGGGGGGCATCTGCCAGCGGGAAATCAATAAGTCTTAACGCCAAAGGGAATCTTGAAACTGCGGTGGTTTACAGGCTTCCGCAGGATTTACATATCATCATGACTGTCAATGCCAGGGATGCCAGGAATTTTGGATTGAGCTTCCGGGGAAGCGGAAAGACCTACAGTGGTCGTGAACTACGTTTTGAGCCAGGCCGGGAACGGGTCCAATTTGGTGAGCCCCAGGATGGAGATCTGGCGGCTGAATCCAACGACCCCCGATGGGAGGCTTATAACCTGAATATTGAGAATGTAAAAGGACTGGATAAGCAGTTCGAGCTACAGGTAATTGTTAAAGAAAAAATCATTGATGTGGTTATTAATAATCAAAGAACCATAATCAACCGCTTAAGAGGACATCATGATGGCGATAATCTCTTTTTCTTTGCCAAAAATGGCAGCGTTAGCTTTGATGATATTGAGATTCGTCCATTAACTGTTAAGGAGTATTCTTTTGTTTACTAATCCGGCAAATATGCGGTTCTTATGGAGCTTAATACTCAGGGAAGGATTTTTTGGCATAACACTACTTATATAAGCCTTTCTTTAAATGTGAGAATACAATTGAGCTCACAAGAACATTATTCAAATGAAACATCATTAGAACTGATGTAACAATTTTAGATGCTTTTTTTGAACACCAATTTTATAAGTATCTCATAATGAGATATTTAATATAGAACGAAATTCGTGTAACTTCAGGATAAGTAATGAACAGGTCATTGAAAACAATTTGTATTGGAAGATGCTATTTTTAAGAATTGATATTGGAATCCCGATCAAACCTATCCAGTTAAATTTGAAAGAGTGTAGTTCATTCAAGTTATATCCCAATGTTCTAGATTATAACATATCAATCAAGTGAAACTGAAAAAATCTATTCAAAAGTGGCTTCTGATTGGATCTGGATTTTTGCTGCTCCTGATTGCATTTGGTGCTTGGCCAGAAGAGCCCAATGACCCCACATTACCAGAGACTGTAGATTTTAATTTTCATATTCGGCCTCTTTTGTCCCAGAATTGTTTTGTCTGTCACGGCCCGGATTCCAGCACCAGGAAAGCAGGGGTTCGTTTGGATAAATTCGAATTCGCTACCGCCCAATTAGAACATGGTGGAGCGGCTATCGTTCCAGGTAAACCCGGTAAAAGCTTGCTGATAAAGCGGATTACTTCAGATGAACCAGATTTTCGAATGCCCCCACCAGAAGCCAAAAAGATCCTGAGTGAGCGTGAAATTGCCCTGTTAGAGCGTTGGATTGATCAGGGAGCCAAATGGAAGCCTTATTGGGCATTTATACCACCCGAAAAGCCGGCATTGCCGCAGTCATTGGCAGATGGATCACCGTCCGATATTATTGATCACCTTGTTAACGAGAAGCTGAGCGAAAACCAATTAAGGCCCTCGCAAAGGGCTGCAAAAAACACCTTAATCCGACGAGCATCTTATTTGCTCACTGGTCTTCCACCTAGCAAAGAAGATATGCAGGATTTTATTTCAGATGCTTCTGAAAATTCCTACGAAAAAGTTATCGATCACTACCTTTCCTCCCCTCGTTTTGGTGAACGCTGGGCAAGGCACTGGATGGATCTGGTTCGGTATGCAGAAACCATGGGGCATGAGGGAGACTATAACATAAGCCATTCCTGGGAATATCGCGATTACCTCATTCGGGCTTTTAATACGGATGTTCCTTATGATCTGTTTGTTAAGGAGCACCTGGCAGGGGATATGTTGGAAAATCCTCGACGCAATCCCGAGAAAGGATTTAATGAATCGGTGATCGGTACAGGTTATGTTTTCCTTGGAGAGGGTAAACACGGTCCGGTTGACATAAAATTAGAGGAAGCAGATAAGATCGACAATGTAATCGATGTCACTTCCAAAACCTTTCTGGGTCTCACCGTGGGCTGTGCACGCTGCCATGATCACAAATTTGACCCCATTCCCACAACAGATTATTATGCAATGTACGGGATGTTCGAAAGCTCAAGGTTAGGTCCGATTCCGGCAAGAAAAACGCTGGAGCAAGAAGATCACCTCGAACGTTTGATGGAGATAAAAGGAGAAATAAGAAATCATGTGGGCCGGCAGTTAACCATGTTCCTAGAAGAGACCTCATCGGAATCGATCCGTAAGCAGAAACAATTTATACAAACCCTGGAAGTAGATTCGAAACCTGAAGGCAACTATAAGGTTTTAGGTGATTTTCGCAACGGCGATTGGGATGGTTGGTCCTCGGATGGCTGGGGGTTTGGAGAAACGCCTTTAAGGGGGGAGCCCATTATAGACAGAAAATCCCTCAGGGTCAAAAGCTTAAGAAGTGGTATCGCTTCGAGCAGGGCCATTTCGAAAGGGATTCAGGGGGTTTTACTTTCTCCCAATTTCATTATTGAACATGATTCATTAGCTGTAAGAGCTACAGGTAATACTGGCCTGATCAGGATTATTATCGACAATTTTCATGTGATTCAAGGCCCGCTTTGGGAAGGTCTGGAGGCAATAATTGAAGATCCTGAATTGAAAACCTATAAATTTGATTTGTCACTGGCCAAAGGGCACAAGGCCTACTTACAATTCACTCCGGGCCACTACGGAAGGAAACAGGAGCATACCTACCGCATTAATCCAGACGATTACATCGAGGTGGAATATGCTGTCGCGTATGACCATGACCTTCCTGACTTGCAAGGCCTGGTAACCGTTGATCTCACAGATTATTCCCTGGAGTCTCAAAAACAAGCCATTGAAGACTGGACGCAGAACGTGGCGTCCCCTCAGCAGATTCATCTCGTTGATAACCTTTTAAAATCCAGGCAAACGAGACTTTCCTCCAATGCGATGGCACAATTAGCTGAGTATGACAATATTACTCCCCATTTGTACGATTCAACCCATTTTATTGGGCTCACCGAAGGTGAACCCCTCTTCAGCCCGGTATTTATTAGGGGGAGCGTTCATAACTTAAGCAAGGAAAAAGTTCCCAGGGGGTTTCTTAGTGCCATAAAAGTCGACCCCGAATCCTTTCCCCAGGAGGGCAGTGGGAGACTTGCATGGGCTGAGTCACTCGTGGATCCCCTCAATCCTCTCACATCGCGGATAATCGTCAACCGGATTTGGCATCACATTTTTGGTCGGGGGATAGTAGAAACTGTCGATAATTTTGGGGTTCAGGGAAAACTTCCTACCCATCCGAAGTTGCTGGATTACCTGGCTTTACGCATGACTGAAGACGGTTGGTCCATAAAAAAAATGATCAGGCATATCTTGCTGACCCAAACCTTTCAGCGGTCAACCGAAATTATGGAGGCAAACCAAACTATAGATCCTGATAATTATTTCCTTCACCATTTTCCCATAAGACGACTTGAAGCTGAGGCTATTAGAGATGGTATTTTGGCGGTATCAGGTAATCTGGATACCACCATGTATGGAAAACCTGTACCGGTACAACTTACTAATTTTTTGGTCGGAAGAGGTGTACCTAAAGGTTCAGGCCCTCTGGATGGAAACGGAAGGAGGAGTATTTACCTATCGGTGAGAAGAAATTTTCTTTCTCCTATGATGGTGGTATTCGACATGCCCACCCCGTTTAATACATTTGGGAGAAGAAATACAACTAATGTTCCGGCACAATCCTTGTCCTTAATGAATGATCCATTTGTGAAGGATCAGGCAATGAAATGGGCTAAAAATTTGCTAACACTCAAGGATTATTCTTTGTCTGAGAGGATAAATGAGATTTATTTGAGTGCTTTCTCGAGGCTGGCACAACTTGATGAGATTCAAAAGGCGCAGGCACTTTTGGAAACGCAAGCCCAAATATACGGGTCTAACCTGGACAAAATGAAAGATGACCCTCGGCTTTGGTCAGGGTATTGTCATGCAGTTTTCAACTTGAAAGAATTTGTACATTTATTATGAGTTCCAAAGATTATTGTAATCGGAGAATAAGCCGTAGGGAGATGCTTTCCCTGGCGAGCACCGGATTTGGTTCGGTGGCACTCTTAGGTCTAATGGGGAGTACACCATTCGGTGGAAAGCTCCTTTCTGCAAATCAGTCACTCAACAGACTTCTGGGGGATAAAATCCCTCATTTCGTCCCCAAAGCCAAAAGTATCATTTTCCTTTACATGGACGGTGGGGTTTCACAAGTTGATTCTTTTGATCCTAAACCCAGATTGACCAGGGACAATGGGAAAAGCCCTTACGAATTATTCAAAGTAGAAGCTACCCAGTTCAATAATATTGGTAAGCTATTGAAAAGTCCCTGGGAATTTAAGCAGCATGGAGAGTCAGGAATGTGGATGAGTGAGCTATTTCCTCAAATAGCCACATGTGTAGATGATATGGCAATGATCAATTCCATGTACTCTGAATTTCCCGAACACACCAATGCTAATTATTTCTTACATACAGGAATTGGCCTTCAGGGAAGACCAAGTATGGGAGCCTGGGTAACGTACGGTCTGGGAAGCGAAAATGAAGACTTCCCCGGATTCGTGGTTTTAGATGGTGGATTAACCCCTCCCGGTGGTTTGGATAATTTTAAAAACGGTTTTCTGCCAGCAACTTATCAGGCATCTGTGTTGCGAACGGGAAAAGAGGCCCTGGCCAATATTTTACCAAATGAAGACGCAGATGGAATACAGCAATCAATGTTGCAATATATGAACCAAATGGACCGTGCGTTATTGAATAAATTAGGTCCGGAAGATCAAATCGAGTCCAGTATTTCCAACTATGAATTAGCTTATCGGATGCAATCCTCAGTACCCGAATTGACAGATATTTCCGGGGAGACTAAAGCCACCAAGAAACTATATGGTTTTGATTCTGATGATAAGCATTGCAGGAGCTACGCTGCCCAATGCCTTTTGGCCAGAAGATTGGTAGAGCGTGGAGTCCGTTTTATAGAGCTTACGTGCTCAAATACGGGATTCGACCGGTGGGACCAGCATAGTCATTTGAAACCGGGTCATGAGGCTAATGCGCATGCAGTGGACCAGCCGATTGCGGGCCTGATTAAGGATCTGAAGGCTCGTGGGCTATTGGAAACTACGCTCATCATATTTTCCGGAGAGTTTGGGCGCACACCATTTGCTGAAATGCGTGCTAGCATAGGTCGTGACCACAACCCAACTGCCTACAGCATGTGGCTCGCCGGGGCTGGCATTAAGGGGGGCACAGTTTATGGAAAGACTGACGACTATGGCTACCGAGCTGTTGAAAACCGAACCAATATTCATGATGTGCATGCTACAATGCTTCATCTGCTGGGTATAGATCACGTACACCAAACCTACCGGTTCAACGGAAGAGACATCCGGTTGACCGATGTGCATGGCCATGTAGTCCATGATATTCTTGCTTAGAAAATTTATTTTTTGGGGAAGCTGCAATCGTTGTTCACGGCGAGGTAGTGAAAGACGTTCTGGCATAATGGAATTCCGATAACAAAACAATTTAGGCAGATCGTTAGTAGACCGGTTTTGTGAATGACTTAGGCTCTATTTTTTCAGTGAAACCACAATCACTCCGTTTGAACCCCTGGCACCGTAAATGGTAGCTTCCGATCCTTTCAAAACTTGAATATACGCGACCTCTCTAGGAGTTGTAGCTCTGTTCAGATTATCAAAGCCATGTCCTAATGGAATACCATCTACAACATAAAGTGGCTTAGTTGTCATATTAAGTGAACTTGCTCCCCTAATTCTGAGAGATAAGTTAGGATAGGTGCCCATAACCTGGATACCGGGGACTCTTCGAAATAATATCTCCCATGATTGAGGGGAATAATCATTTTCCGTAGGAATAATGAAGTCAGAACCAACGCTATTCTGTTGTGGATTTGAGTTCGCTGTATTTCTATAACCACTGCAACTACTCAAGAGAAGTAAGAATAACGGCAAACAGATTAAAGCTAACTTATATGATGTCAGAGAGATGTTTTTCATAACAGTTGCTTTTATCAAAATCATGACCTCAGAATAGAAGAACTTAAAAGCAATCAATGGTTCTGCTTATAATCACACTCATCCGAACCTTTATGAATAAAGTTGCAATATCCCGTAATGCTTAATGTTTGCCACGTTTT
>JAQCLE010000034.1 GCA_027592755.1 Bacteroidota bacterium | reverse complement strand
TATATCGAAATTACTTTTAATGTTGTGCATTTGCTCAATGAGTTTATTGTTTCTTTACACTCTTAATTTACTCATTATCAAGCAGATGCACTCATTTTTTAACCTATATTCATCTCAAAATATAATTCACACAACAGGTTACTCTAATGAATAATTTAAATAACACGTTCAAAATCAAACCCATGAAAAGGATCATAACTGCCATTGGAATTTTATCCATATGTTTTTATTGGTCAAATGGCAAGGCCCAAAGTTCTACCAATCAATTCGTATTGTTCGACGTTACCTTCGACTACACCAAAGAGGATGCTGATAACTCCAAGCCCAGTGCGTCACATTACTATGTAAAAGATGAGTTGAATTCGGAGCGTCCAACTGACTGGACTTCTCCGGTGGATTTTCGTAACGGTACAGTTCATGTTCGCTGGGAAGTATTGGAGAAGCCCAGTAAAGCACCCACGAAGTGGAGTCTATGCTACATTCCCTTTAAAGGCCAAAACAATAACTATGGCTGTACAAGCACTACTCCTTACAGTGAAAAGGGTGTCTACGACATAGACGTTTCTATGACCTCTTTCTGGGAAAATGAATCGATTATCTGGTCTGAAGGCGTAAGGCGTATGGACCTTGTCATCAAAGATGCCGATGGAGTAAAGGGTCATGTGAAAGAAGACCCCGAGAATTATTTCCCAACAAAAATTCGTTTTACGATGATTCAGGTTGCTGCTGGATTTGTATATGACCCCAGTCTTGTTCCAAATTTACCTAAGGTCAAGAAGAAAAAGTCTTTGTAGTTTTCGATAGATAACAGGGTCTCTCACTATAATATCAGCATAAGGATTTAACCGTTTTCGCAAGCTGTTTTATTATAATATAATAGACCTTTATATCCATTATTGTACGATTGATCGATGAGATTAATTCACTTGTCGAAGAATGCTTTCCTGCCTTGACATTTTTCGTATACTGCTAGTGAAAATCAAAAACCTGGATCATGGTTACTATAATAATTGCAGTTTCGGTATGGTTTCTCTTAATAGTTGGTGTTCTTGAATTAGTTACCTCTCGAAAAAGAATATTCTAGGGCTATTAAAATCAAGGATACCAGCTGATAAAGAATAAATTGATGCTCCCTTCTTGATCGCCTACTATTAGCGAATTCTGAGAAAAAGAGGACGCCAGTGTTGTGGAAATTTCCTCCTCCATTAAGAACTTACATCCCTCTTCATGTTAATTTAGTTTTAGCGAATAGATGTCTTTCTAAACCCATCGCATGTTTAAGCCACTTATAATTTTTTGGAAAGCATCCATTAAGCCAATACTTTGGAATTTTTAAACAAACCACAATCCGAGGTAACGCTAAATGATAAGACTTTTGCATTTGAATGGTCATTTGACTCAAACAATAATCATTGTATTGATTTTATTCTTGAACGCATGTAAAAGACAAGACCCAAAATCACTTCAACTTCCTGAGGAAAACAGGTTCGTGAGAGAAATTCTTACTTACAACCTTAATGAGCCAATGGAACTGGAATATTTACCCAACGGTAACATTCTTTTTATTGAAAGAGCCGGTGACATCAAAATTTTTGACCAGAAATCTCGTACGATAATAATTGTAGCTCATTTGAATGTAGAGTGGGTGGCAGAAGACGGGTTATTAGGCATGGCCATTGACCCTGGATTCGAAGAAAATCACTGGGTTTACTTGTTCCATACTCCTAATAACGGATCCTATAAACAAAGACTATCCAGGTTTGACCTGAGCAACAATACGCTGAATTTGGAATCTGAAAAAATCTTGCTCGAATTCCCAAGTACAAGGAAATGCTGCCATTCGGGAGGTTCATTGGAGTTTGATGGTGTAGGCAACCTGTACCTGTCAACGGGTGACAACACCAATCCATTTGAGTCGAACGGATATTCTCCAAGTGACGAAAGCCCGGGACGATCTGTATGGGATGCTCAAAAATCAAGTGCCAATACCAACGATTTGCGGGGTAAAATCCTTCGCATCAAGCCCGAGGCAGATGGAACCTATTCAATTCCAGATGGAAATTTATTTGTTGATGACGATCTGCTTACGAGACCTGAAATCTATGTCATGGGTTTACGTAATGCTTTCAGAGCATCATTGGATAAGAAAAATGGGATTTTATATTGGGGTGACGTTGGTCCGGACGCCGGAAAAGATGATTCAACCAGGGGACCCAAAGGACACGATGAATTGAACCAGGCAAAGAAAGCAGGCAACTGGGGATGGCCTTATACCAGGGGAAATAACAAGCCCTATTTCGATTATGACTTTGAAAATGAAGTCAGCCTCGGGCTATTCGACCCAAATAACCTGGTCAATAATTCACCAAATAATACGGGAATCCAAAACCTACCTCCTGCCCAGCCTTCATTTATCTGGTATCCCTATGATTCGTCTGTTGAATTTCCCTGGATTGGTACAGGTGGTAGAAATGCAATGGCCGGGCCAGTTTTTTATAGCGAAGATCATGATCATTCGGAAAATAAATTCCCTGATTACTTTGACAATAAACTGTTTTTCTATGATTGGATTAGGGATTGGATCTTTCTGATCACCCTCGATGAGAATCAGGATTATGTCAAATCTGAACGGTTTATGGAAAATACCGCATTTCACAACCCGATAGACATGGTTTTTGGTGGAGATGGAAGTTTGTACATACTCGAGTATGGCGAAAGCTGGAATACCAAAAACCTCGATGCACAATTAAGCAAGATTTCATATGTACCAGGCAACAGGGCCCCTATTGCTAAGATGGAGGTTGATAATCCGGTTGGTGGAATTCCGTTAACAGTGAATTTATCGGGCGAATCCTCCGTTGAACTTGAAGGTGAAAAAATGGATTTTCATTGGGATTTTGGTGATGGTACCACTGCTGATGGAGCGAAAGTAAGTCACGTTTTTGAAAGGGCTGGGAACTATAAAGTAACACTAAACGCAACAGATTCTGAAGGCCTCTCATCTGAGGCATTTTATACCGTAAGCGCTGGAAATGAAGCACCTCAAATTGAGATTTCCTTTGAATCAGAAAATCAGTTTTATACCCGAAAACGTCCCCTTGGTTATTCAGTAATCGTGACAGATAAAGAGGATGGTGAAATAGGCAATGGCATCGACGCTTCAGACGTCTCAATAAGTCTGTCTTTTCTTCCCGAAGGGATGGATCATATTGTTGCTGAACCGGGACATCAACCGGTGATCGAATATATCGGTGAGGAATATATGAAACTTTCTGATTGCGCAGCCTGTCATCGCATTGATGAAAAATTAAACGGCCCTTCTTATAAACAAATTGCCAATAAGTATAGCGCCAGCGATCAGGAGTATCTCATCGAGAAAATCAAGAATGGTGGTTCAGGAGTTTGGGGAGAAACACCTATGGTGGCGCACCCTCAACTGACGGTAAACGAGATTACTGAAATTGTGAAATATGTTTTCTCGATGGCGGATGATTCTAAGGTTCTTTCACCAAAAGGTCAGCTCATTTTTGATCAGCATCAACCCGGTAATACAGGGGGTGTTTATATTTTAACTGCTACTTATACCGATAAAGGGGGAGATCAGGTTGATGCAATCACAACACAGGAACAAATTATGCTAAAGGCTCCGGTGCTGCAGGCCGAAAATGCTGACGATATGAATCCAGAAATGAGTAGCAGGAATGTAGCTGGCACAACTGTGCTCGGGAATATCACAGATGGACGATATTTTATGTTTGAAAACGTACTCTTCGATGGTTTAAACTCAGTTTCGATGCGTGTACTTTACGACAGCGGATTTCAATACAATGGAACTATTGAAGTAAAGAGAGCTACTCTTGATGGTTCACTTTTGTCCTCTTATGTAATAGCCCCTTATCTCGAAACAGAACGGGGCACCAAATCTCATGAAATCAAACTGAAAGCCGCGACAGGTAGGGATAAATTGTACTTTATTTTCAGGAACCAGGAAGATAAGGAACTGAAAATTGCAAATCCGGATTATGTCTTTTTGAATTACACGGATTGAAATGATAAGCCGGGACTATTGATTAAAATTGATATTATACTGATGATTTTCACATACTTATGAATAGATACATCTCATACTGGTTAATGACTTTCTCGCTCCTGAGTGTTTCATGCTCAGAACGGCGTTATGCCGACTCCCTAACCACAGATGAAGCCCTGCAGCACTTTCAACTGAGAGAAGGCTTTAAAATTGAATTGTATGCCTCAGAGCCCAATATCCTGGATCCGGTAGAGATGATCTTTGATGAAAGTGGAAATATCTATGTGGTGGAAATGTTCGATTACCCGTACAAACCTGAACCGGGAAAAGAGTCTGGTCGAATCCGGATGCTTTTCGACACCAATGGTGACGGCAAAATAGATAGCACCACTGTTTTTGCAGACAGGCTCATAGAAGCTACCAGCGTACTCCCCTGGAAAGGTGGCCTGCTGGTGACAAGCGCTCCTGATATTCTTTATCTAAAAGATACCAACAACGATAACCGGGCCGATATTAAAGAAACATTGTTTCATGGTTTTTTTGAAAACAACTCTGAAGCTCAAATCACGAACCTTCGATTTGGCATCGACAACTGGATTTATGCTTCAAACAATGGCCAGGCCGGTACAGTAACCTTCTGGCTAGACTCAACAGCACCGGCTTTGGATATGCGCAACGGCGATTTCAGGTTCCGCCTGGATCGAGGAATGTTTGAAGTAGAAGCTGGCGGTGCCCAATTTGGTCAAACACTTGATGACTGGGGAAACCGGTTTATCACCCAAAATACACTACACATGCGCCAGGTGGTCATCCCTTGGCGCTATACGCACAGACATCCGTACCTGCCTTCTACTCGAGTAGCATGGAATATCTCTGATCATGACCTGGAAATGTTTCAGGACACCCCACCACCCTACTGGCGGGCAGTAAGAACTGAGAGACGACAAAAGCAATTTGATGATGAAAACCTGGATAGGACTGAATACGCAGAAGACCACTTTACTGGAGCTTCCGGTGGAACATTTTATGGAGGTGATGCCTTTCCTAAAGAGTTTTATGGAAATATCTTTACTGGCGATGTTGCCGGGAACCTGGTACACCGCGATGTCCTCAGCCCACTCAGCAATAGCCCTACATTCGTGGCCAGTCGGGAGGCTTCGGAAAAAGATCGGGAGTTCCTCTCCTCTACTGATCCATGGTTTCGCCCTACCAATTTTACCATTGGCCCAGACGGCAATCTGTACATAATTGACTACTACAGGCAGCATATAGAAACCCCTCTATCCATTACCGAAGACCTAAAAGCCGATATGGATTTTTACAATGGCAGTGAATATGGACGCATTTACCGCATTTTTCCTGAAAAGACTTCGACAGTGAAGAAAGCATTACCTAACATGAAGACGGAAACAACAGAAGCGTTAATAGCATATCTCACCCACCCCAATCGTTGGTGGCGTCTCCATGCCCAGCGCCTATTGTTGGAAAGGCACGACACAACGGTCGTTCCCTCGCTTAAAAAGATGTTCATCAACCATGAAGACCCCCGAAGCAGGTTACATGCATTTTACGCACTGGAAGGCTTAGATGCATTGAACGGTGACATCGTAAAACAAGCGATGACAGATCTTCATCCGGGTGTGCGTAAACACGGAGCCATTTTATCAGAACAGTACCCTGATTGTCTTCCACAACTTTTGGAATTGGTCAATGATCAAGACATTGCAGTTGCTTTTCAGGCAACGCTCAGTTTGGGAGAATATAACAATGACGAAGTGATTTCAGCCCTCACAGGAATCGTTGAAAAGAATGGGCAGGATACCTGGTTTCAAATGGCTACATTAAGTTCAGAAGCTGGCTCCTCCATGGCGCTACTAAAGCAACTGGTTAAGAAGGGTTCATTTTTTAGTAATCCCTCCCCGGAAAAACAAAGATTTTTGGAACAATTCTCATACATCACTGGAGCCCGCAACAAGGAAGGTGAGGCAGCACTTTTGCTCAAGATGATGGCTGATGCTGATAAAACCGATGAAAAGAGTTGGATAGTTGCATGTATTACAGGGCTAACCAAAGGACTCGGAAAATCTGAAAACAAATCCATGCCTGGTATTGAGGATGCATTGCAGAAGATAGAAGGCGATGGCTCACCCCTTTTAATGGATGCCATTAAGGGATTGAGGGATGCTTTGAATTAAAATGGAGAATTCTGTAACTGATACCTTTTTGATTCCTACCCTATGAAGTATCCGCGTCCTTCTCGTCGTCAATTCATTCAACGCAATATCTCGATTTTGACCGGGGTTTTTGGAAGTACGCTGTTAGCGGCCTGTGGCACAAAAGAGGCGACCCAGCAGCAGCAAAAAGAACCCGTAACTAATGCCTGCGAAGACTTGAGTGGATTGGAAGAAACAGATCTAAAAACAAGAGAAGGCCTGGGCTACGTAAAACTAACTCTTCTTTCCGAAGAACAATGTGACAATTGCAACTTATGGCTCCCACCGTCGGAAGGTAAAGAATGCGGGGGATGCACATTAATTAAAGGGCCCATTTATCCTACCGGATATTGTACCTATTGGGCTCCTCAAGTATAAACCTTAATCCAATACAGATGATTAAAAAACCATTTCAATCCATAAGTATTGTTTCAATCATTGGTCTTTTTCTGTTTTTTTCCTGTGAAGAAAGCCCTGAACCAATTCGCATCTCAACATTCAGGGTTAATGCAACCCCTCCTATCGGCAGCCCGGTAGCCTACGCACCTGCCCGGCAAATTCTGGATTCCCTCAGCGCCCGGGGTATTGTGATTCTTTCCGATGAAAAGCCGATTGTAATATGTGTCGTCGACTGGCTGGGAATTGCTAACGAAGGGTTGGAAAAGTGGAAAGAAAATATAGCCATCGCAGCCAACACTACCCCAAACCGCGTTTCTGTTCATGCGCTTCATCAGCATGATGGTGTTCGGGGTGACTTTACAACTGCTGGAATCCTGGAAGAATATGGTCTGGGAGGCACCCGGTATGATATTCCGTTCTTGAATAAAGTGATTCAAAATGTTGCTAATGCGGTTAGTGCTTCTTTGGAATCAGCTAAACCTGTGACCCATTTAGGCTTTGGTAAAGCGAAAGTCGAAAAAGTAGCTTCGAACCGCCGCATTCTTGGCGATGACGGTAAAGTTGCCATCATTCGGTGGAGCAAATCGACAGATTCCCTGGCCATTGCTGCACCCGAAGGCCTAATCGACCCCTGGTTGAAATCAGTTAGTTTTTGGGATGGTGACAACCCTATTGCCGTGCTCACCTATTATGCAACCCATCCACAAAGTTATTATGGAGAAGGTGATGTTACCTCAGAGTTTGTTGGCATTGCCAGAGAGGCAAGACAAAAGACTTTGGAAGGTCTGCCCCATATTCATTTGAATGGTGCCAGTGGCAATGTCGCAGCCGGAAAATACAATGATGGTTCGGTTGAAATGCGCCCAATTTTAGCCAATAGAATGGAGTTGGCTATGAAAAAAGCCTGGGAGAACACGCAGAAAACTCCTCTGAGCAGTGAGAATTTGGAATGGAAAAGTATTGAGGTTCTCCTTCCTATGGGAGAACATTTGGTTGAGGATGACCTCAAGGCTATATTATCTTCAGATAGCTCCAGCGATGCGAAGTTTATTGCAGCAAAACACCTGGCCTGGCTATTACATACAAAGGCAGGGAAAAAAGCCAATGTTTCTGTATTGCACCTGGATAAGGTATGGCTACTGAATTTACCTGGAGAATTATTTATTGAATACCAAATTGCGGCACAGGAACTCCGACCAGGCGAGGAAGTGTGTACTGCTGCCTATGAGGAATACGGCGCCGGATACATAGGCACCGAAATTGCCTATTCGCAGGGAGGATATGAAACCAGTGAACGTGCTTCCAGAGTTTCTCCACAAGTCGAAGGCGTATTGATGAAAGCGATCCGGGAAATCTTGAAGTAATATTCAATCATCGACATTTGAAATATCAACTAAATATTGAAGTAATCCCAGGCCTGATCGGCTATCTGTATCAGAATGACTGGATAGACGATACAGTAAAAGTCAATGCATCGATATTAAAGGGAGGTGTGTCAAATCGGGTGGTACTTCTCAAGTTTGATGATGGGATTTCATGGGTTCTAAAACAAGCATTATATAAACTTAGAGTTGAGGAAGACTGGTTTAGCGCTCCTGAAAGGATATTTTGGGAAGCCGAAGCAATGCGATGGTTTGAGAAATATGCGCCCGTTGACGCCGTTCCTAAGCTGATATTTGAGGACCAGTCCCATTACCTACTGGCAATGGAGGCAATTCAGCCGCCATTTATTAATGTCAAAACGTTGCTACTGACTGATGATCCTTCAAATTCAACCTGTTTTTCCAGTGCGGGTAAATTGCTGGGCAGTATTCAACTGCAGGCCAGTCGTAACCCCAATGAGATACCAGTGTTATTTCAGGATAACCAGTTTTTCCAAACATTGCGAATTGAACCTTATTACCTCGAAACGATCAAGGCAATTCCGGAAACTGAAAGCTTTTTAAAAGACCTGATCTCAGAAACATTTGAAGATCAATTTACTTTGGTGCATGGGGATTTCAGTCCAAAGAACTTATTGATGAAAGATAATGAGTTAATTCTGCTTGATCATGAAGTGCTCCATTTTGGTGACGGCACTTTTGATCTCGGCTTTTTCATCTGTCACCTTTTAAGCAAAGCCAATCATCGCCCGGATTTTCGCAAGGCATTTATTGCAGGTGCAATCAGTTTCTTTGAAGCTTATCAATCAATTTTCGGTGACCTGGGAAAAGATCGTGAATTCCGGGTTGTCAGACACACAATTGCCTGCTTGCTGGCAAGGGTGTGCGGGCTTTCCCAATTGGAATATCTGACATCAGACCAGCGAATCAGGCAGCAGAAAGTTTGTATGGAAATGATCCAAAATACACCTCAAACGATCAATGAATTTACGGAGAAGATTAACGATTTATTCAATGCAAAGGATTAGGAAAGTAAGTGCGCTTGAAATATTGGATAGCAGAGGGAGGCCTACTGTCAAAGCTTATTGTGAATTGGATTCCGGATTAATCGGCGCAGCATCAGTTCCTTCCGGAGCATCTACCGGAAAAGCAGAGGCGCATGAATTACGTGACCAAGAGAAACGTTTCAATGGCATGGGTTGCCTGAAAGCGGTCAATAACATCAATGTCGAAATAAATGATGCATTAAAAGGAAAAGAAATTAAAACTCAGAATGAGCTTGACAAGCTTCTAATTGAATTGGATGGAACACCGAATAAATCTCGATTAGGAGCCAATGCCCTACTTGCTATTTCGATTTCCTTTGCAAGAGTTGCTGCAAAAAACAACGATCAACCGCTTTATCAGTATTTCTCAAACCTGGCCGACAAACCAATAAAACATTTGCCCAGGCCTACCATTAACCTGTTCAGCGGAGGAAAGCACGCGGGTGGCCAGGTACCCATTCAGGATCTGTTATTAGTACCTACACAGCAGACCATCATGTCATCTCTCGATTGTACTTATCGTGTGTATCAAGCTGCAGCTGAGTTGTCCCTTAAAAAATATGGCACCAGGGCACTTACCGCAGATGAAGGCGGATTAGCACCACCTTTTAGCAGCTTAAAGGAAATGTTTGATGATGCACTCCAATCAATCGAGAATGCAGGATTTGTCCCGGGAAGGGATGTGATGCTAGCGCTGGATGTAGCCTCGAGTCATTTCTACAACAATGGAAATTACCACCTCGGTGATCAGGTTTTGGATAGTGAAGGAATGATCGATCTCCTTTCAGACTGGGTTTCACAATATCCGATTGTAAGTATCGAAGACGGTCTTTATGAAGAAGACTGGCAATTCTGGCCGACCCTGAAACAAAGGATCAGCAGCAAGTGTCTCGTGCTTGGTGACGATTTACTTTGTACTAATCCGGCGAGAATTAGGAGGGCTTCCAAACTAGGTGCTGCTAATGCACTATTGCTGAAGGTCAATCAAATAGGCACATTAACGGAGGCCTTGGAGGCACTTCAGCTGGCCCGAGGTGCTGGATGGAAGGTAACCATTAGTGCCAGAAGTGGTGAAACAGAAGATAATTGGCTTGCAGATCTTGCGGTGGGTTGGCAGGGAGATCAGATCAAGATTGGCTCAATCACCCAATCAGAGCGGTTGGCGAAGTACAACAGACTCTTAGAGATAGAAAAGGAAATTGGTCTTCCAGTTATCAATTGGCCAAACTAATCTGGTAGAAGATCAGAATTCCAGGATTCGCCGCATTGCAGTATGTGGAAGGGCTGGTGCATTTGAATTGCCACCCTCGCGAATTCCGCCGGATCTGCCGTGTTAAAAGTAAACATATCATAGTGACAGGGAATTACCATCCTTGCTCCTATCTCATGACCCAAACGAGCCGCTTCATCAACATCTAAATTCCCAGCCACTTTCCGTTCGGGTTTATTGCCGTTAATCGGGAGTATGGCAACGTCAACACCAAAGGGTTTCAGAATGTCTTCCATCCCATCGTACCAAAGCGTGTCCCCACTGTGATATATTTTCCATGGCCCAAATTCCACCACATAGCCCATATAGAGACATTGACTTTTTGAATTCCTTTCCAAAAGGTTGTGAGCGGCAGGTATGCCATGAAAAGTGAAATGACCTGTCGAAACCTTTTCCTTTTCGTTCAAACCCATGGGATAATCCCGATCGCATTGTAATCGTTGAGTAACAAAATCCCGATTGGCTTCAGGAATGATAAACTTCATTTTGGGGTTTACTTTCATCAAAGGCTTGAGCGTATCTGCATCCAAATGGTCGGTATGATTGTGGCTTGAAGTGACCACATCAATAAAATCGAGGCTTGAAGGATCAAGAACTAGTTCCGTCATCCGAATGTGTGGCTTTTCGGTGGATGCGTATTTGAGGGTTAACGAATCGGAGAGGTAAGGATCCAATAGTAAATACTGACCCTGCCAATGTATCAGAAATCCGCTTTGGCCCAGCCACCATAAGTGAAATCGGTCACTATCCCTTTTAACGCTCTTTATGCTTTCCAATAAAGCATTACCTTTTAAATAAGCGGCGATCATTTAATAAATAATTGATTTAATATGCTTTTAAAGTTTTTCACGCACCTTTTTTGCTCCGGCCACCATATTGACCAGCTTCTTTTTAGCTGCCCAGCGGGCAGTCTGACTGAGGCCACAATCAGGGGCTACTGACAATTGATCAGCTGAGATGTACTCCAAACACTTTTGAATTCGGGAGGTTACATCCTCCACCGATTCAATATAATAGCTTTTAACATCAATGACGCCTACAGCCACATCCATCCTTTTGGCAAACTCACTGATCAATTCAATCTCGGCAAACTCCCGGTTGGCCATTTCCACATGCACTTCATCCACTTTGAATTCCAGGAAATCGGGAAGCATGGGGGCAATACGGCGATATCCGACCGGATGGCCTTTGAAATTACCAAAGCAAAGATGGGTAGACAAGCGGCATTGACCAACGATCGGTTCAATGGTGCGATTAAAAATATCAACGAACCTTTTAGTATCTTCTTTATAGGCATAACAACTCATGGAGGGTTCATCTACGGTTATCTCCAGGCAACCGGCTGCTACCAGGTCTTCAAGTTCCTTCCGAACCATCGGAAGTATTGCCTCGGTAATCGCATACCGATCAACGTATTGTTTATTTGGAAGAAGCCGTCCACTTAGCGTGAAAGGACCGGGTATACTTGCCTTTAGTACCGGACCAGTTGGTGAAAGTCGTTGTAACCTTTGAAACTCTACCACTGCGCCCAATCCCTGGGGAGCAACTAAATCTCCCAGGATTTTGTGTTTGCCACGTTGGTCGTGCGCTGGCGGACCCCATCGACGTAGTGATACTGATTCTCGCTCAATTCCCTGTATAAACCCGTAAAACGACAAATTGAAATCCAGCCGGGTTTGTTCACCATCAGTAATTACATCAAGGCCTGATGATACCTGATCATGAATGGCCCCAATCACTGCGTCGTCAATCATTTCATCAATATCCGCGCTCCCAAATTGATCCAAATTTTGGGAAGCAAATTCAAGCCAGGCAGGGAAAGGATAACTACCTATGACGGTGGTTCGAATGGGATGGTCTTTCATAATGTTCTATTCATTCTATGGCTGATAACAGGATTCATTATCCAGGAATTTACTTTCCTATATTTTGATACAATTTAGCCAAACGACGGGCATGTTCATCATAGGCGCTTTCAAAAAGCGCCTTCGCTCGTTCTTCTCCAACAACTGCGGATCCACTCAAAACTTTGGGAGGCTCACCAGCATCAGTAAGCAAACGAGCCACCTCCGCCTTAATACAATTAATAATCATAGCCCCTCCTACTGTTGAGCCGGGCGATACCGCAGTATCCAATCCCGGAATCTTTATCATTGCATCCCCTACTGGTGCTCCTGTGTCTAAAATCAGGTCAGAAAAATCCGTCAACTTCTTACCATCTTCTCTTTTACTTTTTGATTTCCGCAGGTGTTCACTGGTTACCAAAGCAACCACTTTGATTCCTTTTTTCTGAAACAATTCAGCGACCTCTATCGGCACAACATTACAACCACTGGAAGAAATCACCAGTGCGCTGTCCTGTTTTGTAATTTCAAAATTGCGAAGGATGCGCTCCGCCAAACCCGATACATTTTCCAAAAACATTGCTTGTCTTTGACCATTGGCTCCTACCACCAAATTATGGAAGGTCAGAGACAACTCTACAATTGGATTAAATCCCGGAAAAGAACCATAACGAGGCCACATTTCCTCCACCATGATACGACTGTGCCCTGAGCCGAAGACCTGTACCATACGACCTGCCAAAATTGAATCGGCGAACCAGGTGGCTGCTACTTCTATTTGCTCTTTTTGCCTCGCCACAACATCAACGAGCTGGTGGCATTTGTCAAGATAATCGTTGATTACGGACATGAGATATGTTTATGAGTTTTGGTTTGCATGAAACCTTGTTTAGGTATTTTCGGATTTTCCCCGAGCAAATAGTGCCGATCCGATGGCACCTGCATAATCTACAAATTGTGCCAGTTTAACTGGTGTTGCCTGTCCACCAGGCCTCCATTCATAAAGCTCTAAAAATGAAGCTAAAGGCCGTAATAAATGATCGCCTGCTTTTGCGATGCCCCCACCAAGTATTATCAACTCAGGGCTAAATGCATTGCAAAGAGATACAATTCCCAGTGCAAGTTTACGCATAGATGTAAGCCAAACATAAGTTGCCAAGGTATCACCTCTTTGGAATTCTTCAACCAAATCACTCGAAGAGGAGAAACGTCCAACAGACCGCAATTCTATCGTTGCTTCTCCAATTGCTTCTTCCAAACTTCCAACGATGCCCGTATTATCAGCTTTTTCACTGGTAGTATCAATGGCAATATGGCCTAAATGACCAGCTCGCTGAAGGAAACCCTGATGCAATTGACCATTGAGTAATAGTCCACCTCCAACTCCAGTACCGAGGGTCAGCATTGCAATGTTGAGCACTCCCTTACCAATCCCCCACATGGCTTCTGCCCAAAGTGCAGCGTGGGCATCATTCAATACATGAACTTCGTGTTTCAAAAATTCTGACCAATCAAAATTTTCTAATCCCTGAAGCCGCCCTGGCATAAAGGCTATAGTCTTGTTCCCGGAATTGGCAATTCCTGGCGCAGATATACCCACACTGGCTATTGGTTTGTTTGATTGTTTCTTCAATTCACCAAGAACTTCCTTTACCCCCATTTGCCAGTCCTCCTGACCATCTCGAGTCTTGCGCGTTGATCTATATTGAACTTTATCCTCAATAATCAGAACACCCTTAATGTTGGTACCTCCAATGTCAATTCCGATGTTAATTCCTTTCATGAAGCCGAATATTGTCCCTCACTGGTACTCCAACCACCATCAACTGTCAACACCTGGCCTGTTATAAATTTTCCCTGGTCCGACAACAGCAACGAAGCAGCTCCGTCAAGGTCCTTTGGATGCCCAATTCTACCACCATCCAGGGGTTGTTTGGTATTGATGAACTTTTGGATGTTAACATCCTGAGCTGCCCGCTGAGCCATTGGAGTTTCTACCAGCGCCGGAGCAATAACATTAACCCTGATGTTATCCTTAGCATAACACGATGCCAACGACTTACTCAAACCAATAATGGCAGACTTGGCAGTGGCATAGGCAATCGTACCAAAATATATTGGTGATGGAGCAAACCCCAGGACCGAACCCATATTGAGGATCGCTCCTCCCTGTTTTTGTTTTAGAAATGTTTTTATCACAGCCCTGTTGGAAAGCATACTGGAAGTAAGATTTAATTCCAGTGTTTCATGCCACCCTTCCAGCGTCATTTCATGCAATGCCCCGTCACCTAATTTGCGACCACTGCCACCCGCTACATGGTAAAGACCGTGTAATACACCCCATTTCTTCAAACACATCTCAATAGCCTCCTCAGCTGAGCCTTCAACTGTGGCATCACTATTCATTGCAAATCCATGTTCACCCAGCTGTTCCTGGGCTCGGGTACAGGACTCGTGATTTCTTCCTGTAACCAACACTTTGGCTTCCTGTTTCACAAAAGCCAATGCCGCCGACAGGCCCAACCCTGTAGTACCCCCTACGATCAGTATGTTTTTACCGGTTAACATTGAACTCTTTCTCTAAATGTTGTCATGTTTTGATTACCACTTTTATTTTTTATCAAAAATATATGATAATGTCATGGTCCACTTTGCCAGCAAAGTTAAAGTTGCAGGAAGTTGCTCATATTGCCAACCTTACAATTGATCATTTTGGAGTTCAAGGCTCAAACACTTAAAACCATTTTCCTGATTTCACATAATATGCCTATCTTGATAGAAGTGATGGCTAAAACAGTAAAAAAGTAGGTGAAGATCAAACGACGCGATTTCTTTAAAAATTCTTTCTTTTTATCTATGGGATTGATGTTACCTGCCATCAGGATGAGATCCAGCATCGACAGTCAGCTTTTAGATGAAATTCGAGCCCATAATAATGGGATAGCTGTATGGTGGGTAGGGCATAATGGCTGGCTTGTTAAATCAAATAATACCCTTATTGGCACCGATTTAGCCCTCGAAACAAAAGCGAGAGAAATCCCTTCCCCAATAATAGCAGCTGACCTTGCCAAGGAGATAGACATTTCTTTTGTTACCCACGAACACAGTGACCATTTTGAGCGGGAAACCTCCAAAATTCTGTTTGAAAAAGGGGATTGTTTATTTGTTATGCCTGCCAGTTGTTTGGAAGCAGCAAGAAATGAAGCAAAAATTTCTGAAGACCGGATCAGAATCGCAGAACCTCGAAAACCCTTTGCTATTGGAGATGTACAGATTGAACCCATCAGGGCTATTCATGGCAATTCCAATTATGCCGTGTATTACAAAGCCAACCTGCAGGATTGTGGATATGTGATTACCATGGGTGGAAAGCGATTTCTGCAAATGGGTGATTCGGTGCTGCTCGAAGACCAACTTTTTGTGAAAGATATCGATGTCTTATTCTTTTCGCCCACTGAGCATAACACCTACATTGACAATTCAGTGATATTAATCAATACATTGGAGCCGAAGTATATATTTCCACAACATCGTAACACTTTCAAAGTGACCCCTGAAAACAGATTCTGGACCAATGCCTATCCCTATGAGGTGAAATTGAGACTTTCAAAAGCTCTGCAGGAAAGGTACCATATACTCGAAATGGGGAAAAAGATAGCAATCCTTTAACAACTGAATCCTATGACTCAATCTTCCCCAACTCAACGTCTGCTTTCCATCGATGCATTACGTGGTTTCGATATGCTGTTAATCTCTGGTGGAGGTGCTTTTCTATCTCTGATGCATGGTAAAACCGGTATTCCTTTGATCGACCGGGTTGCCATGCAAATGGAACATCCTGCCTGGAATGGTTTCACTTTTTACGATTTTATTTTTCCACTATTTCTATTCATTGCTGGCGTATCCCTTCCTTATTCGTTGAATAGTGCCCAAATGAAGGGGATGGACAAACCCGCTTTATATCGCAAAGCATTCGTACGTATGCTCATCCTTATCCTGATTGGTATCCTTTATAAAAATGCACCAATACCGTTTTTTGAACCCTCCCAAATCCGGTTGGGCAGTGTTTTGGGACGTATAGGTTTTGCAAGCTTTATCACCACAGTGCTCTTCCTCAACTACTCATGGCGGCAACGACTTCTTTGGGTAGCAGGAATCCTGGTGAGTTATTATGCTGCATTATTTCTGATCCCTGTTCCGGGCTATGGCATGGGTAACCTTTCTTTCGAAGGCAATCTTGTAGGGTGGTTTGATCGCACCTTTATGCCCGGCAGACTGCTGCAAAATACTTACGATGAACTCGCAATCCTGACGCAATTCCCGGCCCTTTGCCTGACAATGCTGGGTGTCATGGCCGGTGAAGTACTGAAATCCGCGTTTTCCGAAAACAAGAAATTGCAATACCTGGGACTGGCGGGCTTATGCAGCTTAACCCTTGGTCTATTGTGGGGGCTGCATTTCCCGATCAACAAGCATCTGTGGTCGAGCTCATTCATTTTGATGACTGGTGGCATGGCATTTCTTTTCATGGCATTGTTTTATGCGGTGATTGATGTCTGGGGCTACCGCAAGTGGGCTTTCTTCTTCCAGGTCATAGGCCTAAATTCCTTAACAATTTATCTTGGCTATCGCTTTATTGGCTTCAACCAAACTTCGGAATTACTGTTCAGTGGCCTTTATGCGCCATTCCCAGAGCAATGGCATGATGTCTTTCAGGCAATAGGCACAGTGGGTTTGGTATGGCTGTTCCTCTATATTCTGTACAGAAAGGGAATTTTCATTAAAGTCTGACAACCTTCACGATTTGGGATTTGTATTTAAAGCCTTAGCCAACACCCCATTTTTGACCTGAAAAAGTTGAGATTTTAATCCTGACATTCAAAGTATTATCGATGGAAATCATCGGTTTGTCGAAAAGTGATTTCATTCTGAGACGCCTTTCCAGTTATGGCCGTATATACACATGAAGTCCAAAATTGTTATTTATAAAAAGGACTTGATTATGATTATAACAATGGTAGCAATTACGAGCTTTATTCTAGCACTTGCAGTACTTGAGGTATTGAATGGCTACAAAAAGTGGTTTTAGTGGACGGTTAACTGAATCCAGATAAGCAAAGAATTTCCATGGATACTAAGTAATCCTCTTTAATTTATCTTGTTAGTCACAAACTGTCCTAATCCTCCAATAAATCCCCCTTTCTGTATATAATTTTCTTATGTAACATATGTCACCATCTGGGATGGTTGCCCACCGTAGTTTTGCGTACGATTTAAAACAAAACCATTGAACGAATATGTTACAAACATTTAAAAAGCTTTTTAGCACTAGTCCTTCTCCTAACTACTTGCAACTGGTAAAAGAAGGAGCAGTAATCCTGGATGTCCGCTCAAGGGGGGAATTCTCTCAGGGAAGCATTAAAGGATCAATAAATATAGGCGTCAACGAGTTGAATTCGAACCTTCACCGATTGAAAGATAAGAGCCAGCCTATTATAACCTGCTGCGCTTCGGGCATGCGAAGTGCTTCGGCTAAAAATATTTTAAAATCAAAAGGCTATACAGCCGTTTACAATGGTGGAAGCTGGACCGGATTACAGACTATAATTACAACATAATGAAACCTCATTTTTATCAGGTAAATATCAAGTGGGACAGTGAGCGGAAAGGCATTCTTTGCTCCCCGGAGCTAACAGCTGTCACGAATGAATCTGGTTGTATCGAAATTGCTACACCACCGGAATTTCCAAAAGGTATTCCCGGAATTTGGTCACCCGAACATTTGTTCACGGCATCAGTAAATAGCTGTTTAATGACTACTTTTTTAGCCATTGCAGACAACTCGAAACTCGAATTCTCGGCTTTTCAATGCCAGGCACAAGGTAAGCTCGAAAAGGTTGATGGTAAGTTTTTGATGACGGAAGTTATTCTTAAACCAACCTTGACAATTGCCTGGGAGAAAGATAGAGAAAGAGCAGAGAGGATTTTGCATAAATCAGAAGCGGCTTGTCTTATCTCGAATTCTATTACCTCAAGAATAATCATGGAACCGATCATTGAGGTAACGGAGGGAGTTACTGCTTGAAGTGATTTTTACCTTAGCACTTCATTCTTAGGAAGTTCAACTTCTTGAATTGATCCCGAATTAATCACGTGGTTTATGTTCCATTGCCCTCCGGGCACTAAGGTTACATAAAAGAGATTCATTCAAACATGAAAAATGAATCTGTTGCTACTACCTACCTGTTATACAAGGATCATTCATACAATCACTTAAAGTGGATATATTTATCATTTACAATACAAAATCTATGAAAGCATCTAAACTTATACTTTTCTCACCCTTCATCATTTTATTGGCCTGTAATTCAGGTGAATCCACTGAGCAGAATGAACTGAAAACAGCACTTATTTTTTTCAGTTCTTTTGATGGTATCGGCACTGCAGATTATGCCAAAGGAGATGAAAACATGTATACTGCGAGCTCACGACAAGATTTGGACCAAAGTACCATTGGTATGAATAGTCCGGATCACGCTTTCGAAAAGGGTCAAGGCTTATTTGGAGATGCGTTTAAATTCACAAAGAAGAGTAAGCAGGTCATCTTCTACAAAAGCAAAGATAATGTTGCTTATGACTCAAAAAACTGGTCAGGGACTGTATCATTCTGGATGAACCTTGACCCATCCACGGATCTTGAACCAGGATACACTGATCCGCTTCAAATTACTGATGAAGATTACAACGATGCCGCAATTTGGATCGATTTCACTGATAAGAATCCGAGAGACTTACGCCTAGGTACTTTCGGTGATCTCACTTCCTGGAACCCTGATAATATGGGCAGCGATGGTAATCCTGAATTTGAAAGGAGATTGATTCGGGCTGAGAATCCACCCTTCAAAAAAGGGGAATGGACCCATATTGCTTTCATATATAGTGGCTTGGGAAGTGGTAATGGTCAAACTAATCTATACCTCAATGGGAAGAAAATCGGTGGTTTGACGAATATTAAAGATCCTTTTACATGGGAGCTGGACCAATCAAAAATCTTTGTTGGTTTGAACTTTGTTGGATTAATGGATGAAATTTCCATTTATAATAAAGCATTGAATGAAAAGGAATTGACCACACTTTATCAATTAAAGGATGGCGTAAGATCATTGTTATAAAAGCTGTAACATCAATTAAAATAGTCATCAATTCAGTACCTTTTTCAGCGAGTAATTGGATGTTTATTTAGTTTTTAAAAGCTTGTCATTTCCATCAGTTAGCCATTCCAATGTAAATCGTACAAAAACATTCTCCTGATAATTGTCCTTCTCAAAAAACAAACCAATTTCTCCGTTCTGAAGAACGGTTAAAGAAGAATAGGCCGAGCTCCCTGCATAAATGGTTTTGCCTTCAGTCCAGCTTTTCCCTTCATCATAACTTACCCGCACCGTCATGTTCTCCCGGCCATCTTTCATTTTTGCATTTGAGAAGAGTAGTCGGTTTTTATCTGATCCATCTTCTATTGAGGTATATCGGATAATACTTGCATTGCATCCTGGATCAATAAGCGCTGAATCTGGTACAGAGCGCCATGTTTTGCCTTCATCGGTTGATTTATGTATATATCTCAATCCTTCTCCTTCAACGCGGCTATTGATCATCCATGTACCATCCGTCAATTCTACAACTTTTGATTAATTGGCTGGTTTAATAGGTGTGTCAATTAAAAACCAGCTTTCCCCATGGTCATCACTACCGAATAGGTGAAGGCCTTTTTCTAAATTTACGAGGGTGTGTAACAGTTTACCTGAGCGAGTTTGAATCCCCCGACCTGACGTAATGAACTTAAAATCTTTATGCCATTCAAGTTTCGAAATTTGCGAAGTAATATCCTGGGGTGAACTCCACGATTTTCCATTATCCCTACTGCTAACAACTTTTAAATAGTAGATGTCCTTCTCATTGTCGAGGTCCATAAAATTAAAAAATAAGAAAATCGTATTTGTTACTTCATCCAATAACATTGAAGGGTCGGATGCGGATTGACCAAGTGGATAATCAACAACCGTCTCAATTTCAGACCATGATTCGCCATTATCTTCACTACGTCGCATGACGATATTGATATCGTTGCTCCATTTTAAATCTCCGCAGGACGGTACTCTCTCATCAATCGCTGCGATCAAGTCACCATTCGGTGCTGTTATTATGGCAGGAATTCTAAAACAGGAGACACCTTCCCGCATTGGAGCACTGAATAAATTCTGGTAGTCAATGGCGTCATCTTTAATTTGGATGTCACCCGTCTGTGAATGAGCAACAATTGATGCTAGTAGGTAACAAGTAACCAGTGTTGCCTTCATAACCAGCGATCAAACCATTCAAAGGCATCAACTTGCATCTTACCATCGAATTTATGCGGACCCGGATAAAAGTTGGCCTTATAACGATCGCCTGCATCTGCTTTATCAAAAACCTGGCGTAACATCTTGTCGGACCTTTTCATTTCTGGCAGCGTGAAGAGTTGATCTTCGTTGTTATTCAATACCAGTGTCGGTAATGGAACACGCAATCCTAGTATTTCAGGAAAATCAAGAAACTGGGGTAATCGGGGAGCATAAGTCATCCATGTGTGGGTATAAGATTTGCTCATGATCAGGTCGGCCCAGGTAGTCATAAAACCTACACTCACTGCACATTTGATACGTGGGTCAATTCCGCCGAGATAACAGGTTCTTAAACCACCACCCGACAAGCCACAGCATCCAACACGATCTCCGTCTACGTCATCCCTATTGATGAGAATATCTAACGCCCG
Source organism: Bacteroidota bacterium (assembly GCA_027592755.1). Taxonomy (GTDB): domain Bacteria; phylum Bacteroidota; class Bacteroidia; order Cytophagales; family Cyclobacteriaceae; genus JAJCYL01. The sequence goes on along the minus strand of JAQCLE010000034.1, from coordinate 11,643 downwards.
TTGATCTTCTGCAAGAAAAACTCCAGGCCATGTGGTTCCCGCACAAAACAAGGATTTTGACATAACGTGCTCATGTGCGCCTGCCCAACTGTTATAAGCTTTGATATTATCTGTATTTTCCGAATCTTCGTCCGACCGATGTTCAGGATTCATGGAATCCAATAAGTCTTCGTACATCACACGGCGACTGGCAAATGTAAAGGCATCGTTAACTAACACAACATATCCACGTTTGGCAATCTCATTAGCCCAGGCAAATCCTTCATAATAGTTCTGTTGATGTTCAACCATCAGTGGGTGCATGGTATCAGATGTTTTTGTGATTTTTCTTCTTCCGAAGTATTTATTACCACCATGATCATGCAGGCCCAGAACAGCTGGCAATGACCCTTTGGAACCTTCTGGTTTGAGTAATATCGCTTGTGTTGGACGCCCGTAAGGTAACTGCCATTCCAATTCCTCAATATCAAGGCCATCATAAACATACTTTTTCTTAACAGTCACTTTTGGACTGCGGCCAATATCAGGCACCGCAATACACTCCCTGGTCAAATTTAGTGCTTTTTCACGCCAGGCGTTTATGTCATTCCCTTGATCGATGCGGTAGGACAATTTCGGTGGATCTACCAAAAGAGAGGTTGCCCAGCTCCCATAACCGCCAATAATACTTTTTTCTAATTGTTTAGTTTCGGAAACCATATCTGCAGTTTTTTGGTGAGAAAGTAAGGGCATAATCCCCGGAACCATTGCTAGTCCTGAAATCGCACTGCCAGTGGTTTTGATAAATTTTCTTCTTTTTACTGGTTGATCTTTCATAATGATTACAATATAATTCAAGAAAAAGAGATTGCGTTGAATTATGTTTGAAACTTAAAACATTAGACAATGACTTCAAAAGTTTGGCTGATTACCGGGTGTTCTACCGGATTTGGTAGAGAGCTCTCAATAATAGCTGCTAAAGAAGGTGATTCCGTAGCCGGAACCGTTCGGAAACAAGAACAGCTCAAAGCATACAATGATCTCGCTCCTGGTAAAACCTATGGCATTATCATGGATGTGGTGAATAAACAACAGGTAAAGGCTGGAGTTGAAGCCGCTTTCAATAAATTTGGTAGAATTGATGTCCTGGTGAACAATGCCGGTTATGGATCGCTGGGTGCAATAGAAGATATTCCGGACGAAGAAGTTCGTCGTCAATTCGAGGTAAATGTATTTGGTGCCCTGGATGTGCTACGTAATGTGCTCCCCATCATGCGTCGACAGAAATCGGGGCATATCTTGAATATTTCTTCTATCGCTGGCCTTCAGGGCTATCCGGGTGTTGGTATCTATAATGCTTCAAAATTTGCTTTGGAAGGCATTGGAGAGTCATTAGCCCGTGATGTTGAGCACCTCGGCATTAAAGTAACCAACATCGAACCCGGACCATTCCGTACGGACTGGGCTGGTCGCTCCGCCAAATTCACCCATACTCAATTGGATGACTACGACGAAACGGCAGGTAAGAACACCAGCGCCATTGCAGGGGTGAGTGGTATCCAAAAAGGAGACCCGGTAAAAGGAGCCCGGGCCATGTATGACCTTGTACAGTTAGAAAATCCACCGATGCACCTGCCATTAGGTGGTATTGCTTATGAGCGGATTCCTGCAAAGCTTAAAGGTGTGTTAGCGGAAATTGAGAAATTTGAATACCTGGGCAAACCAACTGATTATCCTGAAGGTGCAGAATCACAGATGAAGTAATGAAGTAATAAGAGAAGAGTCACTCAATCCGAGACTATAAAGAAGTCTTTTTTCGATGACCGATACTTATCACCAATACATGGAGCTTTTGATCAATAATTTCATAGATGACCCGAAAGTTCCCCACACGAATCCTATAAGTCTCCTTTCCTTTTAGCTTTCTATATCCAAAAGGCCTGGGATTGTCCGAAAGTTCTCGAATGCTTTCAATGATTCTTTTATAATCTGACTGAGGAGTTTTACAAAGCGCCTTTCAGCATGGCTGCTTACAAATACCTGATACACTACTTTTTGCTTTTTGAGCGATATTTCTCCACATCTTCCATTACACTTTCCAAAGGCTTGAAAGTCAGATCAGAGGCTTTGGCTGCATCATATTCTTTGATGGCATCTAATTTATCAATCATATCGAGCATTTTCTCATATTCGGAGATTGGAAGGATAATGGCTTCAAGCTTACCATTTTCATCAGATATGTATTGTTGGGATGACATGATACAAAGATAAGCAAACCCGGAAAAAAGTCAACATGCCTATGTCCTCGAATGAGCTATCTTATTAGAAGTCCTTAGAGCCCTTCGGAACTCTAAGGGCAGGGTTGGACCCAAGCGACTCGAGGGAATGTCACTAAGGTGGACCTTAGTGGCTACTTGAGATATCTCCTAGTTAAATTCAGGAGAACAGTCTCAAAAGCCGTCATTTCGATCGATAGGGAGAAATCTCCTGATTATAAAGCATTGATATTCAATTTGTAAGATTTCTCAATTCTTCGAAATGACGCCACTTTTGGGCTTTTGAGACGGCCTCGACATGCATTCTGGTCACCCTTTGCGGGCAACATGATCATATCGAAATCTACCCCCGATGGCAAATCCCCTTGTAGGGACACCAACGACATTTCTTAACATCTTCAGTCTGATCAAAATCAATGGCTGGATTAAATATCTCACTCAGTAAATCAGTCAACCCGCTCTCAAATTCCGCCAAAAGTGGTCTTGCATCCCAGATCTGAGCATAGCGCCCATTATCAGCCAGCATTTTAATTTTCACGTCAAATTCATCCGCAAAGAGTTCACGGCTGTTAAAAATACCAGGCACGATGGGGTAATCCATTTCAGGATACCTTTTATGGAACATAAAGGCATAATACAGCACCTGCATTGCTGCTTTATTTCGTTTCTTATCATCACGATCAAATAAGGAAGGTATGTCCTCGCCATTCTTTTCATCCTTACCTGTTTTGTAGTCTATTACTCTTACAATTCCGTCTTTCAGATCAATTCTATCGATGATCCCCTTTAGAGCTACTTGTGTTGTTAAATCTATAGGTAACTCAAATGAAAACCCTTCCCTTTCTCCTGCTTCAAGGCCGATTACATCAAATGATGCGTAAGCATTATCCTTATCTAGGATGGCATTGGCAAACTTCAGAATGATGGCCCGGGCAATCAGGTTACGCCCTTCAAATTTAAAATCCTGTTCCGAAACAAGACCATAGTGTTTCCTGAAAGCATGCTCCACTATCTCAGGTAGCTGCTTTCGCAGTTCAGCAATATCTTCTTTGCCAACATGGTTATGACCCTTTTCTTCGGTGAAATTTCCATAGAGCAATTCCATTGTCAGGTGAAGGATATTGCCGAAAGAGCCGGGATCGATCTCCTCCTTTACTTCCTCGGGCTCATAGAGTTTGGCGATATACCGGAAATAGAATTTTAAGCGACAATCGAGGTAAATACTTAAGGCTGATGGCGTCAATCTTTTAGGCTCAGGAATGGCAGTGGTGAACGATTTCAACACTTCAAGAACCTGGCTATCCTTCTTAACAGTGATTGCCTCAGGGGGACAAACATGAACAGGAATGGTTTGCAACTTGTGTTTCACCTTAAAACCAGATTCCAATTCAAGTTGGCGAACGAAGCGACTAATCTCACCATTCATGTTAAAATCCTCTTCGGTGTTATAAAGAAACCATACCCTTTTTGAACGCTGCATCAATCGATAAAACAGGTAGGCATAAATGGATTCCTGCTGATCAAAAGTTGGTAATTCGAACGCTTTCCTGATATTGAATGGAATAAATGATGATGCCCTATTCTCCGCAGGCCAGGAGCCTTCGTTCATTGATAAGACTATCACATTTTCAAAGTCGAGATTCCGCGTCTCCAGTATTCCCATTATCTGAAGTCCCCTGAGCGGCTCACCCGAAAAAGGGAGTCTGATGGACTGAATTATCTGCCGGAATAGTTTAAGAAAAACGTCCATTTCAAGCTTGATTTTTCGGGAAGATACAAGATCACTCAATCGACGCAACTGTTTTAAAAAGTGATGGATGTATTCATTTTCAAGGTTGCCATCTTCTTTTTTGATCACTTTAAGAAGCAAATCTTCTATATAGGTCGATAAGCTATCTTCATCTATTTTTTTGAAAATTTCCCCAAAAAAAGGATTGAAATTATTCAGCCACTGGGCCCCAACATAGACCTTGTTATACTTTTCAATGAGGTCACCAATTCTCGTGGATTCTTCACCAAAATCCTCAAAAATGTAAGGATGCCGTAGCAAGGCCAATACATGCCTGTAATAGAAGTAGGTTCCGTTTGAAGATTGTTTGACATTCTGCTGGAGTTCAAGAAGGCTCTGCAATAGGCTGAAAAGTGGAGTATTCTTTAGGGGAAAGCCCATTGTAACATTGATACTGGAAACAGAAGGTGGAATACTGTTCAAAACTGGGAACAACAATCCTTCATCAGCCAATACAATAACAGTTTTTTCATCATTCAGACCAGCTTCTTCAGTTAATAATTTACCAGTGACTTTGGCCTGACCAATTTTTAACGGAACCCCAATTGCTGAAACTTCTTTTTGTTCTCCAGTTAAAAATTGAGATGCCATCTTACCGAAAGACTTCCCGAGAACTTTATCATCCCTGTATTTCCTCAGGAAATCACCTGCCTCCTGCTTTTCATCATTGAGATAATAGTCGTCGTAATCCCAGAAGATCTGGGCGTTCGATTCCTTTTCAAAGTACCTGATGATCTCTTCTTCAACTTTTGTTAGGGCGTTAAACCCTGCAAATACCAATTGCCCTTTTTGCCATGACTTCACTTTTAAATCTAGGAATGTCAATACCTCACGATAAAGCATGCCTTTATAGCCTTCATTTCTTGACTTAAGCTTTTCTAGGAATTGCTCATAGATCTGGTAAAGCACTTCCCACAGCTTTAAAAACTGAACTTGCTGGCTTGATGCTTTGGGTAAAAAACTGGCCCAAAATGATTGGATAACTTTCAGGTGCTGAGGATCAAGGAACCTGAAATTCTCTTCAAGCTCCTTTTGATCCTTAACTCCTCGGAAAATCTGACGTGGTTCGACGAGGTGTTGGTCAATGTCCTCAAAATCCCGAAGGAGCATTTCCCCCCAATAATGGAAGCGGTCAAAGCTTTCAGCGTGGGGGTTCATTTTTTTATATACCTCGAAAAGGTCGAAAATCAGGCTCAGTTGATCTGCCTGAATGGAATCAGAAAATGAAAGAACAAACTCCTCGAGACTGTAGACTTGTGGTGATAGCAAAGATCCCTGGACATGTCTTGACAGATATTTCCTAAAAAAAAGTCCTGCCCTTTTGTTTGGAAATACCAGAGTAGTTTCAGACCACTCTATTTTTCCCTTTTCAAGAGTAATGATAAGGTCTTGCAGGAAGGTAGCGTTGCTATCCAATCTGCACCTCCTCTACTTTGTTTAATCCAACAATGAAGAAGTAAGAATGAACTGATTTTCCGGAAAGCTTGAAATGCTCCTGAGCCACTTTCAAGTTCCTTTTGGCATCTTCGGATGGTTCAGTGGTAACAAACTGGATCAATTTGATGGTCTTATCTGAATAAACAATACGATCTATCAAAACTTCATTACTATCCGGCATTAAAATCAGGGCCTCCAATGCAACCTGATATTTAGGATTGAACCAGAATGCTACCTCTTCATTCTTCAAAATTTCATTAAGGGCCTGCTGTAGATCTCCCCTTTCATTTTCATGTGCTATTCCTCGATTTATTTTATCAGATAAAGTGGAATTCAATGTCGCCATAGATTCGGTGCTTTTGATAATCTCCACCAACACAATAGGCTCAATCACATTCACCTCTTTGGTAACAGAAATTTCAGCCAATTCTCTTTTGATGGTGAGCCTGTCCGACCAGGGATAACTCGGGAAATGATCCATTGTTACTGCTTCAATCGGGTCTTTTTCCAGTTCTTCAATTCCAACGGATGGAAAATTACCAAGAGTGATCTCCTCATAATCATTCTTAATGTGAGCTTCGATAGCTTCTAGTTTATATTCCGATCTCAGGTATTCACCAACAACGGCAGAAGCACCACGAACCTCACCCTTGCTTTTGTGTTGCAAGCAGCATCCCATGATAACTTCTTCAGCTCTTGTAAAGGCCACATAAAGTATGTTCAAATTATCTAAATAAGATTTTATCAACTCCTCATAATAATCCTTGAAAAACAAGGTGGATTTCAGCTTGCTTGTGTAATTCAACGGTAGATAGGGTACACTCTCAAAAGGTTTTCCCTTGTGGTTGTGACTCCACAGGACGCTATCCCATCCTTGCAGATTGTCCATTCCCCAATCGCAAAATGGCACCAACACCGCCTTGAATTGTAAACCCTTGGCCATGTGAATTGTCATAACGCGAATGGCATCCTGATCTTCTGAAACCATCACCGTTCGCTCCTTACCCAGCAATTCCCACCATGAAAGGAACGAGAGTATGTCATCGTTTTCCGTCTTGGTGAAATCAAGTACCGCATCAAGGAATCCCTGTAAATAAGCCCGCTCCTCTTCAAAATGATCAAGCCCGAAGATTCGGATTAGATTCTCCATTAATTGATAAACCGGCAGTTTCCTTAATTGCGGAATATGGGCAAAGAATTCATAAGGAAAGAGCTCAATAAATTCACTTTCCCTGGCTTTATCAGAAGAAATTGCGAAAAGAGCGTTTAAGGTTTTATTCTGGCGATGGATGTAACGGTGGTATTCATAAGCCATGTGTACCCGTTGGATAAAGTCGTCTGTCTTATAGATATAATTCAATGTGGCAATAAGAAAACGTGTTACCGAAGAGTTTTCCAGGTAAAGGGATTCTGAAGAGATCACATCATACCGGTAGTTGGTTTTAGTTTGCGATGATTGGTAGTTGAGTAGGTGATCGACTACAACTCGTCCTTCGGTCCTGGTGCGAACGAGAATCGCAATGTCCTTAAGATCATACCGCTGATCCTGGAGTTCTTCTACCATTCCTGGAATCTGCAGCAAAGCATTGTCTTTCCAGTCAACATCATTCATGTCACTCCATGGGAAGAATCGAAAACGAACAAGGCCACTCTCATCTTCGCCATAATTTCTGGCACATTCCTGGATTACTTCAGCATATCCTTTTTCTATGATTTGACTCTTTTTGTAAAGCGCCTCCCTTGCCTCTTCATCAATAACTTCTGCGATTTTGTCATTCGCTTGCTTTGTAAATAATTCCCTCGCAAATCGAAACAAGGAGTTGTTAAAATCAACAATATTCTGGCGGCTTCTCCAATTTTGAGTAAGGTCCTGATGGTCCGTCCTTTCAGCGCCAATATCATTCTCAATTCCTGATAGTAAGAGTTCCAGATCACCACCTCGCCACCGATAGATTGATTGCTTAACATCCCCTACTACTAAATTGAAATTATTTTCAGCGAGACTGTTTTCAATCAACGGTCTAAAATTGTCCCATTGAAACCCGGAAGTGTCCTGGAACTCATCAATGAGGTAATGATGATATCGGGAGCCTACTTTTTCATAGATGAACGGTGCATCAGTGTCAGCAATGATTTGCTTTAAAAACACTGCAGCATCGGAGATGAGCATCACTTCATTTTCATCCCGGTATTCCTGAAGCTTTGCTGTAAGATCAGTAAGAATCCCAAATGTGTATAAATAGCGCAATACTTCTGAAGCCGACTCATACTCCATCTGATGCTCCTTGTAATGAAGCACTGCTTCTGCCAGTAATTGAACCAATCCATCCTGAGCTGCGGCTATTACTCTCGCCCGAAGAGGATTCGTTTTCGAGGACCATGAATTAAGATCCAATGCACTTGTCTCAATCCGTATACCCGGAGCATTAAATTGACCGCCGACAAGCTTTTCCAGGTATCCGGCAGGCCCTCCTTCTTTGTAGGCAAAGTCTGTAACATCCAATTGATGTTTTCTTATGATCACCATAGCATCACTGCCAATCTTCCTCAGCTTATCTTCGAAACGACTCTTCACCTGGCGAAGCTCTTCCAGAAATCCGGGGATAAATTTTTCGTCTTTTGCTATGGTTAAAACATCACTTTCAAATGTTTTGAATTGTTCTTTGAAAATCTCTTTAGCAAGATTCCCAATCTCACGACGCGTATCCCAGGCTTTACCATCATCAACACGTGTTTCAGCAAATTTGATAAGCCACTTGGTGAGGTTTTCATTCTGCCCTACTTCGAGCAACACTTTGTCAATAACCTCAGTCATCACCTGCTCCTCATCCAACTCAATTCTGAAACCACCCTGTAAGCCCATTTCCCTGGCAAACGCTCTTATAACCCGCTGAAAGAAACTGTCAATAGTGGATACTGAGAAGTAGGAGTAATTATGAAGAATATTAACCAGGATTTCCTTTGAACGGACCTTGAGCTGTATGTCATTTAGCCCTGTGGATTCCTTTAGTTCGGTCTCCAACTCATGGCCACCCTGTATTATATTCTTCAGAACGGAAATAATTCGGTTTTTCATTTCCCTGGTAGCCTTATTGGTGAAGGTGACCGCCAGGATATGCTTGAAGTAGTCCGGATGTTTAAAAGCCAGTTTGAGGTACTCTTTTGTCAGTGTATAGGTCTTGCCTGAACCTGCGGACGAGCGATAAATGACTAAGGGTTTTTCAGGCATTCGGAAAGATAAAACAAAGGAGCATTGAAGTAAGCAAAGAGCTGGCAGAATTCAAAAGTTTGAATTGTTCGGGAAGTTCAGTGCCAGTAAAGTCATCTACTTCATGAAGCTCTGCTATTTTTACCTTTAATTAAGGTGAAGCCGAATCTTAGTCAAAATTAATGGTTCATGATGTTTTGCAAGAGATCTACCTTAGAAGATAATTAATTAACATTAGGGGTTAAGTGTTTGCTTACTTTGTTATTAAACTGATTCCCCATTCAATTATAAAAAGAATGTCCAAAGATCGAACCCCAATTAAGCTGAAGTGTGTTCAAGCCTCAATTTTTATTTACACAAGTTGCTTAATGGTTTCGGTGTCTCATGGCCAGCTTTCAGCACATCGTCAGGAAGAAATCACAACGGCGGGTGAAAACAAAGTTCGGAAGACTTATCAGGACCTTAAAGTAGCTGACTTTATAACAGGTAAAGTCTACAACCTTCGCTATACTGGCATAGAAGGCAGTCAATTTCTTATTGGAGATTATTTCGTAGAAGGGACCTTAGAATACGATGGTGTTCTTTTTGAAAAGATCCCTTTACAATATGATGTCTATGAACAGTTAATCATTACATTATTCGATTCAGGAACAACCACCGAAAATATAAGTATCGATAACGATAAAATAGCCTGGCTATCATTTGAAGGGTTGAAATTCATTAACTACAAAGATGAACTCCTACCACATGGAATTTACCAGGAATTTCACAGCGGTATTCGGTCTAAATTGCTAATCAAAAGGATCAAAGAAAAGACCAGTAATAGCGAACTTAGTAAGTACTACAACAAGTTCAACTCAATTGATAAGATCTATCTTTTATTGGAAAATGAGGTTTATAAAATTGGGAATAAGAAAGATTTAATGAATGCGCTGAACAATGATAAAAATGTGAAAATGTACATTAAATCTAACCACTTAAGGTTCAACAATGCAATGCTTGAAACTTCTTTAGGCCGGGTTTTGAAATACTTTGACGAATTGTAAGCTGGTTTGATGAGGAAATTTTTACTAATTCAATTCTTTCTACTTGGCTTTGTGAAGGTCTCGTTCGCCCAGACCGGTACTATTCAAATTTCCTGTGACTACACCAACACCCAATTTGACAGTGTCGTAAAAGACATTGAAGAAAGGTACCGATTGAAATTTTTCTATTCTTCAGAATGGGATCTCCTTCCGGTAAGTGCCACGTTGAACAATGCTTCGATAGAATTCTTCCTTCAGGCAGTAACTGAGAGTACAGGATTACATTTTTTCCTAAAAGGTGAAGAAAGTATAGTGGTCACAAAGGAATTGGAGATCAGGAATAAACTCTCCAAATATTTTTTTGAAAGCACGGCCGTAAGTACTGACACCATTTCCAGTTTCTATTCTATACTTGACCAACTTCGCAATACTTCATATACCAAAGAAAGCATTGAAAATCGTCTCCATGAGATTGGTAATATTTCCCTGAGGTATCGCGGTAATGAAGGCACAATTGCAGGCTACCTCAGAGAAGCCACAACTGGAGAGCCAATTATCGGGGCATCTATTTCAATCAGGGAACCTGTGATTGGAGTCGTTACCGACCAGTTCGGTTATTATTCTTTTACGCTTCCCAAAGGCAGGCATGAGCTTCATTTTAATTCGATTGGCATGAAAACCACCAGAAGGCAGGTTATGCTTTATAGTGATGGAAATCTCGATGTAGAAATGATTGAGGATATCGTTGCGCTAAAAGAAGTTGTTGTATCCGGTGAAAGAGAGAATGTTGACAACATTCAAACAGGGGTAGCGAGACTCAATATCCAGAATATCAAGCAAATTCCTACGGTCCTTGGCGAAGCGGATATCATGAAAATAGCATTAACGCTGCCCGGGGTTCAATCCGTTGGTGAAGGAACTACAGGGTTTAATGTAAGAGGTGGTGGTACAGATCAAAACCTCATTTTGATTAATGATGTTCCGATTTATAATACCAACCATCTTTTTGGCTTTTTCTCAGCTTTTAATGCGGATGTAATTTCGAGTGCCAATCTTTACAAAAGTGGTATTCAGGCCCATTATGGAGGACGCATATCCTCTGTCTTTGATGTGGCTTTGCGAGACGGAAACAAAAAGGAATTCTCAGTTAAGGGCGGTATAAGTCCGGTGACCGCAAAGGTTACAATTGAAGGGCCTATTAAGAAAGATACGAGTTCATTTATCGTTGGAATTAGAAGCACCTACTCCGATTGGATTCTTGGCGTATTGGACGATCCTGATTTACGTAACAGCACGGCGTCATTTTCGGATGTTATTGCGAAAGTGACTCTCCAGGTGGATTCAAAAAATAGCCTCGTTTTTTCCGGCTACCACAGCAGAGATAGTTTTAAACTTAATTCTGATTCTTTGTACCGATATTCCAATAGCAGCCTGGCAGCTCAATGGAGACATTCATTTAACAATAAAATATACAATGTCACATCAGCAAGTTTCGTAAATTATAGCTACGAGCTAACCACCAACTATAATCTTGTAAATGCTTTTGAACTTGACTACCACGTCAATCAAACATCAGTAAAAACGGATTTCAATTACTTTCCAAATACCCGCAACAGCATCCGGTTTGGAATGAGCACCAGCTGGTACAATCTGACGCCAGGTAAAAAGAGTCCACTGGGCCCCAATTCACTTGTAGAGACTTTAGACCTGGGCAAAGAAAATGGTGTAGAGACTGCCCTCTATGTTGGTAACGAATATGAAATAAGTCCTGTTTTAAGTGTATATGGTGGTTTACGATTATCCTACTTCAACTCATTGGGACCTGGTAAAGAATATTCTTTCCTGAGCGATCAGCCAAAGGAAGTCGAATTCATTACCGATACAATTTCCTTTGGGAGTGGTCTGCGTAAAAGTTACGGCGGCCCCGAA
>JAQCLE010000157.1 GCA_027592755.1 Bacteroidota bacterium | reverse complement strand
CAATATCGCCAACTGATACCTGACGTCTCAGCAATGCAAATATCAAACCCCAACTTGGTGATCAAATTGCCACAGGGATTTACAAAACATTTTTCAATAATGGAGTCGAAGTTTCATTAGAAGTTTATTATAAACGCTTACAAAATGTACTTGAGTACAAAAATGGATCAGACTTGCTGCTCAATGAGGTTTTGGAAGCCGATGTGCTCAATGCCCGAGGCAAATCATATGGAGCAGAATTTTTATTAAAAAAAAATACGGGGAAGTTTAATGGCTGGTTGAGCTACACTTACTCCCGTGCACTGGTTAAAGCAAACGGGGAGTTTTCGTCTGAACGAATCAATTCAGGAAACTTCTTTCCTTCAAGTTTTGATAAACCTCATAATCTGGTAATAATCTCTAACTATAAGTTTAACAGACGAATTAACACTTCCATAAACCTTTCCTATTCAACAGGAAAGCCAATAACCTACCCCATTGCTCAATATGATTTTCATGGACAGCCATACGTTTTCTATGCCGAAAGAAATCAGTATAGAATACCCGACTATTTCAGGTTGGATTGGGGTATTAATTTCGAGGGAAATCACAAAGTGCAAAAATTAGCACATGGATCGTGGTCTTTCTCAATTTACAACCTAACCGGGCGTAACAATGCCTATTCGGTTTTTTACAGGAGTGAAAAGGGCCAGATCAAGGGGTATAAACTATCTGTTTTTGCAAATCCTATACCTACGCTTACCTATAACTTCCACTTTCGATGAGCAATAAAATCCTTACTCTTATTTTATTGCTCTGCACTTTTAGTTTTCTAAGATGCATTGATGAGTTCACACCGGCAATATCTGAAAGTGACTTTGATTTTTTGATTGTAGATGGTCAGATTACCAATGCAGTCGGGCCCTATTATGTTAGATTATCAAGAAGTACTCCCATTAATCCGACTAGCAAATCACCTGTCCCGGGAGCCAACGTCCAAATCGAAGAAGAAGGCACTATATATTCACTTACAGATCAGGGAGACGGTCTTTATCTAACCGATGGATTACAAGGAAAGCCTAGCCTCAGATATCGATTGTTGATCGAGCTGAATGGAAGTCAATATGAGTCGTCGTGGCAGACGTTACGACCTTCCCCCGTAATTGACAATATTTACTACGAGGTAGATATAATAGGCACTGAAGATCCTGATTTTCCAGTTAGAGGCATTCAGTGGTTTGTGGAAAGTCACGGTGAAGCGTCGGGCGCCAGATATTACCGGTATGAATGGGATGAAACCTTCCAGACCCAGGTGAAATGGGCAACCTGTTGCAATTATTTGGGTAACGATATTATTGAAGTAATTTTTCCTCCAGAGGACCAACATAATACTTGTTGGATAACTAATCCTTCAGTGTCGATCGACCTGTTCTCTACAACTTCACTTTCAGAGAATATTGTTTCGGCACATCCATTATCGTTTGTTAAAGATGGTGAACGGTTATCGGTGAGGTACAGTCTCCTGGTAAGACAATATGCCCTTGAAGAAGAAGAATATCAATTTTGGAATGCCCTGAAGGAGACCAATGTTGAAGGAGGTAACTTATTTGACAAACCCCCTGCAAGCGTAATTGGCAATATTAAGAACAAGTCTGATCCGGACATGACCGTTTTGGGTTACTTTTCAGCCAATGGGGTGTCAGAACAAAGGGTTTATGTGGCCAATGACGAATTACCGGAAGGATTTGGAACTTTCATTATCCCATGTCAGCTGGATTCCATTCTCAAAGGTCAAAGCAATTATGAAGAATTCATTTTCTCTCAAATAGACGGAGGGAAGATATTTTTCGATCTTATCCGGACAGAGGGCGAGGATATACTTGGAGTAACACTTGCTGATCCTATATGTGTCGATTGCGTTTTCAGAGGTGGAGATGCTCAAAAACCTGATTTCTGGCCATAATATGAGGTCAATGATAAAGTATCTATTGATGGTAGTTTCATTTATGCCGATAGTAATATCGGCTCAAAACACAAACAACGTTTCTGAAGCGTTGAGTGCGTTTGAAGAGAATAACACTTACCAATATCAGGAAAAAATCTATCTCCATACCGATAAATCAACTTATATCACAGGTGAAACGCTTTGGTTCAAAGCATATCTCGTCAATGCAACTACCCATACGCCAAGCTCCCTGAGCAAAGTTTTGTATGTACAATTAATTGATGATGCTGGTCAGAACTTGATGCAGCAAAGAGTGCAAATAGGAAACGAAAAAGCTGTTGGGCAAATATTCATATCATCTTACATGCCAACTGGAGTTCATTCGTTGAAGGCTTACACTTCCCTTATGAGGAGCAATGATGACACCCTAACTTTTGCAAAAAATATAACTGTGATTAATCCCTCCATTCCGATTAATACCGAAAATCATACAGCCCGTGAAACAAAAGTCGAATTTTTCCCGGAGGGAGGGCAATTAGTGAATGGTCTTCAATGCAAGATCGGCGTAAAAGCCATCAATGGATTTGGCTTGGGTGAAGCATTAAACCTGACCATAATGGATCAGCATCAAAACGAAGTAGCTGCCGTGGCCACATCTTCCATGGGTATTTCCAGTTTTGTATTGATTCCTGAAAAAGAGAAAATTTATTATGCCCAGGTAGATGCCGCCCCCCTTGCCCTCAAATATGCACTTCCTGTCGCAAAAGACGATGGTGTTTCATTAATGGTTTTAGACATGGGAAATGATTTATTGGCAAAAATAAATGCAACAATCAATCAAAATGTCTTTGTTATCACACACACCAGGGGGATCATCAATGAATATAAACCCGTCTCCATAATCAACGGCTCGGTGGAGGTTCGCTTAAATAAAGGGCATTTGGGCTCAGGAATTTCACATATCACCATTCTGGATGAAAACTTTTCACCCATTGCTGAGCGGATTATTTTCAAATATACCGACTCCGATTTATTAAAAATTTCAATTGATCAATCCGGGTACGTTCAAAGGGAAAAGGTTTCAATGTCAATTAAAATGGAAGCTCCTGTTAGCAGCAGTCTATCTGCTTCGGTTTATCGAAATCAAAATAAAATAACCAATAGCGAAAACATTGTAACCAGTCTTTTGCTTACTTCAGACATCAAAGGCCATGTTGAGAACCCTACTTACTACTTTAAAGGAGATTTGGTTGAAAAAAGTAAAGAATTGGATAACCTGCTCCTTACCCAAGGGTGGAGAAGTTTTAAATGGCATGATGAGGAATCAGTTAATGCAAATGCATTTATCCCCGAAATTAGAGCTCCTATTGTTAGCGGTCATTTGAAAGGAAAAGGCGACCTCTTCTATGGGTTTATGGGGAAAGTATCATTAACTAAATCAATAGCCGTTGACTCAAGCGGCCGCTTTGCTTTTGAGGTTCCTTTCAGACTGAATAATGACAAAATTATTTTCTGGCAGAATCAGGATACATTGACCTCTGATCAGATAACTGTAAATGAACAGTTCATAAATTGGCCTGCAAGTAACGTCGATTCAAAACCAATAGATGAATCTCATCGAATGTTTTTTGAGCACGATAACAGTAACATCCAAATATCCCATGCCTACCTTGACCAAACAAAAGTAACAGGAGAACACAAAAAAGATTCCGATGTCACTTTTTCGTTTTATGGCACACCCGGTAAACGGTATAACCTGGATGACTACACCCGATTTATTGGAATGCCTGAGTTGTTTGTTGAGTATATAAGAACTGCCATTATCAAAAAGACGAATCAGCATCATTACCTCTATGTAGTCGGGGATGAGTACCCTACTACACCTGCACTGGTATTGATGGACGGTGTACCCGTAAGTGCTGATCTTATATTGGATCTCGATCCAACGAAAGTTGAAACTGTGGATATCGTTCAAAAGAACTATCAATTAGGAGAACGAAGGTTTGAAGGGGTTATCAATTTTATTACATACGATGGAGATATGGCCGGAGCCGATTTACCTAAAGGACTGGTTAGTGAAATTTATTATGCACTGCAGACTCCCCGGGTATTTTATCAGCCCGACTATGGCCAGGATGAACATAGACACCAAAGAACACCTGATTTTCGAAATACTCTCCTATGGCAACCTAATATTACCATAGAAAATGGAAGCGGCGCTCAGGTGGAATTCTATACCGGCGATGACACGGGGAACTATAAAGTAGAAATCAATGGAATGACCTCTGACGGGCAGCCTCTCTATGCTGAATCTGAATTTTCCGTTAACAGTCTGCTAAAAAAGTAATTTTTAGATTTGATAAGCTTGAGTAGCTCAGTAACAAAAAATGTATTTTCTATTTGATTTTATTTTGAACGGAAATCACCTTTGGTTATTAATACTTAACCCAGAATTGTCATTAGAGATTTTAAGTGGGCACGAAAGGCCTGCTAAAATTTGGAGGATTCCTTCCATATACCCTCGATCCATTTTCTTCTTTTCAGACCCAGAGAGAGATTGAGTAGTTTTTGATTACCTGATCGTGTGATATATCCACCGATTGCAAAGATTTTGTACCGTAGCGTTTTGAGTTGATGTAGTTTGTCTGAACGCAAAACTGCTTGCTTGAAAAGGCTCATCAGATTGTAGGCAACCACTACGAAATTCAGAGCTGCTTCAGTGGCTGCAAAGTCCTGCATGTTGAAGTTATCAAACCCAAAATCCTCTTGATTTCTTTGATTCGGTTCTCACAATCTGCCCTGCCTCTGTACATGGTCCAAACCATGTGAGGGGAAAGGTCAAGGTTGGTGATAAAGCAACTGCAACGATAGTTTTGATAGATTTCATTCCTCCTTGAAGAGCTTGAGTTGTTTACCTGTGGCTTTGGGTCTTTTCTTGATTTGCTGTCTGACTACTACCAACCGTCTTGGCTCGGCCCATGTATCGCTTTGATAAGTGGTCTCTGTGATTTGCAGGCCATCCTCAAGAGTCCACCAATCCTTCAGAGCTGCCACTTTTCTTTGTATCGTACTGTAATGGCGTGCCACAATGATGTAGTTAATGTCCTTCTGTTCCACGAAATCAAAGATTTCTTTTCCATAAAAGCCACTATCTGCACGTAGTAAACTCACCTTTTTTTCTTTCAGTCTATCTATGGTATCCTGTAAGAAAGACAAAAAATTGTTGGTCGTATAAGCATTCCCGCTCCTAAGCCAAAAGTTGGCAATCATCTTGCATTGGTCAACAAAGGCCAGTAAAGGATGGTGAGAATTCCTCCCTGGCTTTTGAGGATTGTAGCCCCTGACAGCCCCTTGTTGTGTTCCCTAACGGGTCAGTACTGTAGAGTCCACATCGAGTGTGTAATTGTCCAACTTGACCTGATGGAAAAACCATTGGCTCAGCTTGGTGAATACCTGTTGATTGATCGCTATGGTAAACTTCTGAAAGTAGCGTTGGTAAGCCTTATGGCCAGCCATTTTTTTAAACCCAAATATCCTGCGCAGTACATCGTCAAAACGACTCACTTCAAGGTGATCAAACCGGTTGGCTCCACACCAAACACTCACCATGAAACTTGTAAGTAATTGAATGGGACCATACCCTCGATTAGATCCCTGTTCGGGAAGATCACAGGCTATCAGTTTGGTGAGAATACCGGTTTGATCCAGTAATTTCTTCATAAAACCATCCCGCTCCAAGGGGTAATTTCTTTGTTGGTAAAGGCTAATTTTAAGTCCATCGGCATGTAAGAAAAAAGTACAACCAATAATGGTCATTCTGAACTAAAAAATCAATCTTAATCAATTAAATGTCAATAAGTTAACTCAACAAACCTCTAATGGCGGTCATTAGAGGTTTTGCCTAATGACAATTCTGGGTTTAAATTTATCCAATCACCTGTTATCCTGTCTTTTTAACTTGTTGGTGACCAGGTGTGCAGGGCTGCACACAACACCAACAAGGGCGTGGGATTCATTCATTGATGAAGCCCTCCTATTGGGCATCAATGAACTGCGTATTATTCACGGCAAGGGCAAT
>JAQCLE010000156.1 GCA_027592755.1 Bacteroidota bacterium | reverse complement strand
TTAAGAGCCTAAACCCTTGTAAATCAAGACTTCAAAGAACGTTTTAAATATTTTTAATGGCCACTAATGCGCTGAAATATAAACCAAACAATGAGAAAACTATTCCTGATCGTATCCTCTTTATTGATAGCTGCCATCGCCATTGTCAGTCTGTTTTGGATCTACATTTTATGGGCCTATGTGGTGGTCGGCCCTCTTGTCCTTATTGGTATTTCAGATATTCTTCAAAAGAAAAGAGCTATTCTCAAGAACTTTCCACTGTTGGGTCATTTTAGATATATGCTTGAGACAATCCGCCCTGAAATCAATCAATACTTCATTGAATCCAACTCCGACGGCGTCCCTTTTTCTAGAGAGATGAGAACGTTGGTTTACCAGCGAGCCAAAAACCAATTGGATACGTTGCCCTTCGGTACCCAAACGAATGTTTACGAAGACGGTTATGAATGGGTAAATCACTCACTCAAACCTGTACATGTTAATCCCGAGAGCCTACGGGTAATCATTGGCGGAGCTGATTGTAAACAACCCTATTCTGCAAGCATTTTGAATGTCTCTGCCATGAGTTATGGGGCATTGAGTAAAAATGCTATACAAGCTCTGAATTCTGGAGCTAAGATGGGTGGCTTTTCCCATAACACTGGTGAGGGCGGATTAAGTCCACACCACCTCAAACATGGTGGTGATCTGGTATGGCAAATCGGTACAGGATATTTTGGAGCCCGGAAATCGAATGGAACATTTGACAGCGAACTTTTTAAAGAGAGGTCCAGAATTGAAAATGTGAAGATGGTGGAGATCAAACTGTCCCAGGGAGCTAAACCTGGGCATGGCGGCATTCTTCCAGCAGCGAAAATTACAAAAGAAATTGCCGAAATAAGAAATGTAGGATTTGACAAGGATGTGGTTTCTCCGCCGGCCCACAGCGCATTTAGCACGCCTTTGGAAATGATGGAGTTTGTTGGTCAACTCAGAGAGTTGAGCGGTGGAAAGCCAATTGGTATCAAATTGTGCATCGGAAAGAGAAGGGAATTTCTCAGCATGTGTAAAGCGATGCTAAAATCAGGAATCTGTCCAGACTACATTGTCATTGACGGCGGCGAGGGTGGTACCGGTGCAGCTCCTCTTGAATTCTCAAATCACATTGGAGCACCCCTTACTGAGGCTTTAATTTTTGCCAGAAATGCACTGGTTGGATTTGCTCTTAAAGATAAAGTTAGACTCATTTCAAGCGCGAAAATTATTTCCGGTTTTGATGTAATTAAAAACATTGCCATTGGTGCTGATTTATGCAATTCTGCAAGGGCAATGATGATGGCACTCGGATGTATACAGGCGATTACCTGCAATACTAATCGCTGTCCAACAGGTGTGGCTACACAGGATCCAACTTTGTATGAGGGACTTGTCGTGAGTGACAAATCCTATCGGGTGATGTCCTATCAACAAGAAACTGTTAAAAGCGTTGCGGAGATCCTGGGTGCCATGGGATTATCAAAAACCTCTGATCTAAGGTATTGGCACCGCATGCGTAGAACTGATGCTACACAAATAAAACATTATGGTGAAATATATGAATTTCTGAAGAATGGTGACCTTTTGAAACCCGAACTTCCAAAATCTTTTGACAGGGCTGTAAGGTCTGCTTCCCCGGATACCTTTAGTTGGGCTGACGGTGACCATTAAGATTTATTCGTTCTTTCGAATAAGCTATTTATGCAATCAAAATTCTTAGGATTTCGATGACGTTGAATAATCCGGCCAAATAACAAATTATGTTTTTTGAGCAAAAAGGCTATTTATAAAAAACTTCTACTTTTGCCCGTATAAAACACCCCCCTATGATCATATTTTTTGAGCGGGAACCATCAACAATTTACGCTGTTGAAGTGTCCCAATCAATGCCTCCTATTGACATCGAGAAGCTTAGCTGGCTGTTTGGTAATGCGAAGTATCTTGTTCAAGAATCACTAAAAGGAAGCTACCTGGGCCCTCGCAAAGAAATGATCACTCCCTGGAGTACCAATGCCGTTGAGATTTCCCAAAACATGGGAATTACGGGTATTTCACGAATTGAAGAACTGGTGAAATATAATGGTGGGGATTATGATCACATGCTCCAGGTTAAATATGATGACATTGATCAGCACATTTTTACGATCGTTCATGAACCCGATCCGATAATTGAAATTGATAATATCGGTGCTTACAACCAAAAGGAAGGACTCGCTTTAAATGAGGAGGAAATCGAGTACCTGCAAGGTGTCAGTAAGGAAATTAACCGTAAGCTTACCGATAGTGAAGTTTTCGGGTTTTCACAGGTTAATTCTGAACACTGCAGGCATAAGATATTCAATGGTCAGTTTATTGTTGATGGCGATGAAAAGAAAGAGACCCTTTTTCAACTGATTAAAAAGACCTCCAAAGAGCATCCCGGGCTCCTGGTATCGGCTTATAAAGATAATGTGGCCTTCATTGAAGGGCCAAGGGTGGAGCAGTTTGCTCCCAAAACACAAGACAAGCCCGATTATTTCGAAAAGAAGGATTTTGATTCAGTCATTTCACTGAAAGCCGAAACGCACAACTTTCCGACTACGGTTGAGCCATTCAATGGGGCTGCTACGGGTTCCGGAGGTGAAATTCGAGACAGACTAGCCGGTGGCCAGGGGAGCTTTCCACTGGTGGGTTCCGCAGTTTACATGACCCCCTATTCCCGGATGGACAATGACAAGACCTGGGAACAAAAGGTCCCCAGCCGCCCATGGCTGTATCAAACGCCACTCGAGATTTTGATCAAGGCCTCTAATGGTGCCAGTGATTATGGGAATAAATTCGGGCAACCGCTTATCTGTGGAAGCCTACTGACATTTGAACATTCGGAAAATGGCAAAACCCATGCTTTCGACAAGGTGATCATGCTGGCCGGTGGCGTTGGTTTTGGAAAGAAAGATCAGAGCATCAAAAAGAAAGTTGAAAGGGGTGATCAGATCGTGGTGCTGGGCGGTGACAATTACCGCATTGGAATGGGCGGTGGTGCGGTGTCTTCAGTAGCAACTGGCGAATTTGCAAATGCCATTGAATTGAATGCCGTTCAAAGATCCAATCCCGAAATGGAAAAGCGGGTGGCTAATGCCGTAAGAGCCATGACAGAACTGGATGAGAACCCAATCATCTCCATTCACGATCACGGTGCCGGTGGACACCTCAATTGCCTGTCCGAATTAGTGGAAGAATCTGGAGGCGAGATTCACGTTTCAAAATTGCCCCTTGGCGACCCTACCCTTTCAGATAAGGAATTGATGAGTAACGAAAGCCAGGAGCGCATGGGTTTGGTTATCAAAGAAAAGGACCTCGACTATTTGAAACGCGTCTCAGACCGTGAGCGGGCACCTTTTTATCATGTAGGCCATGCAACCGGAGACAACAGGTTGAAGTTCGTTGGCTCAAAAAATGGCAAAGCACCTTTTGATCTTGACCTAAAGCACCTTTTTGGTTCATCTCCCAAAACGATCCTTGAGGATAAGAATGTGCCCCCGGCATTTCATGACCTCAGTTACGATCCAGCCGGGATAAAGGAATACTTCAACCAGGTTTTGCAGCTTGAGGCTGTAGCATGCAAAGACTGGTTAACCAATAAGGTAGACCGCTGTGTATCAGGTAAGGTGGCGAAGCAGCAAACCACCGGTGAAATTCAGGTACCACTGAATAATGTAGCGGCAACATTACTTGATTATAAGTCTAAAGTTGGTGTAGCTACCTCCATAGGTCATGCCCCTATCGCTGCACTTATCGATCCGGCAGCTGGTTCAAGACTTGCTATTGCTGAGACATTAACCAACCTCATCTGGGCTCCCCTTACTCACGGATTGACGGGCGTTTCTCTAAGTGCTAACTGGATGTGGCCAGCCAAAAATCCGGGTGAGAATGCCCGGTTATACACTGCCGTTAAGGCAGTCAGTGATTTCGTCTGCGAGCTTGGCGTTAATATTCCTACGGGTAAAGATTCCCTTTCGATGACTCAAAAGTATCCGGATGGAAAGACAGTTTATTCGCCGGGAACAGTAATCATCTCAAGCGTCGGAGAAATTTCAGACGTGAGCAGCATTGTGGAACCTGTCATTCGAAATGTGGAGGGAACTGTGCTGCTCTACCTTAATTTATCGAAGAACGGTTATGAACTGGGTGGATCAAGCTTTGCACAATCGATGAATACCATTGGCACCAAAGTACCTGATGTTGTTGAGGCGACCTATTTTACCAAAGCATTCGGAGCTGTCCAGCAACTGATTAATGAAGGTAAAATTCTTTCCGGACATGATATTTCCGCTGGTGGAATGATTACCTGTTTAGCAGAGATGACCTTCGGAAATGTTGCTGGCGGACTTAATATTGACCTCTCCGCAATTGCGGAAAAAGACCTGGTAAGAATTCTTTTCAGTGAAAACCCGGGGATCATTCTCCAGGTGAACGAAAAAGATGGAATTATAGACTTACTGATGAAAGAGGGCATAGACTCAATCAACATTGGTTCACCTATCACAGAACGTCTACTATTAATAAAGAAAGCGGCAGCGGAATTAGAATTTGATTTAGATGAAGCGCGGGACACCTGGTTTCACACTTCTTTCCAATTTGATCAAAACCAGAGAGACCCTAACCATGCGGAAAAGCGGTACAGAAATTACAAATCACAGCCCCTCTCCTATCAATTTCCTAAAAACTTTACGGGCAAATTCGCTGATCTGGGAATTGACATAGAGCGGAAAGCTGACAGCGGCCTAAAAGCGGCTATCATCCGTGAAAAAGGTATCAACAGTGACCGTGAAATGGCTTATTGCCTGCACCTGGCTGGTTTTGATGTGAAAGATGTACACATGACCGACCTGATGAGTGGCAGGGAAAATATCGAGGAAGTGAATGTGATTGTCTTCACTGGAGGTTTCTCTAATTCCGATGTACTGGGGTCCGCCAAAGGCTGGGCCGGAGGATTTAAATACAATGAGAATGCCCGCACTGCCCTGGAGAACTTCTACAAACGAACCGATACCCTAAGCCTTGGTGTCTGCAATGGCTGCCAGCTGATGATGGAATTGGGGCTTGTTTACCCCGAGATGGGTGAGAAGCACCCAAAAATGCAATTCAATAGCTCTGGTAAATTCGAATGTGCCTTCGTGAATGTCGATATCCAGGAAAACGATTCAGTGATGTTCAACTCCCTCTCCGGATCGAGGTTGGGGATCTGGCTGGCGCATGGTGAAGGCCGTTTCCAACTCAACAAACCTGAAACTGATTGGAGCATTATCGCCAAATTCTCTTTCCCTGAATATCCCGGCAATCCCAACGGTTCTGATTATGCCGTTGCTGCATTACAATCAAAAGACGGGCGTCATGTGGCCATCATGCCGCACCTGGAGCGTTCCCTCTATCCCTGGAACTGGGCACATTACCCCAAAGACCGCAAGGATGAAGTGAGTCCATGGATTGAGGCCTTTATCAATGCGAGGCAGTGGGTGGAGGCGAATTAGGCAATCCCTTCCATCTCGATCCTTTTATTTGCATAGATCAACCACCCAACTTCCATAGACCACCCAAATGTCATTCCCCAGCTTGCCTGCCAGACAAGCTGGCTGGCTTGTCAGCCAAAATCGGTGGGATCGGGGAATCCACCAGGAATAGAGCCGATGACGTGAGATGTCTGCTCCCAAAGCTTTGGGACGCAGTCATGACGAGAACAGGGTTTGATTATTCGACTACTAAGCTGGAGCTTAGTGAATGTTGTTAACATCTCATTTAGCCTTTGGATTCAGTCACTAAGCAAGAGCTTAGCGACTGCTGTGGGTCATTCCCCGACTTGCCTCCCCGACAAACTGGCGGGCTTGTCCGCCAAAATCGGCGGGATCGGGGAATCCACCAGGAATAGAGCCGATGACGTGAGATGTCTGCTCCCGAAGCTTTGGGACGCAGTCATGACGAGAACAGGGTTTGATTATTCGACTACTAAGCTGGAGCTTAGTGA
>JAQCLE010000155.1 GCA_027592755.1 Bacteroidota bacterium | reverse complement strand
TCATTATCAAGCAGATGCACTCATTTTTTAACCTATATTCATCTCAAAATATAATTCACACAACAGGTAAATCTATTATTATAGTTAGTATTTGTAGTCATTATAAGCTATTTTTTCGGCTAATAATGATTCCATTATGAGTAATTAGTAATCCCATAAATACGAGGCATAAAAACATATGGCAAAGTTAGAAATTATTGAAGGTCTGGAGTGGACCGGTCGACCTTTTGGTGGATTCATGGATGACATCAGGAGACGAGCTCCTCACTACAAAAGCGATTTTAAAGATGGGTTGAATTCCAAAACATTTGGAACGACTATTTTTCTATATTTCGCAGCATTGGCAAATGCCATAGCTTTCGGTGCCTTAACCGGGGTATTAACCGGCAATCAAATTGGGGTGATAGAAATGCTTATTGTAACGGCTGCCGGTGGGATTCTATTTGCACTTTTCTCAGGACAGCCATTAACCATTCTAGGGGGTACAGGGCCCATAACGATTTTTACAGGCTTGTTGTATGTAACCTGTCTTCAACTGAATATTCCGTTTCTGGCTACTTATGCCTGGGTTGGTATTTGGTCTGGTGTTTTTCTGTTGGTACTTGCATTTACCGATGCTAGCGCGTTGATGGGTTATTTTACAAGATTTACAGATGAAATATTTGCGGCTCTGATTTCCGTTATTTTCATTGTCGAGGCTGTTAAGGATACCTCAAGCGCCTTCGGACCGGAGGGGTTTGGGTTGTCAAGCGGGTTTCTTACCCTCATTCTGGCCTTAGGCACTTTTTTAATTTCCAAAATCTTAAAGAACTCAGTTAATACACCGTTTTTAAGGCATGGTTTTCGTGAATTTCTTACTGACTTTGGCCCATCAATAGCCATTCTGGCAATGACGATGTTTGCACTCCGTTTTCCGGAAATTGAGTTGAGTAGACCGGTAGTACCGGATCAATTAGGTACGACAGCCGGTAGACCTTGGTTGGTAGATATTTTCAACGTTCCTACATGGGTAATTTTTGGCTCAATTGGGCCGGCAATCCTTGCAACAATCCTTCTTTTTCTGGATCAAAACATTACTACAAGACTTGTAAATTCACCAGACAATAAACTAAAGAAAGGGATGGGTTATCATCTTGACCTGGCCATTGTTTCATTGATTGTTTTGATTGCTTCCCTATTTGCGTTACCCTGGATTGTAGCTGCAACTGTTCATTCGCTTAACCACGTCCGAAGTCTGGCAAATGTTAAAGTCGTGGATGCGGGAGGACAAAAGAAAGAGAAAATTGTATCTGTAAGAGAAACACGTTTGTCAGGCCTTTTTATCCATTCACTCATTGCAACGTCCTTGCTATTCCTTACCTATTTTGCCCTTATCCCAATGGCAGTTCTTTTTGGGCTGTTCTTTTATATGGGACTTGCTTCGCTAGGAGGCAATCAGTTTTATGATCGAATGATGCTATGGGTAACTGATCCTAAGTTTTATCCTGAAACACATTATGTGAAAACTGTTCCACATATGGTCATTCACAAGTTCACAGTGATACAATTTCTCTGTTTTGCGGTTTTATGGATACTTAAAACCTCAGTTATCGGAATTTTATTTCCTTTAATGATTGCTGCATTAGTGCCAATCAGAATGTTCGCAAGTCGTTTTTTTAAAAAGGAACATATCGAAACTCTCCTATTTGAAGATCCAAAGGAGGAAGAAAAGATGTGGGAAGGAACAAGTTAAAATTCGAATTTGATCATACTTTTGTTGATTCTGGGAATAAGCCTATGAATCAACCAGTCGAAATGTTTGAATTCGATGGTCAGTCATCGAATCCAACCTCTCACTTTAAGATTCCGGCACATTCCTTCCAGTTTAATTTGGGTCCATCGATTTGAATTGATCATTTACGCGGCGAGTGAGTTCAGTAAATGAAACACTATACCTTTTCCTCCATAACTGTACAGCCTTTTCTTGGTCTCCCAATTCAGTTGATCCACTTTTTTGAAGATTTCTCAGACTTAATAGTTGCTTGTTGTACTCACGTCTGGAAACATCCACCATAACGACCAACTTGTCAGTAGGTATGTGACCAATCTTCAGTCTTCTATTATTCATTGAAATTACCCTTTAGTTCACTAATTAATTACAACCAATTGACCTCTAAGCTTTAAGATACCATCAAGGTAGCCAGAATCTTCAATTATTCATCGCCTAACCAATCACTTTGCTTTGAGTTGTTGTCTCCAATTGAAGATTAACTTTATCCTTCTTTGTATCTGTTACGCCTAAAAATTTTTATTTCTCTTTAAACTGCCTCTTTTTAATCATACCACCTTTCAGGTCTTTTACACTGTTCATTACTATAAAGGCCTTCTGGTCAATTTTCTGAATTTCAGTTTGCAATTTATTGAGTTCAAGTCGAGTGATCACCGTGTAAATTATATCCGTTCTGTTTAGGTTGTCACCCCGTTTACCAAATCCTCTTTTCCCATCGTAAATAGTTACTCCCCTCCCCATCCTTTCGATTATCATAATTCTGACATCTTCACTAAGTGGGGAGATAATAGTTACTCCTATGTACTCTTCCACCCCTTCAATAACGAAATCTACCGTTTTGGATGCTGTGAGATATGTCAGAATGGAATACAAGGCTGTTTCTATTGAAAGGAGATAAGCTGCAGTAGAAAAAATAACAATATTGAAAGCAAGTATGAGATCACCAATAGTTAACCCAGTCTTTCTACCGAGATAAATGGCAAGGACTTCTGTGCCGTCTAGGACTCCGCCACCGCGAACAGAAAGCCCAATTCCGGCACCAAGAAAAAATCCACCAAATACAGCTACCAATAGCCTGTCGGATGTGATTATTGGGTAATCAATTCCTTCAAGGGCAAATGCCAGTCCTATAATTGCAATGATACTTTTGACAGCGAATGATTTACCTATTTGAAAATACCCAAGGATAATGAAGGGAACGTTGATAATTACAATAAGAATTGATAAAGGATAGTCTGTCGTTGCTTCGATTAAAAGTGAAATACCCGTTACTCCACCATCAATAAACTCATTTGGCAGTAGGAAGCCTTTCAGCCCAAAACCAGCAGCAAGAATACCCAATGAAATAAAAATAATATCCTTAAATAATCGGGTTATTGTGATCTTTAGTTTTGAAAACTGATCTGTTCTTTCGGCATCGCTTAACATCTCTTTTTTAATATTTCCTTGTTCCCACGGAACTGACTTTTCCATTTGATATTTTAATATTAAAATATGGCATTAATTTCTCCCTATCACACAATAAGGAAACAATTTTTTTTTAATTAATAGTAATACTATTAATTTTAAGAATAAACATTGTACTAAGTATAATTGTGATTCAACTTCCGGTACAGATAAAGATTAAAGTCAATCCCAAAGTCTTTTTGAAAGATCCAGAATCCTCTAATCTGGGAAAAGACATTGTGGAACATGGTATTGAGCTTATTGCAGAAATAGGATTTGAGGCATTCACATTTAAAAAACTTGGCGGTCGAATTGGGTCACCGGAAAGCTCAATCTATCGATACTTTGAAAACAAACATAAACTACTGCTGTATCTAACTTCATGGTATTGGAGTTGGATGGAATACAGGTTGTATTTCAGTTTAACCAATATCAACTCTCCACAAAATCGATTAGAAAGAGCAGTGGTATTACTAACAGAGCTTATTGAAGAGGATAGTAGTTTTTCGCATGTAAATGAAGTAAAACTGAATCAAATTGTCATTACAGAATCACCAAAGAGTTATTTAACAAAAGAGGTGGACCAGGAAAACAATGAAGGTATTTTTGCCGGCTACAAACAACTGGTTGCAAGGGTAAGTGATATTATTTTAGAGATCAATCCCGATTATAAATATCCACATATGCTGGTTTCTACGGTTATTGAAGGAGCACACTTTCAGCGATATTTTGTCAAACATCTGCCGAGGCTTACAGATGTAGTTAAAGGTGAAAATTCTATCACGGAATTCTATTTAGAAATGGTCTCCAAAGCTATAAAATGACAGTCATAAAAGACATTTCTATTGATGCAATTCTAAAAACAAGTTTCCTGCTATTTATATGTATTTATATTACTATTGGAAACTTGCCCCAATATTTTGATTGTTATGACAAAAATAAGGTTGAGCTCACAGAAGAAAGTGATGCAGAGTCAGAACAAAAGGAGAAAAAGGTCAATGAGAGGGATGTTGATGAATTCTTGGCCTGCTTACACTCAAATATTTCATTTACTTTTATTTTTACTAAGAATAACGACACCCTGAATGCTTTTTATAGGTTAATCTTTCTGGAAAAATATACCCTTCCTCCCCAGCCTAAAAGCTAATCTTTTATCCAATTTTTCAATTTTTTTAACCACAAATCGGATAGATCTATTCATAGGCCGTCCAGAATGTGAAACTTAATTCATTATACCTTCTAACGTTCACTCTACTCACCATTTAAAGATTAATTAAGCATTTAACAATGAGAACACATACTAAAGAAACTCAAATGGCCCTAACGCCACAGTTGGCACTTGAAATATTGAAAGAAGGAAATGACAGGTTTATGAATAATCTGAAGGCTAACCGTAATTTATTACAACAAGTCAACGAAACCAGCGAAGGTCAATTTCCCTTTGCCGTAATACTGAGTTGTATAGATTCACGTGTGCCTGCGGAACTTATTTTCGACCAAGGATTAGGAGATATTTTCAGTATTAGAATTGCCGGTAACTTCATCAACGATGACATATTAGGAAGTATTGAATTTGCTTGTAAAATAGCCGGATCTAAGCTTATTGTTATTTTGGGGCACAGCAATTGCGGAGCGATTAAAGGCGCATGTGATAATGTGCAATTAGGCAACTTAACAAAACTACTTCATCGTATTGGTCCAGCCGTAAATGCCGTAGACGAAACGGGTGACAGATCTTCAAATAATAAAGATTTTGTACAAAGGGTTGCCGATAAAAATATAGAAATAGCGATGAAACAACTTGAAGAGCAAAGTCCCGTGCTTAAAGAAATGCTACATGGCGGTGAAGTCGGTTTAGTTGGGGGTATGTATTCGATTGAAACAGGTGAAGTAAAATTCAAATGCCTATAATCCAATGATCATTTATTATATGGAAGAGATTTTTCTTTCTACGGTACACATTCAATATTAGCTACAACAGTTATTGATGAAACCTCTCCATCGTTCCCTGAAACTAATTTCAAATGTCTTTTGGATTATTCTGATGGTACTTGCCTTATCGTTGCCCCTTGCGGCACAAAATGATGATACAGGCAACTGGATAATGTATTTCGGATTGAACAGGGTGAGCAATAAATTCAGTATTCATTCCGAGGTACAATATCGCAACCATACCTTGTCACCATCAAACATCGAACAGTTGTTGTTGAGAACAGGGTTGAATTATCACTTTACTGATAAAGCTTTCTTATCAACTGGCTATGCCTACATCGCAAACCATCAATTTGAAAGTGAGCAAACAAAACCAGAATCGAGAGAACACCGCATTTGGCAGCAATTCATTTTAACCAATAACATTGGTAGGGTGAAATTTGAGCACCGTTATCGGATAGAGCAACGGTGGGCTGACAATGATTATCGAGGCCGTTTTCGGTATCGCCTGATGTTATTTGTACCCTTTAATAAGCCTAAAATCGAAAAAGGAACCGTATTCTTGGGTTTGTACGATGAAATTTTTGTGAATCCAAAACAGGTGTTTTTCGACCGTAACCGTCTCTACGGAGCATTGGGGTATCAGGTTGACAAGACTGTTGGTGTGCAGATGGGAATGCTTTATCAACAGGTAAATGATAACAGTAAATGGTATTTTCAGTTAGCTCTATTATTCAACCCAGATTTCAGAAAAACAGAGAAAAGTTAGGTCATGATACAACTACATATAATAACCAAAGAACCAAGTCAATCAAAAGAAATTGTTGGAATACTCATTGACAAAAAGTTAATAACCGGAGTTACGGTAATGGAAACCGTAAGCAGCTCACAACTATCCGAAAGTCTAATTTCAAAAAACGGATAAAATAGCGGAAAAAGTTCAAACCTTTGAGG